>JBEKNT010000389.1:0-6572 GCA_049522565.1 Acetobacteraceae bacterium
CATTGTTATGCCGACCTTTGGTCAAGTGCCCGAGGGCAGGCTCCGCTCGGCATCCATCTGTTGTCTCCCTTGCTGCGGCGGGACGTATCGGTGGCAAGCGGCGATGACGGTAGCTCAGGCGGCCCATGCAGCCGATGGCAACAGGACAGCATCGGCCCAGCGGTGTCGCGGGGTGAATCCCAGGCCGGCGCCGCGGCGCATCGGGTAGAAAAATGCCACCTCTGAACACTGTCGCCACATTGACGCGCGCGCTACGCACAACCATATTTTCGAGAGTGTAATAAGGCAACGGCTATGGCTGTGTTTCTCAATGAAGCCCAGGCCGGCTGTGACCAGGAGCTGATCGGCTTCCCGCATTTGCTGCTTTGCATGGGCGTGGTACTGCAGACCAAAGCGTGGCTGTATGGCTATCACTTCGATGCCGCGGGTGATACGGGGGCTCATGCTGCGGGCTTCGCCACCTTCATCACCGATATGGGCGGCGATGTCGCCAATGGCGTGCACCTTTATGGCTGCGCGAACTGGAGGAAGCGCTATCACGGCGGTGGTCGGCAGGCATGGAAGACCGACATGCAAAAGATCGCCAACGCGCTCGGCTATCATGGCCGGGTGAGTGGATTTGATACCTCGATCATCGGTCCGGAGCAGGGGACCTTTGTCGAGTACATTCCGGAATTTCGGCAGGAGCGCTGCCACATATTCTATAAACGCAATGAGAAGATGGACTTTACCGACGAGTTTGTGACGGGCCGGGCGATACCGGAGATGGCCAGCTTCAAACTGGATCACACTGGTCAGACGGTCCTGCCGAGGACAGGCAGTATCCAGCATACAATCAGTGCCGATATCCAGGTCACCCCATCCAACAAAGGCCGGCTCCACGAGCTGAACTACTTCCTGAGGCTGGTGTCGTTCAACGTCTGATGGCGCTCAGGCGGTTTGCCGGACGACCTCCCGCATCGCTGCGCTCAGCAGCTCCAGTCCCAGGTCGATTTCCTCTTCGGTCACCGTCAACGGCGGGGCGATGCGCATCACCCCGCCCGACGCCCCGGCGCGGACGATGTTCGCGCTCAACCCAAGTTCCAGCGCGCGATCCGTCACTGCATCCGAAAGCTCGGCGGCAGAACGACACCGTCCGGCGTCTTCGTCGATGAACTCCAGCCCGAGCAGTAGCCCACGGCCGCGCACGTCGCCGATCCAGGCGTGCTGCGCCTGTAACGCGCGCAGGCCGTCCTTCAGCCGTTTTCCCATCGCCAACGCCCGTGCGGCCAAGCCGTCGCGCTGCACGATCTCCAGCACCTTCAGGCCGACCGAGGCCGGTAGCGGATCGTTCACGTGCGTCGTGTAGAACAGGAACCCGCGTTCATCGCACACGGCGCTGATCGCCTCGCTGGTCATCACCGCGGACAGCGGCAGCCCGGCGCCCAGCGTCTTCGACAGCACCAGGATGTCGGGCACCACGCCGTCGCGTTCGAACGCGAACATCGTGCCGGTACGACCCAGCCCGGTCTGCGCCTCGTCGAGGATCAGCAACATGCCGCGCTCCGCGCATTTGCGCTGCAATGCGCGCAGGTAGCCCTCCGGCAATTCGATGATGCCGCCGCTCGACAGCACCGGCTCGGCGATGAAGGCGGCGAGGTTGCCGGTGCTCTGCCGGTCCACCAGCGCGAACGCATCGTCCAGTTCGGCCTGCCACGACACACCGGGGAAGCGCGGGCGGAACGCATTCGGAGCCGGAATGGCGAAGGATCCGACCGCCGCCGGCCCATAGCCGCGCCGCCCCGCTTTATAGGTGGCCGACGCGGCGCCGCCGGTCATGCCGTGCCACGACTGCGCGAACCCGACGACCTCCCAGCCGCCCGTCACCAGCTTGGCGATCTTGATCGCCGCCTCGTTCGCCTCGCCGCCGGTGGACAGCAACATGACGCGGGGCAGGGCAGGGGCCAGCGTGGCGAGGGCTTCGGCCAGGTCCACCACCGGCGCGCTGAGCATCGACGAGAACAGATGGTCGAGCCGCCCCGCCGCGTCGCGCACCGTGGCGACGATCTCCGGATGGCAGTGGCCGAGGATGGCGCTCATCTGCCCGGAGGTGAAATCCAGCACGCGGCGGCCGTCGGCGTCATGGACGAAGCAGCCTTCGGCGCGCACCGGGACGAACGGCACGAAACTGCCGCCATAGTTCAGCATGTGCCGCCGCGCGCGCGACCAGAATTCGGTACCTGCTGATGCCACGATTGCGTCCACGCCGCTTCTCCTGCTGTCCCGGCAGACCGGCCTACACCGCTCGCCGGCGCGCAGATTGCGTCGCCGCGGCCGGCGCTTCAATGCCGCTCGATAGGTTCGAGCATCCGTCCATTGCGTCTTTTGGGCCGGCCAGGGGCTTGCCGCCGAAACCGCGCTGCGTACGGCCTTCTCCGTATTGCCCGCCAGCCAGGCCAGCCTTATGATTCGCGCGGGTTTTGCGAATGATTCGCAACTGAGGAGCGTCCGCCAAGATGGGCCAAGAGTTCAGCCGCATCGCTCGAAGCTGCGAACGGGCCGTGGTTACCGCCTATCGCGAACTGCGTCAGATCGGCTCTGACGACCTCGCCGCGTTCCAGGCCTGCACGTCGCTGTATCGCATCCACCATCCCGAGGCCTCGATCAACGAGGCGCGCCGGCTGGTCGCCGAATGGATCGACCATCACGTCGTCCGCGGCGAGGGGGGCCCGACCCCGGGCTGTGCCTGCGACTGACACCGGCGCCCGACCACCGCCTCCCCGCCGTGACCGGCCTTGCCGTGACCGTCGCGTCCGCGACTGCCCCTGCTCCGACCGTGACGCCGTGACCGCAGCGACCAGCCCCGGCCGCGATTGTCCGCTCTGTCCGCGCCTGGTCGGCTATCGGGAGGCCAACCGCGGCGCCAATCCCGCATGGTTCAATGCGCCGGTGCCAAGTTTCGGCGCCACCGACGCAAGGCTGCTGATCGTCGGCCTGGCCCCCGGTGTCCGCGGCGCCAACCGCACCGGCCGCCCCTTCACCGGCGACTTTGCCGGCACCCTGCTCTACCAGACGCTGCTGCGGTTCGGCCTCGCGCAGGGGGACTATCGGGCGGATCCGACGGACGGGCTGACCCTGGTCAACTGCCGGGTGACCAACGCCGTGCGCTGCGTGCCACCCGCCAACCTGCCGAAGCCGCAGGAGATCGGCACCTGCAACCGCTTCCTCGCCGCCGAGATGGCCGCCATGCCGCGCCTGGCCTGCGTGCTGGCGCTGGGCGCGGTGGCGCACGCCGCGGTGTTGCGGGCCAGCGGCCTGCGCGCCAGCCACGCCCGCTTCCAGCACGGCGCAGTGCATAGGTTGCCGACCGACGTGTACCTGGCGGACAGCTATCACGTGTCACGGCTCAACACGAATACCGGCCGGCTGACGACCGCGATGTTCGAAGCCGTGGTGCGGGACGTGATGACTCATCTGGGGTGAGCGACACGGTTTCCGCCGCAGCTTTATAGATGTACCCACTAGAACTGTTTTATTTAAAGCTATATTTGGTGTGCGCCTTGTTGCGCGAGGAAGTTGCGGGTGTAAAACAGCGACATGAGCAAAGGCGTGCCGCACGTCGCCGACGTCACCGAAGCCAGATCGCCGACGTGGATCTGGTCCGTGCCCCGGCTGCACCGCGACACGGTACTCGGAAAGATCTCCGCCCGTACCAAGGGCATTCCGTCGCGCCGGCGCGTCACTGGCACCGCGCCGGTGTCAAGGCACTCGTTCAATCGACCGCCGCTATCAGCGGCCGGGTGAACCCATAACAGGGGACGCACATGCGGCTGACCGTGTTCACTGACTACACCTTGCGCACCCTGATCTATCTGGCGCTGCGGCCGGACAGGCTGGTCACCATCGCCGACATCGCCAGGTCGTATCAGATTTCCAACAACCACCTGATGAAAGTGGTGCATCAGCTTGCGCTGTCCGGCGAGGTGCTGACAGTGCGTGGCCAACGCGGCGGGTTGCGGCTGGCGCGTCCCGCGGAGGAGATCAACATCGGCGCCGTGGTGCGCCGCTCCGAGGCGGACCTGGAGGTGATGCCCTGCTTCGGCACGCAGGGCGATTGCGTGATCAAGCCCGAATGCGTGCTGGCCGCCGCGGTGGATGAGGCGCTGCGCGCGTTCCTGGCGGCGCTCGACAGCTATACGCTGGCGGACCTGGTGCGACCGCGCGCGGGATTGGCGCGGCTGCTGCGGATCGACGAACCCGAGGAAGCGTCGGCCGCCTGAGGCGCTCGGCCGGCGGCCCGGGCCGCACGTCAACCTTCCGGGCAGTTTCGTATCAGTCCGGCAGGCCCTTGCCCGGCGCCAGTTCCAGCCACATCGCATTCAGCGCGGCGAACGCGGCAGCGAAGCTCAGTCCGAGAATCCACGCGAAATACCACATGCCACCACTCCTCAATACGTCATGTGCGGATCGGCTTCGATGTCCGCCGCGGTGACCGGGCCGCGCAGCACGCGGTAGACCCAGGCCGTGTAGGCGAGGACGATCGGCAGGAAGATCGCCGTTGCCACGGTCATCACCAGCAGCGTGGTGGCCGAGGACGACGCGTCCCACACCGTCAGGCTCGATGTGGCATCGATCGAGGAGGGCAGCAGGAAGGGGAACAGGCTGACGCCGGCTGTGGCGATCACCCCCGCAATCGACAGGCCGCTGGCGACGAAGGCCAGCACGCGCAAGCGGCGGAGCGAGACGAGCAAGGCGGTGAGCAGGGCGGCCGCGATGCCAAGGATTGGCGCGGCCATGGTCCATGGTATCGCGGTGTAGTTGGCCATCAGCGCACCGGCCTGGTGGATCACGTGCTTGGTCAGCGGGTTGGATGGCGCATCCATGCCGGCGAAGGATTGCAGCACGTAGCCGTCCAGCGTCCTGGCCCAGACGCCGCCCAGGATGAACAGCACCGCCAGCACCAGCGCAGCGACGATCCCGGCGGTTTGGGCACGGCGGCGCATCACGCCCTCGGTCTTGCAGGCGAGCCAGGTGGCGCCGTGCATCGTCAGCATCGCGACGCTGACCAGGCCGCACAGCAGCGCGAACGGATTGAACAGCCCGAACAGGTTGCCGGTGTAGGTCATGCGCAACGTGTCGTCGAAGCGGAACGGCACGCCTTGCAGCGTGTTGCCGAACGCCACGCCGAACACCAGCGCCGGCACCAGCCCGCCGAGGAACAACGCCGTGTCCCATGTGGTGCGCCAGCGCGTGCCCTCGAGCTTGCTGCGGTACTTGAATCCCACCGGCCGCAGGATCAACGCGCACAGCAGCAGCAGCATGGCGAGATAGAAGCCGGAGAACGCGACGGCGTATAACGGCGGCCAGGCGGCGAAGATCGCCCCACCACCGAGAATGAGCCAGACCTGGTTGCCTTCCCAGACCGGGCCGACGGTATTGATGACGACGCGCCGCTCCATGTCGGTGCGGCCGACGATCGGCAGCAGGATCGCCGTGCCCATGTCGAAGCCGTCCATCACGGCGATGCCGATCAGCAGCACGCCGAGCACCGCCCACCACAACAGCCGCAGGATTTCATATTCGGTCATGGGGGGCTCCTATTCGGCGGCAACCGCGGCGAGCGTCGGTCTGCCCGGACTCGGTCCGGTGTCAGGTCCATGCCGGATGGTGCGGACCATCAGGTAGACTTCGACCACGGCCAGCACCGAGTAGAACAACACGAAGCCAACCAGCGAGATCCAGACATTGCTGGCCGGCACGCTGGAAACCGAGAGGAAGGTCGGCAGCACGCCGTCGATCGTCCAGGGTTGTCGGCCGACCTCGGCGACCACCCAGCCGAGTTCCGCGGCCACCCAGGGCAGCGGCAGCGACCACAGGCAGACGCGCAGCAGCCAGCGGTGGCGTTCCAGGTTGCGCCGCGACGCCAGCACGAACATCGTGGCGAACAGCGCGATGAAGTAGAAGCCGAGCGCCACCATGACGCGGAAGGTGAAGAACAACGGCAGCACCGGCGGGATGGTATCCAGCGCCGCGGCGGCGATCTGGTCCTCGCCGGCGTCGGTCACGGCCGGCGTGTAGCGTTTCAGCAGCAGCGCGTAGCCGAGGTCGTTCCCATGCGCGTCGAATGCGGCGCGCGCGGTGGCATCATCGGGATGCGCGCGCAGCGTCTGCATCGCGCCATAGGCGACCATGCCGCTTTTGATGCGCAGCTCGGCCTCGGACACCAGGTTGTCGATACCCTCCACCGGACCGTGCAGCGAGCGCGTCGCGATCAGTCCCAGCGCCCACGGCACGCGGATCGCGTCGTCGGTTTCGTGCGTATTGATGTCCGGGATGCCGATCACCGTAAACGACGCCGGGGCCGGCTCGGTCTGCCACATCGCCTCGATCGCGGCGACCTTCATCTTCTGGTTCAGGCCTGCCGTGTAGCCGCTCTCGTCGCCCAGCACGACGACGGAGAGCGCCGAAGCCAGGCCGAAGCTTGCCGCCACCGTCATCGAGCGGATCGCCAGTCCGCGGTACTTCCCGCGCAGCAGGTAGAACGCGCTGACCGAGAGCACGAACATCGCGCCGGTGACGTAGCCGGCGGAGAC
>JBEKNT010000390.1:0-6566 GCA_049522565.1 Acetobacteraceae bacterium
CAGCGGATCGCCTCAAAGTGGCAGCGCGCCGCGTCCAGGTTGGTGAAGATCGGGTTCGTCAGATCGATAGGGCGAGACATGGCCATCTCCGTTCACGGCCAGGATAATGGCACACCTATCATGTTCAGTCAAGGTGATAATTCCCCTCAAGGGGAGGGGGAGAATTATTCCCGCCATCCCCCCTTCCGGTTGTCGTGATATCGCCGCCCGGCGTCAAACCCTACCGCATTTCGGACACCCGGCCCGGTGACACGCCCGGCAATACGCCTTGCCGCACCCCGTGCACGCGGCCAACCCACCGGCGCTCACCAAATGCACCGCGTCGTCGCATGCCAGGCGCGGCCGCTCCGGTGCGACATTGTCCTCGCAGACCGGCGGCTCCGGCCGGCGCGCCAGGCGGTTCCAGTCCAGCCACACCACGCGCTCGGCCTTGCGCCGGCGCACCAGCAGCTCCAACCGCACCACCGGCATCACCAGTTCCAGCGTGCGGATCCATTCCAGCGTGACCCGTAGTGCGTATTTGTGCCCGAGGTCGTCCAGCTTGGCGCGGTACTCCCGCCCGATCGCCGCGATCCGCAACTGTTCCCGCTGATGCGCTGGGTCACCCTCGGTTGCTGTCGCGGCGCGGCGCATCGCCTCGCGGTAAAGATCGTTGTGATACGCATGCAGCCGATCCTGGTCGCGCGCCAGGCGCCGGCGCAGCCCACGCTCGAACGGCGCCAGCGCCGCCGCCAGGCGCGGCGGCACCGCAGGTCGCAGCACATCCAGCACCCGCGTCCGCTCCCAGTCCGCCGGCAGTACCGCGTCATCCGGCGGCACCGCATCCGCGCCCGCATCGTTGAGCCACGGTGTTATCCGCTCCAACGCCGCATCCGGCAGCGCGCCAGTCGCCAGGTTCAGCATGAGCCGTAGCACGCCGTCGCGCTTTTCGTCGGAAATCGCCGTGTAGCGCAGGTCGAACAGCAGATAGCGCGTCCAGGCCGGCCGCGCCGCAACCAGCCGGAACGTCGCGTTGTCCAGCGCGAGTTCGTGCGCCAGCACCGCCTCCGCATCGCCCAGCCCGGCCGACGCCTCCAGCACGCACCTGCTCCAGTGGCCCCGGTCGCCCATCGCGCGCGCAGCGGTCCAGCCAGTCGGATTCGATGCCGACCCGCGCGGCCCCTTCGGGCAGCGTGGCGCCGAAACCCAGGCGACACAGCTCCGGAACGCCGAGTGCCTGTTGCAACGACGGCGGCACGACGGCTTCCAGCCCCTCCGGCTCGATCGGCTCGACCAGCGCGCCCTCGGCCGTTAGCAGTCCGGCAACGAAACGCTGCATCGGGCCCGGATCAGCCAGCCTCGTTTCAACCAGCATCGAGTTCATTTCCGAACAACGCCTCGTCCAACTGTTTCGCGTCTTCGTAATCGCGCCGCGCCGCGGTCAACTGCCCCTCCAGCGCAGCGAACGCCGCATCGCGCGCCGCATCACTGCTCTGTAGCCAAGCCTCCAGTACCAGACTAGAGAAGTCCTGCTGCTCTTCCAATGCGCCGAGGATGGCACCAACCTCGCCGACCACCAGTTCGAACATGTTGATCTTCTCGTCGAGGATACGCAGCACATGGTCCTCGATGGTGCCGGATGTGGCGAGGTTGAACACGAACACCTCACGCACCTGGCCGATCCGGTCGATGCGGCCGATGCGTTGCTCGATCGCCATCGGATTCCATGGGATGTCGAAATTGATGAGCGTGTTGCAGAATTGCAGGTTGCGTCCCTCGCCGCCCGATTCGCTGCACAGCAGGATCGGCACGCTGTCGCGGAACGCGGCGACCGCGGCGTCCTTGTCCGGCCCGCTCATCGATCCGTCGAACGTGGCGAACGTCATGTTGCGCGCCCGCAGCAGACCGGCGAGATGCGCCAGGCTGTCGCGATGATGCACGAACACCATCTTCTTCTCGGCGGGATTGCGGTGCAGCAGATCGAGCAATGCCGCCTGCTTGGCACCGGCGCCCAGCGCGGTATAGCGCGATTGCAGCGCGGACCAGCGCTTATCCGGCGCATGGCGTTCGCAGAAACGGGCGATCGCCACCGAAGCCGCTGCCGGCGACGACCCGGCGGCCGACAGGAGATGCTGCGCCGCCAGCCGATGCTGTCCGCCCGCCGCGACATCCCGCACCTGTGCTGTTAGAGCGCGATAACAGGCGGCCTCCTCCGGTTCCGGCGTGGCGCGCAAGGTCGCCGCGTGGCGGCGCGGCAGGCGCAAGGCCGCCAGCGCACGCGTGTTGCGGATCATCACACCGCGCATCAGGTCGCGCAGCTTCTCGCGGTTCACCGGCTCGCGCGGCTTGCCGTGCACCATGTAGGCAGCACGGAACTCCTTCGGCGTCTTGAAGATTCCCGGCTGCAACAGGGTCAGCAGGTTGTACAGCTCGATCAGGTTGTTCTGCACCGGCGTCGCCGAAGCAACAGAAGAAAACGTTTCTGCAGGCTATTGACCAGATGGTAGCTGGCGCTGGACTGATCCTTCAGATGATGCGCCTCGTCCACCACGACGACGTCGTAGCTTTGCGCCGACAACAGCGCCGCGTGTTCCTTGCGCCGTGCCGCCGCGATCGATGCGATCACCCTGGGTTGCGCCCAGAACGCCGCGGGGTCGTCGCGCAGCAGTTTGTCATGCGTGGTGGCGCAGTCGATGGAGAACTTCTCCACCATCTCCTCGCGCCACTGGCCGACCAGCGATGCGGGGGTCAGGATCAGCACGCGCTCCGCCATGCCGCGCAGCATGTATTCCTTCACCACCATGCCGGCTTCGATGGTCTTGCCGAGGCCGACCTCGTCGGCCAGCAGCACCCGGCCGCGATACTGCTTCAGCACCTTGCGCACGGTTTCGACCTGGTACCAATGCGTCTCCACACCGTGCAGCAGCGGCAGGCAGAGCAATTCGTCGAACCCCTGGAACAGGCCGAGCAGGGTGAGTTCGCCGCGCAGACGGAACCAGTCGGGCTCTGGCGAGTCGCCGGTGACGCGGATCGCATCCGCGTTGGCGAATGCGATACTGGTGGTGAAGTCGGCCTCGAGCCTGGGCAGGTCCGGCAGCGGCGGCGATGGCGGCGCGGCGGGCGTTGCGGTGGCGCGCGGCTTCGGTTTGGCGGGTTTCGTTGCGACCGGCTTCGGCTTTGGTTTCGGAAGCTTGCCGCGCTTGCGGGCGATCTCGGTCAGGCGGTCGCCCAGCCAGTCCATCATCCCGGGGCATTGCGGCATGGCGCCGTAGGCACGATAAAGGGTGTCGAGGCCGGCGGCTTCCAGCATGCTGCCGGCCCGCCCGACATGGCCCTGTTGCGCCAGCGCCAATGCGGTCAGCAAATCTGTCCGCCTGCCGGGCACCCAACGTTTCTGGTGCCGTTTGAGGTAGGTCAGCGCGCGATCCGGCTGTTTCGCGACCAGCATGATGAGCGCCGAAAGCAGCGGAACGTCGTAGTCGGACGGGGCGACGCGCATGGCGTCTTCGGCAAGCGCCGGCGCCCCCGGATCGCGCGCCGCCAGAGCCGCGCGCAGACGATCCGCTGTCGATTCGACGTGGCTCGCGGCGGCTGGCACCGGGTCGGCCTCGAAGCCGGGCAGGGTGGTCTGCTCGTCGTTGCGGTGTCTCGGCAGGCTGTCGTCCATCGCGTGCGCCCCCCGGGTGATTCGCGGCGATTACAGTGCAGGTTCGGGGCAAATCGCAAGGGGTAGATGTTGGATGGGTTGTCAATCCCAACATATTGGGCCACCACCGCCGCCGCAAGACACCTCTCCCGCTGCGCGGGGTTGGGCCGCGAAGCGGACCGATGCGAGGCGCGTAGCGGCGAGGGTGAGGGGCGGCCCGCCCCACCAACCCGCGGCTCCGCGCCGATCTCTCCCGCTTCCCGGGCGAGGTGTCCGTGCGCCTGGACATGCTCTACTCTCCGCGTGAACCAGCAAACCGGGGAGGAAGCGGCGCATGAACCAGGCAGCGATCCGTCACACACACCTGACGCGCCGCACCGCGCTGCTGGGCCTCGCGGCCGGAGCGTCCGCGGCACTGACGCCGCGCGCCGCCCGCGCGCAGGATGTCGTGCGCATCGCGCTACCGACCAAGACCTACTACCCGACCGTCGTCACCGAGGCCGCGATCCGCCAGAAGCTGTTCGACAGACAGGGGATCGGCGCCGAAGCCACGGTGTATCGCGGCGGCGCCGAATGCATCGAGGCGATGGCCGCCGGCGCGGCGGACGTTTCGCTCGGCGGACCCGGCATCATCGGCGTGGCGGTGCGCAAGGGCGTCAACCTGAAGCTCGTCGCCACCTCGACGCGGGTCAACTGCGGCTGGTATCTGCTGGTGCGCGCCGATTCGCCCGTCACGAAAGTCGAAGACCTGGCAGGCAAGAAAGTCGGCATCACCTCCGCCGGCTCGGGTTCCGACGTGCTTGCGCTGTGGACCAACGAGGCGAAGCACACGCCGTTCACCCGGGTGCCGTTGGGTGGCGGCGGCCTGGTGCCCAACCTGCGTTCCGGCAACGTCGATGCCGTTGTGCTGTATTCGCCGCTGTCGTTCGAGCTGATCCTGGCGAAGCAGGTGCGGGTGCTGATCGACTACGCCGCGGAAATGCCGCCGCAGCTTGTCGGCGGCTGGGCGGTGACCGGCAAGCTGATCGCCGACAAGCCGGACGTGGTGCAGAAGACGATGAACGCGTTGTACGGCGCGCTGCTGTGGATGCGCGCCAACCGCGACGCGGCGATCGCGCTGATCGCCGAGGTGGACGAGATCAAGCCGGACGTCGCGGCCATGGAATATGAACAGACGATACTGAAGCTGGCCACGGATACCAGTATGGGAATGGACGAGCTGACCCGAGCGCTGGAAACGGCCAAACTGATCGGCATCACCGACACCGCGCCGATCGACCAGATCATCGACACGCACTTCAAGCCGGTCGGCGCTTGACCCGCGCGGCATGACCCTCCCTCGCCTCGCCTTGCCGCTGCTCCGCCTCGTTTTGTTGTGTTGTGTCCTGCTGGCATGGGAAATCCTGCCGCGCGCCGGCGCCATCGACAGCGAGCTGGTGCCGCCGTTCACCGATGTGCTGCGCACGCTCGGCACGCTGCTGGCGCGCCCGCAACTGCAAACCGACCTTGCCGTCACCGCACTGGAAATCGTGGTCGCCTTCGCGATCGCCGTGCCGTTCGGCGCGGTGCTCGGCCTGGTGATTGCCGAGAGCCGCTATCTGTCGCTTGTGTTCGATCCGCTGCTGTTCTTCCTGTTCAGCATTCCCAAATCGATCTTCCTGCCGATGTTCATTCTCACGCTCGGCATCGGGTTCTGGCAGAAGGTCGGATTCGGCTGTTTTTCCTCCACCTTGCTGGTGCTGCTGTCGGCCCAGGCGGCGGTGCGCTCCGTGCAGCCGGAGCACCTGCTGATCGCGCGCACCTACGGCGCCACGCCTTTCCAGCTCGTCACCCGCGTCTATCTTCCCAGCATGCTGCCGATCTTGCTGGAGGCGATGCGCATCGCCGTCATCTTCACCTTCACCGCCGTCATACTGGCGGAAATGTACGCCTCGCGCTCCGGCATCGGTCATGAGATCGAAACCTGGGGCGAGAACTTCATGATGCGTCAGTTGCTGGCGGGGGTGCTGCTGATCGCCGTCGCCGCGATCGGCATGAACGAGGCGATCCGCCGGGTGGAGCAATGGTGCGGTGCATGGCGGACGTGATCCAGCATCCGGCGTCGGCCGCGCGCGCCGCGGGCGCGGCCGGCAGCATCCAGGTCACCGGCCTGTCGCACGCCTATGCCAGCGGCGGCGGCCCGATGGAAGCGCTGGCGGATATCGACTTCACTGTCGGCACCGGCCGCTTCGTGGTGATCGTCGGCCCGAGCGGCTGCGGCAAGTCGTCGCTGCTGATGATGCTGGCCGGCCTGCGGCAGCAGACCGCCGGAAGCATCCTGTGCGGCAACCGCCCGGTGACCGGACCAGATCCGGATCGGATCGGCGTGGTGTTCCAGGATGCCAACCTGTTCCCCTGGCTGACCGCGCTGGACAACGTTGCGTTTCCGCTGGCGCTGCGCCGCGTCAAGCCGGCGGAGCGGCGGCGGCGGGCATTGGATATGTTACGCATGGTCGGACTGGAGAATTTCGCCGCACGCCACCCGCACGAGCTGTCCGGTGGCATGCGGCAGCGCGTGTCGATCGCGCGCGGCCTGGTGCAGGACCCGCCGGTGCTGCTGATGGACGAGCCGTTCGCCGCGCTGGACGAACAGACCCGCATGACCATGGGTGAGGAGCTGCTGCGAATCTGGGCGGCAACGCGCAAAACCGTGGTGTTCGTTACGCATAGTTTGCAGGAGGCGGTGTTTCTCGCGGACGAGGTTCTGGTGATGTCGGCGCGTCCCGGCCGCATTATCGATCGCATCGAAGTCGATCTGCCGCGGCCGCGCACTTATGCGATGATGGCCGAGCTGCACTTCGCCCGGCTGCGCGACCGCATCTGGCAGCACATCCGGTCGTCGCATGCGCTCTGACGATCGCTCACGCGGGTTGCCGCCGGCGGCGTTGCGCTGGGCCCTCAT
>JBEKNT010000391.1:0-6552 GCA_049522565.1 Acetobacteraceae bacterium
AGCCTTCGCCGTTGGCGCGGGGCGAGTTCTTGTCGGCGTGGATGATCATCAGCTCGGGATGATCCGGATGTGCCGGCGCCGCGGGATGAATATGCAACTCGCCGAAATTGCGCCCGAAGGCCAGGTGCTGCGCCGGCGCCATGTGCTGGTCGCGGAAGAAAATGACAAGGTTCTCCGCCAGCGCGCGGTGCACCTCGGCCATCTGGTGGTTGCCCAGAGGCTTCGACAGATCCACCCCGCCGATCTCGGCGCCGATGATCGGCGTCAGCTTGTCGACGCTGATCGTCTCATAGGGCGCGTCGTTGCCCGGCTGGTGTTTGTAGCGCGGACCGTTGTTGCCGCGCATCGGATCCATCATGGCAGTCTCCTCCTAGCTGGCGCGTCGAATGTTGCCGCTCTGCTGCGGAATGCCGGTCTGTTCGTAGCAGACTTTTGCCAGCGCGGCGACGCCCTCGCGGATCACGTCCTTGCTGGGCATGGCGAAGCACAGGCGCAGATGCGATTTGGAGTTGTCGGCGCTGACCGCCCAGGCCGGGCCCTCGTTGAAGATGATGCCGGCCGCGGCGGCGGGCTTCAGCAGCGTGCGCACATCCACCGCGTCCGGCAGCTTGATCCACAGGAAGATGCCGCCCTTCGGTATCCAGCATTCGGCGGCGCTGCCGAATTCCTGTTCGACAGCTTCGATCATGGTTTGCAGCTTGTCGTGCAGCACGCCGTTCAGGTGCGTCAGGTGCTTGTCGAAGTTCTTGGAAAAATATTCCGCGACGATCATCTGGTCCAGCGCGCCGGTGCCGCTGTCGCCCTTCAGCGGCAACAGGCGGCGCATCAGTTCCCACGGCGCAAAGATGTAGCCAAGCCGCAGCGCCGGCGCGAGCGATTTGGAAAACGAGCCGAGATGGATCACCGCGCCGGGATCGAGTGCATACAGCGCCGGCGGTGCCTCGATGCCCTGCCACAGCAGGTCGGCGTAGCATTCGTCTTCGAAGATCGCGACGTTGTAGTCGTGCGCCAGCTTGATCAGCGCGTGGCGACGGTCCAGGGGAAGGATGCTGGCGGTGGGGTTCTGAATCGTCGGGATGGTATAGATGAACTTCGGCGTGATGCCCTTGGCCTTCAGCGCGGCGAGCTGGGCGGCCAGCGCGTCGATGACGATGCCGTCGGCGTCCAGCTTCATCGCCTCGATCTTGGCGCCGACCTTGCGGAAGCGGTTGAGCGCGCCCTGGTAGCAGAATTCCTCGCACAGTACGGTGTCGCCGGGGTTGATCAGCAGCTTGCTGATCATGTCGATGCCCTGGCCGGAGCCGGTGACGACCATGATGTCGTCGATCGGCGCATCGATGCCGCGATGCTGCTTCGACTTGGCGGCGACGAACTGGCGCAGACCGGGATAGCCTTGCGGCCCCAGGCCGAGGTTGTAGATGGCAAGCTTGGAACCTTCGCGCCGCAGCACCGATGCCGCCGCCTCGATCAGTCCCTCGATCGGGATTTGCTCCGGGTCGTTGTTGCCGCCGACGAAATAGTATTTCGGGAATGGCGCCCAGCGCGGCGCCGGGTCGGGCAACCCGTCGCTGTACAGCTTGGCGAAATCGAGAGCGGCGCTCATGGATCGGCTTCCTCCGGATGGTTGGGCGGAAGGCTAGCAGCAACCCGGCAGCCCGTCACCCCGCGAGCTAGCGACAGGCGGAGAGATCGCGCGCGTAGCGCAGCAAATGGGTCCTGGTGTTTGGTTGGGGAGAATGCTTGCTTGATTGCGGCACGCACAGTTACCGCAAAGGGTGCCCCAACTGACACAGTCGCAACCACCGCCGTTCAATCGATTTGCGCTGTTGCGGTAGATAAAATACGAAGCCGCGGAACGCGCTGCGTCTTTGCGCCTCACAATTGTTACTTCGTCGCGCTCGTCGCGCCAACATTCAAGACCTTGCGCAGGAAGTACTTCGTATGCCCGGGCGGGTAGTCTTCGAGTTGCCCGACCACCGTATAGCCACGGTTGCGATAGAAGCCCAGCGCCTGGAAACTATGCGTTTCCAGGGTTGCATGTGCGCAATCATGCTCGACCGCGAACGCCTCCGCGGCGTTCATCAGCCGCGTGCCGTTGCCGTGCGAGCGCCACGCCGACGCGACCCACAGGAAGCGCACTTGCAGCCAGCCGCCCCAGGTGAAGCCGGTCAGGCCGCCCAGCCACTCGCCGCGGTCGTTGCGCAGGAAGAAGCCGACCGGGAAGAACTCCGCCATGCCGGTGGCGGCGAAGTTGTGGTTCACCACGCCGTCTTCGATGAAGCGTTCCAACGCCTCGCCGGGGAATGGTTCGTAGACGAGTTCCAAACGGTCCATCGGCTACATCGTCGTCTGCATGTCGCCGTCAATGGCGATCGCCTGGCCGCTGATCGTCGCACCGAACGGACTGGCGAGATACAGTGCCATGTTGGCGATATCCTGCTGGCTGACGAAGCAGCGCAGCGAGGTGGTCGCAACGGTGCGCTCGGTCATTTCGTTCTCCGATATCGACGCTGCCGCGGCCTTCGCCTTGATCACGGCACGGATGCGCGGCCCGTCCACCGGCCCGGGCAGGATCGCGTTGACGCGAATGCCGTCCGGCCCGAGTTCGATCGACAGCGTCTTGGTAAAGCCGACGACGCCCCATTTCGCCGCCGAATAGGGCGCGCGCAGCGGAAAGCCGAAGCGCCCGGCCGCCGAACTCAGGTTGATGATCGCCCCGCCGCCGGACGCGCGCAGGGCGGGAATGGCGCGGCGCGAGCAATGGAACATCGACGCCAGGTCGATGCGCAGCGTCGCATCCAGCGCTTCGGGCGTCACCTGCTCCACCGGGGCGGTCGGACCGGCGATGCCGGCGTTGTTCACCAGCACATCCAGGCCGCCCAGATGGGTGATCGCCGCATCGACGAAGGCCTCGCACTCCGCCGGCACGCCGGCATCGGCGCGCAGGCCGGGATGGCCGCAGGATGCCAGCGCCTCGGGGTCCACATCGGAGATGAACACGCGCGCGCCGCAATCGACGAAACTGTCGGCCATCACCCGGCCGATGCCGTTGCCGGCACCGGTGATGGCGACCCGCATGCCGCCGAGATCGACGGTCAACGGGATGCGCGCGCCTGTCACCATGGTCGACTCCTATTGGGTGCGGGGCCCAGTGTTGCGGGAGCGATGCGGCACGGCAAGCCCTGGATCGGCGTGAGCAACCGAGGCGGTGCGGCTAACGGTCCGGCACATAGGGCCGGTTGCGGCGGCGTCCCCCGAGGCGATGAAGCGTCACCAGCTTCAGGCCGGCCGGCTCAACCTCCGCCACGGCCCGGGCGATCGCCGCGTGGTTGTCGCGCACAATCGGCCAGTTGCTGTCGTCCCGCATGACGAGCGCGATCGTGCGCCGCGCGTGGTTTTGTTGGTAGAGGATGCCTCGATCCGCGGTGACCATGATGTCGAAGCCGTTGCGCTGCGCCGCGGCGAGCAGATCCCCGTTGGTCAGGCGCCCCCGCGCCATGGCAGAGGCGTGAGCCTCCTCATGTCCGGCCAACAGCCGCGCGAGCGGCGCAGGAATGTTCTGATCAAGCAGGACTCGGCGCATGCTGCCGCGCGTAGTCGATGATGCGCCGTGCCTGGTCAACCGTCATGCCGGGGAATAGCTCATTGGCGATTTGCTCCGGGGAAAAGCCCGCCTCGGCGTGATCGATCACGGTTTCGGCGGGGATGCGTGTGCCGACAACCAGCCATCGGCCGGACACCTTGCCGGGGATGCGTTCAACGTCGGAACAGTTCGACCAGTCCATGGTTTACCTCATGGGGTTATGTAGCATGGAAGCTGGACCAGAGGAGGCCGCACTATCGCCTGTCGCGGTGCCGAAGGAGATGAGGCAATGAACGAGCCGCCGTGCAAGCCGAAGCCGACTGCCTCAATCGAGGCGGAGCAGGATTTGGAGCAGGATTTCATGCGGCGCTGGGCTGGCGACGCCAAACCAGAAGATCTTAAGGCATTCCTGGCAAGCGCCCCGGACGTGCCGCCCGAGCCGGGCGACGAAATTCCTGACCATCTTCGAGCGAAACTGCGAAGGACCGCGGCGGGCGCGTAGAGTAAGGATGCAGGATCAAAAAGGGGTTCTGGCGAGGCGGAAACCGACACTGCTGATGCGGCCGCCGGGCTCGTTGAGGTTGCGGAAGCCGACGCGGAGGCCCCTCGGATTGCCGTACCAGGAACCGCCGCGCAGAACCCGCCGAGCGGCACTACCTCCGGTTGTCCATACCGAGCCGTCGTCAGGCGCTTCGTTGTAATTGTGGTGCCACGGATCTGCGGTCCATTCCCAGACGTTGCCCAGCATGTCGTGCAGACCGAAGGCGTTGGCCTGGAATGATCCGACGGGGGCGGTAAACGCGAAGCCATCGTCGCAATCAAAGAACCGATCCATGTCAAACGACATCTGCATGGTCGCCATCAGGTTGCGATCGGCAACATTGGCGTAACGACAGGCGCCTTCGCGACCATCGTCCCAGAAGCGTGCGGTCCGGGTGCCGGCCCGGGCCGCATATTCCCATTCTGCCTCACTGGGCAGGCGGTACTGCTGTCCGGTCTTGCGGCTCAGCCATTCGGCGTAGGCGGTCGCGTCCGCATGACTGATGCAGACAACCGGGTGGCGATCGGTCTGCGCATATCCCGGGTTGCGCCAACCGCGGTCCTCCCGCTCTGCGTAGCGCCATTCACCCTTCTGGTCCGGTTCATAGGTCCATGCCTTACTCGGAGTGCTATGCCCGGTGTCAGACACAAAGACCGCGAATTCACCGCGGGTGACCGGATACCGGCCCAGCCAGAACGGCCGCGCGAAAGTCACCGTGTGCAACGGGCGCGCGTTCTTGTCGTCCGCACCTTCCTGTTTGGACTCGGCCTCCGGCACGCCCATTGTGAAGCCGCCCTCCTGGATCAGCACCATTTCGGGCAGGTCCGGACCGTCGCGGGTTACCATGCCAGGGGTCGCAGGCGTGCTCCGGGGCGTTGCCGGCACCGGCTGTGCGGCAGCGCGTGGCGGTGGAGCAGGCGTCGGGGTGGCCGGCACCGTAGCCGGCGCGGCGACCTGCCGCCGCAGCGCGAGGCGGAGCGAACCGGCGAACTCGTCCAGCTTCTCCTCGACCGCTTCGACCTTGGGGTCGCGCAGGCGCAATCGCCGGAAATCGATCATCTGGCGTGCGCGGAGCAGTGCGAGCACCGCCGGGTCTTGCACTTCGTCCGGACGGCTCGCATCGACGTCGTCCACGTCGATGTAGTGCAGCGGAAAGATCAGGTCGTCGCGGCCGAGCGCCGCCTCCCGCGCGCGGAAGTGCATCACCTCCTGGCAGCACATCGGGCTTTGCAGGAACGCCGGTGTAACGATCGGGATGAAGAAGGAAGACGCGTCCAGCGCCTTGTGAATTTCCTTCAGCCAGTCGGTGCCGTGCGGAATGGCGGCGACGTCCTGGAAGATGTGGACCTTCGGCTCCCGCCCGATGCGCAACTGCAAATGCTGCGCCAGCAGCAGGCGCAACTGGCTCAGGCGTCCGCCGGACGCGACGTCATCCGACGTGGTGTAGCTCCAGAACCCGATCGGCTTCAGGTAGTCCGCCACGCCGCCTGCCCTGCCCCGCTCGCCTGCCGGGGATGGTAAGGCGCGCGTTCCGGCGCTGGCAATGTCGTGCTTGATGGGTAACGTCACGAGGTGCGGGGCGGTGGCGGGAGCACGACGCGATTGTGGGTCACGGTTTCAATCGGACCATGGATCGCCGGAGCCATCACGCATCAGGCCAGGCCACCCGAGGCAAGCTGCCTGCCAGGGAGCGACCCCTGTCCGGTTGTCATCGTCCGCGGGGCAAGGCGGCGTAGCGGCGCGCCGCCAGGTTCGCCGAAGCTGCCCGCGCCGCATCCTGGTGGCGGACGCACCCGAGAGCGCATTTCAGGGAAAACCGCGTGCCGCGCCATGCGGTGCCTCTCCCGGGCCGGTCAGTGCGGCACGCGGCAAAGCAAGAAAGGCTCTCGGCTCTTATTGCGAACTTTGTGGATGCAACCCGAATTGAGGCCGCCGAACAGCGGTCGCTGCCGGTGCGGTGCGGTTCTATGGTCAGACCCGCAGCGCCGGTGCGTTAACGTTTCATTGATATTCAGCACGGAGAAAGCCGGAGAACACGGTGTTCACGGAGCGAGCGTCATGCTTCTGGCGGAACCATTGACCGATCGGGTGATCGGGCTGGCGATCGAACTGCACCGCCATCCCTGGCCCCGGCCGGTTGGAATCCGTCTACGAGCAATGCCTATGCCGCGAGTTAGGAGAGGCGGGCATTGTCTTCGCGCGGCAAGTCGCGATTCCCATCACTTATAAAGGTGCACCAGTCGGTGACGGCTTCAAGGCGGATATCGTTGTTGCCAACGAGCTTATCCTGGAGATCAAAGCCGTCACCACCATGCACCCGATCCACGAGGTGCAACGCCGCACGTACCTCCGGATGAGCGGCATCCATGTTGGCCTGCTACTGAACTTCAACGTGCCACGTCTGGTGGACGGTCTCCGTCGCACCGTG
>JBEKNT010000392.1:0-6529 GCA_049522565.1 Acetobacteraceae bacterium
GTGCGGCGGACGACATGCGGCGCACCCATCGGGACACTCGATCCGGCGGTCATGCTGGCGATCACGCGCAAGCTGGCACTCCTGACGGGCATCGCCGATGCAACCAGAAGGACCGGAGAGGCCTGACGCCAGGCGCCCGAAAGACTGACTCTCGAATCGTTCGCACCGGCCGGCCCAACCGTCATGGCCGGCCATGACGGTTGGGGCGGCGCGCGGTCAGTCCTCCGGCGCGGCGAACATGCCGTGGCGGAAACTGATGTAGTCGCTGCTGATCAGCAGATACGCGCCGAACCAGATCACCGCGGCAATCAGCGTGGTGATGACGACCTTCTTCAGCATGTGCGGGTGTTCCGGCGCACCGCGCCAGCCGGTATGCGGATCGGGATCGCTCGAAGGCTGCACGCCGATCGGCAGCACGGCGAACAGCACCGTCCACCAGATCAGCAAATACAGCACGCACCCGGTGAACCAGCCCATGGCAACCCCTCACATCGCCTGCGGCACCAGCGCGGCTTGCTCCGCCTCGCCGGGCGTCGACAGGCGATCGAGCTGCGCATTGAGTTCCGCCCCCAGCAGCACCGCGTAGGCGGTAACGAAGAACCACAGCATCACCGCCGCCACCGCGCCGAGCGGCCCATAGGTGACGCCGAACGTGGCGATGTGGTCGACATAGAACGACAGCAACCCCGAGGCGACGAGCCACAACGCCAGCGCCAGCACGCTGCCGGGCGTGATCCAGTGCCGCGCCGGGCGCGGGCGTGCCGGCCCGAAGCGATACAGCAGCCCCAGCGACAGGCCGGCACAGCCGAGCAAGACGACCACGCTCGCCAGATGCACCAGGCGGATCCGCCAGGCCCACGGCGTGACGAACCGGAACAGCGCCGGCATGCCGACCAGGATGGCGATGGCCAGCACCGCCCCCATGATGGCGACCACCGTCATGGCCAACGACACCGCCAGGAACCGCAGGAAACCGCGCTGCTCCTGACCGCCATAGGCGATCGTCAGGGCCGACAGCATCGAGCGCATGCCGACCGCGGCGGTCCAGAACGTCAGCAGGACGCTGACGCCCAGGCCAACCCCGAGCCGCATGGGCGGCTGGCTCACCAGGTGATGCAGCCGGTCGGCGATCAGCCAATAGGCGGCGGGCGGCAGCAGGTCGTGCAGCCACTGCACCTGCACCTCGACGCCGCGCGGGTTGAACACCAGGCCATACACCGAGATCAGCATGCTCATCGCCGGGAACAGCGCCAGCGTGGCGAAGAAGGCGCAGCCCGCGGCGGCGAGCGCCACCCGGTCGGACACGCTGGCGCGCAGCGTGGCCTGCAGCACGCCGCGCCACGGTGGTCCCTCCTTCCTCTCCCGCGAAGCGGGGTCGAGGCGCGAAGCGCATCGACGGAGGGCGAGGGTGAAGCGAGGCGCACGCATCACCCTCACCCTAACCCTCTCCCGCCAAAGGCGGGAGAGGGAACCTCTCGCTAAACCCGCAGCAGATGCACATCCACCAGCGGCCGCTTTTGCAGCCGGCGTCCCAGGGCGCGGCGCAGCGCCGCACGCGCGGCATCGGCGAAAGCGGCATCGTCGCGGCGCAGCGGCGCCGGCAAATCCCCCAGCGCCTCGGCAAACTCCCCCACGACCCTGCCGATCTCCGCATCGTCCTGCTCGAACAGCCCGGGCGCGCTGACCCGAGGCTGGCCGCGCAGCCGGCCGGCCTCATCGACCGCCACGCTGGCCACCACGACCCCGTTGATCAGCATGCGCCGCCGCGCCGCCATCACGCCGCCCGACAACGGCACCAGCCGCCCGCCGTCCGGCACCAGCCGCCCCACCGGCGCGCTGTCGACGATCTCCACCGTCCCCGGCGCGAGGTTGAGGATGTCCCCGTCCTCCATCAGCAGCGGCGAGGCGCCCGCCTCCCGCGCCAGCCCGGCATGCGCCGACAGATGCCGCCACTCGCCATGCACCGGCACGCTGTAGCGCGGCTTCACCAGCCGGTACAGCCGGCGCAACTCATCGCGCGCCGGATGGCCGGAGACGTGCACCACATGGTCGTCGGCGGTCATCAGCTCCACGCCGCGGCGCACCAGGTTGTCCTGCACGGTGCCGATCGCCCGTTCGTTCCCCGGAATGACGCGGGACGAAAACAGCACCGTGTCGCCCTCGCCCAGCGCAACGCGCGGATGGGTGTCCATCGCCACCCGGGCCAGCGCGCTGCGCGGCTCGCCCTGGCTGCCGGTGATCAGGATCAGAATGTTGTCGTCGGCGACGTCGTCGATGTCGTCCTCGCCGAGGAACGGCGGGACGCCCTGCAAATAGCCGCATTCGCGCGCCGCGGCGTCCAGGTTGCGCAGGCTGCGGCCGACCATCGCGACGCTGCGGCCGGCCTGGCGCGCCGCATGCGCGATGCTCTCGACGCGCGCCACGTTGCTGGCGAAGCAGGTCACCGCGACGCGGCCGCGCAGGCCGCGGATCAGCACGGACAGGCTTTGCCGGACTTCGGACTCGCTGCCGGAATGGCCCTCCACCATGGCGTTGGTGGAATCGCACACCATCGCCAGCACGCCGCGCTCGCCCAGCGCGGCCAGGGCGGCCTCGTCGGTGGGTGGGCCGACCAGCGGGTGCGGGTCCATCTTCCAGTCGCCGGTGTGCAGCACGATGCCGTGCGGCGTCTCGATCACCAGCGCCTGCGATTCCGGGATGGAGTGCGCCATACGGATGAAGCGCAGCGCGAACGGCGCGAGGTTCATGGTGCCGCCGGGCGGTACCACGTGGATCTTCACCTGTTGCAGCAACTGCGCCTCGGCGAGCTTGCGGCGCAGCACCGCGGCGGCGAACGGCGTGACGTAGACCGGGCAGCGCAGCAGCGGCCACAGATGGGCGACCGCGCCAATGTGGTCCTCGTGCGCGTGGGTGATCACCAGGCCCACCAGCTTGTCGCGGCGATCCGCGATGAAGCCGGGGTCCGGGACCATGATCTCGACCTCGGGGTGTTGCGACCCGCCGAAGCCGATGCCGCAATCGACCGCCAACCACTTACCGTTGCAGCGGTAAAGGTTGAGGTTCATGCCGATCTCGCCCGTCCCACCGAGCGGCAGGAAGGCCAGGTCGCCTGTTTCTGCATCCATCTTGTGCTGTTGCTACCTCATGACGCGTGAAAGCCGGACCGATATCGGCAGGACTTGCCCCCTGCCGGGGCTATGGGGTTGCGCCTGGATATAGGGTGGGGCGGGGGCAGCGGCCAGCGATCTTCCGCGCCCGGCTGCTCAAGACGGCAATTCAGCCGGAGGGGCAACTGGCCGATCGCGCGGTGGCGGCCAGGTCGTCGCCCCCGCAGCCACGCACTTGCCGGTCATGGCGGGGCATGCGAGCGTCGTTCGAAGTACCGGATGGCCGGGAGAAATCGAGTCATGCCGTCGCACGGCCCGGATGGCCACGATCATGATCACGCCCACAGTACGGTGCCGGATGACACCGCCCTGCGGGTCAAGGCGCTCGAATCGCTGTTGGTCGAGAAGGGCCTGGTCGATCCCGCGGCGCTGGACGCGATCGTCGACTACTACGAACACAAAGTCGGGCCGCGGAACGGCGCGCGTGTGGTGGCGCGGGCCTGGGCCGATCCGGCCTACAAAGCCAGGCTCCTGGCGGACGCCACCGCGGCCATCGCGGAGCTTGGCTATGCGGGCCGCCAGGGCGAGCACATGGTCGCCGTCGAGAACACCCCGGCGGTGCACAACATGGTCGTCTGCACGCTGTGTTCCTGCTACCCGTGGCCGGTCCTCGGGCTGCCGCCGGCCTGGTATAAATCGGCGGGATACCGCTCCCGCTCGGTCATCGACCCGCGCGGGGTGCTGCGCGAGTTCGGCCTGGACGTGTCCGACGACACCGAGGTGCGGGTCTGGGATTCCACCGCCGAAGTCCGCTACCTGGTCTTGCCCGAGCGCCCCGCCGGCACCGAAGCGATGACCGAAGAGCAATTGACCGCGCTGGTGACCCGCGACTCGATGATCGGCGTGGCCCGGGTGTCTGCGCCATGAACGGGGTGCATGACATGGGCGGCATGCACGGTCTGGGACCGATCGTGCGGGAGCAGAATGAGCCGGTGTGGCATGCGCCGTGGGAGGCTCGGGTTTTCGCACTCTCCGCCGCGATCGGCGCCTGGCGACGCTGGCCCGGCGATGCCAGCCGGCAACAAATCGAACAGATGCCCGCCGCCGATTACCTGCGCGTCAGCTATTACGAAAAATGGCTGCACGGCCTGACCGAAAACGCGATCAGGCACGGCCTGGTCACGCGCGAGGAAGCCGCAACCGGCCGGCCCGACCCGCTCGCGCCCAAAGCCACGCCGCCGCTGCCGGCGGCGCAGGTGGCCGAGGTGATGGACCGGGGCGGGCCGAAGACGCGGGAGGTCGCGCGGCAACCGCGTTTCCGGATCGGCGACGCGATTCTAACGCGGAACATTCATCCGCTCACGCACACCCGCCTGCCGCGTTTCGCGCGTGGCAGGCCCGGCGTGATCACCGCCTTGCACGGCGCGCATGTGTTTCCCGATACCAACGCGCAGTTTCAGGGGGAGAACGCGCAACCGCTTTACACCGTGAGGTTTCAGGCTCGCGCGTTATGGGGCGAGGCCGCCAATCCGCGCGACACCGTCTGCCTCGATCTCTGGGAGGATTATCTTGACCCCGCCTGACGGCGTGACCCGTTTCGCGGCGGAGCTGAGCGTGCCGCGCGACGCGGACGGACCGGTCTACGCGGAACCCTGGCAGGCCGAGGCCTTCGCCCTGACGGTGCAGTTGCATGCTACCGGCTGTTTCACCTGGCCCGAGTGGGCGGCGACGCTCGCCGCCGTGCTGCGCGAGGTGCGGGACCGCGGCGAACCGGACGATGGTTCGCAGTATTACGATCACTGGCTCGTGGCGCTGGAGCGTCTGGTCATCGCGAAGCGCTTACTTGACGCTGCGACAATCGACCGGCGCAAAGCGGCCTGGGCGGCAGCCTATCTGGCGACGCCGCATGGCCAGCCGGTCATGCTGTCCCCCAGCGCGGCGGGGTGACTGCGCCGACCCGTCATGGCCGGGCTTCACCCGATGAGCGTCAGAGTAAAGCCGGTCGGTAAAAGAAGTTTGCTGTCGCACGGGCCGCTCCAATCGTCATGGCCGGGCTTGACCCGGTGAGCGTCAGAATAAAGCCGGTCGGTAGAAGAAGTTTGCTGTCGCACGGGCCGCTCCAACCGTCATGGCCGGGCTTGACCCGGCCATCTATGCAGCCGTGGTGCCGGATCGATGGCCAGGTCAGGCCCCGCCATGACGGTTGGGGCGGTCGGTGCGAACCAGCCGAGAGTCAGTCGTTCGGACGCCCGGCGTTAGCGCGCGTCCGGCATGGGCAGGAATTCCCGGCTTGCCTCCCGCAAGCACTGCCAGACATAGGGCGCATGCGAACGCGCCACCTCGATGCGGAACAGTTCGGCCTCCGCGCGCCACAGCACGATCGCCACCTTGCCGAACAACGTGCGTGTGCAGGCGCCAACCGGGAAGCCATGCGGATCGAGATCCAGCGCGTTGAACGCGTTGATACACCAGGCGGCGCGCGGGCCGGACACGTCGATCCCGACATAGGCGTGCGAGACATCGACGATGCTGCCCGGCGCGTCCAATGCCTGCTGCGCCAGCGTGGATTCGGTTTCCGGTGCCAGCACCAGCCATTCGTCCGGTCCAAGCCACAATGCGGTCCGGTCGCGCACGATCACCGCCCGGCACGGCGCGGTGCCGAGCAATACGCCGATTGCCATGCCGATCGTCGCGGCGGCGGCGGTGTCGCCGCGGACCACCAGGCGGGTGGCGGGCTCGGCCGGATGGAGTCGCACCGGCAGGTCGGCAAATTCAACCATGCAGCCGCGTCCCCTCGCGGTCATGGAACACCGGCCGGGTGACCGTCACCGGAATGACCCGATCCGGCAGCGGCACAAACAATGTGCTGCCGAGGCGCGCGCGTCCACCGGCGACCAGCGCCAGGGCGATCGAGCGTTGCAGCGTCTCGCTCCAATAGGCCGAGGTGACATGGCCGAGCATGGCCGCCGGCACGCCCGGCTGCGGCGTGGCGACGAGTTGCGCGCCGACTTCCAGCACCACACGCGCATCCGTGGTCAGCAGACCCACAAGCTGCCGCCGGTCCACGCGGACCATGTCCGGCAGAACCAGCGAGCGTTTCCCCACGAAGTCGCGTTTGCTTTTGCTAACCATCCACGCCAGGCCGAGATCGTCCGGCGTCACCGTGCCGTCGGTTTCCTGCCCGACCATGAAGAAGCCCTTCTCGGCGCGCAGCACGTGCATCGCCTCGGTGCCGTATGGCGTGATGTCGAACGGCGCACCGGCCGCGCACAATGCGTCCCACACGGACCGGGTAAAGCCGGCGGGCAGGTTGATCTCATAGCCCAACGCGCCGGTGAAGCTGGCGCGGAACAGCCGCGCCGCCACGCCTGCGACACGACAGGCGCGCACGCTCATATGCGGCATGGCGGCGACGTCGATGC
>JBEKNT010000393.1:0-6519 GCA_049522565.1 Acetobacteraceae bacterium
CTCTACCAGCTGAGCTACTTCGGCCTCTTGTCACCCGACTTGCAGCCATTGCAGCCGGCACCGTCGGTCGGTTTTTCAACTCTCTCCGATATTTTTGAGCGGGTTGATTTATTGCTACGAATGCGATGCTACTGAGCTAAACGAAGGTTTCGTCGGCTTCCGCAACTTTGTTCCGGCTTTCGCCGGTACTGGCGCTGGAAATCGGGATCACCTAGAGGTCGGCCGCAGATCGGCGCGGACCTAGCGCGCTGATAGCGCGACAGATTGGCGGACGGGTGCAGGGGAGAGGGCAAGGATCAGTTCAATTATCAGCTCGGCCCAATAGGATTATCTAGAAAGGACTGGATTTCCACCACGAAGAGAGCGTCACTGATGGAAACGCTTGAGCCCAAGGGTCTCCTAATGCGACCGACCCGATAATCCGGGCGCGGATAGCCCGGACGTTCGATGGCGTCGAGGATAGACTGGGCGCGTGCCGCGGACCAGCAGCGTAGGCAAGCATGGTGCGCCGCCGCGCTGGCAGCCCCGGTGGCAGACGACCTCGTCGCCATTGCTTGCCCCAGTTGCGTAGTAGTTTGGTTTCGATTGTGAAACCGGGCCAGATTGTCTAGATTCTTTGTTGGACGTGTCTAGGAAGTTCGTTTGCCTGTTACGAGAGGGCGCTTCAATGGATTTGAATCGTCGTGACTTTATCAAGCTCACCGGCGCGGGTCTGGCGGCGTCATGTGTTGGCGCCCTGGGATTCGGTTTTGCCGGCGAGGTTCTGGCGGCTTCGGTTCGGCCGTTCAAGCTGACGGCCACAACCGAGACCCGCAACACCTGTCCCTATTGCTCGGTCGCCTGCGGCATCCTTATCTTTAGCCTTGGTGACCGCGCGAAGAACGCGACCTCTGACATAATCCACATCGAAGGGGATCCGGACCATCCAGTAAACCGCGGGACGCTGTGTCCGAAAGGGTCAGCGCTCCTTGATATGGTGCACGCGCCCACCCGGCTGAAATTCCCAAAATACCGAGCGCCCGGCAGCAGCGAGTTCAAGCAGGTCTCCTGGGACTTCGCGCTCGACCGCATCGCCATGCTTATGAAGGAGGATCGCGACGCGAATTTCGTCGTCAAGAACGCCACCGGGACCACGGTCAACCGGTGGATCAGCACTGGCATGCTGGCGGCTTCCGCCTCTTCGACCGAGACCGCCTATCTTACATGGAAGGTCGCCCGCGCCTTCGGAATGTTGGTTTTCGACAACCAAGCCCGCGTGTGACACGGACCGACGGTGGCCAGTTTGGCCCCGACATACGGTCGCGGCGCAATGACCAACACCTGGCAGGACATCAAGAATGCAAATGTAGTGCTGGTGATGGGGGGCAATGCCGCGGAAGCGCATCCGTGCGGCTTCAAATGGGTGATCGAAGCGAAGATCGAGAGCCAGGCCAAGCTGGTCGTGGTTGATCCGCGCTTCACCCGCACCGCGTCGGTTGCGGACTTTTATGTGCCGATCCGCCCGGGGACCGATATCGCGTTCCTGAGCGGCGTCATGCGCTACCTCCTGGAGAAGGACGCAATCCAGCACGAGTATGTGCGGGCCTATACCAACGCCGGCCTGATCGTGAAGGAAGGCTTCGGTTTTGAGGACGGGCTGTTCACCGGCTACAAGGAAGACACCCACAGCTACGACAGGTCGAGTTGGGACTACGAGCTCGACGACCAGGGTTACGCCAAGATCGACGACGAGTGGCAGAATCCGCGTTGCGTGATCAACCTGCTCCGCAAGCATGTCGATCGGTACACGCCCGAGATGGTGTCGCGCATCTGCGGCACGCCACAGGACAAATTCCTGCAGGTCTGCGATCTGTTCGCCACCACGGCAGCGCCTGACAAGTCGCTGACGAGCCTGTTCGCCCTCGGTTGGACGCAGCATTCCGTCGGGGCGCAGAATATCCGCACGATGGCGATGGTCCAACTCCTACTGGGCAATATCGGCGTCGCGGGTGGCGGGATGAACGCGCTGCGCGGCCATTCCAACATCCAGGGGCTGACCGATGTCGGACTTCTATCGAACCAGATCCCCGGGTATCTCACGCTTCCCAGCGATGAAGAGCCCACGTTCGAGGATTATATGAAGACGCGGCGGTACAAGCCGCTGCGTCCGGGACAGACGAGCTACTGGCAGAATTATCGGAAGTTTATCACCAGCTTCCAGAAGGCAATCTACGGCGACGCCGCGCGCGCCGATAATGATTGGGCCTATGATTGGCTGCCGAAGCTTGATGTCCCCATGTACGACATCATACGAGCCTTCGAGATGATGGCTAACGGCGAGATGAACGGCTATATCTGCCAGGGCTTCAATCCGCTGCAGGCGTTCCCGGACAAAGGCAAGGTCGCCAAGGGGCTGAGCAAGCTGAAATTCCTGGTCACGATTGATCCGCTGGACACGGAAACTTCGCGGTTCTGGGAGAATTTTGGCCCCCAGAACCCGGCCGACCCGGCCAGCATTCAGACGGAAGTCTTCCAGCTGCCGACAACCTGCTTCGCCGAGGAGAACGGCTCGCTGGTCAATTCGGCCCGGTGGCTGCAATGGCACTGGAAAGCGGCCGATCCGCCGGGCGAAGCGCAAACCGACATCTGGATCATGTCTGGGATTTTCCACCGGATGCGCGAGCGGTACCGCAAGGATGGCGGCGCATTCCCCGACCCGATCCTGAACCTGGCCTGGAACTATACGGACCCGACCGATCCCGACCCGGAAGAACTGGCCAAGGACATGAACGGCCGGGCGCTGGCGGACATCAAGGACGCGACGGGAGCAGTCACGCTGCACGCCGGCCAGTTACTAGACGGCTTCGCCCAGTTGCGCGACGACGGCTCGACCGCATGCGGCTGCTGGATCTTCTCGGGTTGCTACACGGAAAAGGGCAACCAGATGGCCCGCCGCGATGCGACGGACCCGCGAGAGCAGGGCATCGCGCCGAACTGGGCCTGGGCCTGGCCGGCCAACCGGCGGATTCTCTACAACCGCGCCAGTGCCGACCTTGCCGGGAACCCCTGGAATCCGAGAAAGCCGATCATCGAGTGGAACGGCACTCAATGGGTCGGCATCGACGTGCCCGACTATTCGCCGACTACGAAGCCATCCGATGGGGTCGGTCCATTCATCATGAACGCCGAGGGCGTCGGGCGCCTGTTCGCCCGCGACCAGATGGTGGAAGGACCGTTCCCTGAGCATTACGAGCCGTTCGAATCGCCGGTGCCGAACGTCCTGCACCCGAAGGTCAGCTCGAACCCGGCGGCACGCGTGTTCGCCGACGACAGGGCCGCCTTCGGAACCGCGTCGGACTTCCCGTATGTGGCGACCACCTACCGGTTGACCGAGCATTTCCACTTTTGGACCAAGCACGCGCTGATCAATTCGATCCTACAGCCGGAGCAGTTCGTCGAGATTGGCGAAGCCTTGGCGAAGAAGAAGGGGATTGAGCAAGGCGGTTGGGTGCGTCTGACCTCGAAGCGCGGGGTAATCGTCTGCAAGGCGTATGTGACAAAGCGCATCCGCCCGCTGATCGTTGACGGCAACCCCACCCATGTCATCGGCGTGCCGATCCATTGGGGGTTCACCGGCCAGGCGCGCAAGGGATACGCCGCCAACACGCTAACCCCCTCTGTCGGCGACGCCAATACGCAGACACCCGAGTTCAAGGCGTTCCTGGTCAATATCGAGAGGACCAACGCCCCTGTGGCGTGAAGGAGCAGTCGATGACAGATCTGCAGTCGCAGGATTACATCCGCGTTTCGGCATCGACCGTGACGCCGCCTTCTATCCGCGATCATGAGGTCGAAGTGGCCAAGCTGATCGATGTCAGCCGCTGCATCGGCTGCAAGGCGTGCCAGGCCGCCTGCATGGAGTGGAACGACCTGCGTACGGATATCGGGTATTTCGAAGGATCCTACGACAATCCCTCGGATCTGAATCCGAGCACCTGGACATTGATGCGCTTCACCGAATGGGAGGATGAGAAGGGCAATCTGGAGTGGCTGATCCGCAAGGATGGCTGCATGCATTGCGAGGACCCAGGCTGCCTAAAGGCGTGCCCTGCCCCCGGCGCGATCGTGCAACAAGCCAACGGCATCGTGGACTTCATCAGCGAGAGCTGCATCGGCTGCGGCTATTGCGTCAAAGGCTGTCCGTTCAACATCCCCCGGATCAGCCCGGTGGATCATAAATCGTACAAGTGCACCTTGTGCTCGGACAGGGTCGGGGTCGGGCTGGAGCCGGCCTGCGTCAAGGCATGCCCGACCGGAGCGATCATGTTCGGTTCGAAAAACGATATGACGGCATGGGCTGGCGAGCGGATCGTCGACCTCAAGTCCCGCGGCTTCGCGAATGCCGGTCTCTACGATCCGCCGGGTGTGGGCGGCACGCATGTGATGTACGTTCTGCACTACGCCGACCGCCCGTCGCTCTATGCGGGTTTGCCGGACAAGCCACATATCAGCGTCTTCGTCGACGTCTGGAAGGGCTTTCTCAAGCCGGTGGCTCTGGCCGGCATTGCGTTCACGGCCATCGCTGGTTTCTTCCACTGGGTTACCGAAGGGCCGAACGAGGTGCAGCCGGAGGATGAGGCAGAAGCGCAACACCTGCTGCATCCTATGGATGACCCGCGATGACATATCCCAAGGGAACGCTCATCCGCAACACGACCGCGACCCGGATCAACCACTGGATCACCGGCGGCTGCTTCGTGCTGCTGCTGCTGTCCGGCCTCTCGATGTTCCATCCGATGCTGTTCTTCCTGTCGGAATTGTTCGGCGGCGGCCAATGGACGCGGGCGATCCATCCGTGGATCGGGACCGTGCTGCTGGTGAGCTATGCCGGACTGATCGCACAGCTCTGGCGCGACAATCTGTGGAACCGGGACGATATTGCCTGGATGCGCGCCCTCAATCGAGTCCTGGCCAATGAGGAGGAAGGCGTCCCCGAGGTCGCACGGTTCAACGCCGGCCAGAAATTCGTCTTTTGGTCGATGGCGCTGCTGGTTCCGGTGCTGTTCGTCACTGGCATCGTGATCTGGGATGTCTATTTCTCCCCGTACACCACGATCGAGCAGCAGCGGATCGCCGTCCTGATCCACAGTCTGGCGGCTGCAGCGGCGATCATCGTCTGGATCATCCATGTCTATGCCGCAATCTGGGTCAGGGGTTCGGTCCGGGGGATGACACAGGGCTGTGTAACTCCCGGCTGGGCCTGGCGGCATCACCGCAGATGGCTGCGGAGTCTGGCGGCGACCGGTTCCACCGGGCCGAGGCCGCGGGCTGGTGGCGATGCGCCGCGCGCATGAGCGAGGGCGTGTGAGGAAAGGTGACGTAGCGCCGAAGGGTGCGTGGACAGGGGATTCGCTCGGTGGTGTGAAAGCGCCGGAAGCGCTGATACTGCCCGATCCCGCTACAAGGTTCGCTTGCAGCGCGGCCCGGTTGGAGGCTTTGTCGACCGGCCATCCGATGATCGAATGGCTGCGCTTCATGGCGCAGCTTGCACAGGGCCAGCACGTCGTTGCTATGACGCTGGGACCTTTCGCCGAGCTGGGACAGGTCGCGGTGGAGCGGGCGGTGGACGCACGCATGCCGCCGCTCGCTGCAGATGGGCATCGTCGCGACGCGACCTGGCGCGATGGCCTCGCCATGTTGCTCGACACTTTCGACAGCCGAGCGATACCGGCGCCGGCACGGGCGGTCATGGCGAGCCTGCAGGACCGCGAGGCCGACGCGGTGGAAGCCCTGGCCGACGGCTTTCTCAATCTTGGCGTGGACGCCGCCGATGCGGGCGCTGCACTCTACGTGGCGGCTGCGCTGCAGGTCTACTTCACCCGCCTGGCTGCAGCTCTGCCGGCGTCATCCTTGCGGCTGCTTCCCCAGCGCGGGCTGTGCCCCTGCTGCGGCTCGACGCCGGTCTCGGGCGTGGTGACCGCGTCAGGCCGGACGCCGGGAACGCGCTATCTTTATTGTTCGCTTTGCTCGTCGGCCTGGAATCACGTGCGGGCTGTGTGCATCACCTGTGGCCAGACGCGCTCGCTGTCGTTGGAGGGGATCGAGGGCGATTCCGGCACGGTTAAGGCTGAGACCTGCAACGAGTGCCACACCTACGCGAAGATGCTATACCAGGCGCGGGACATGAAGGTGGACCCATTCGCGGACGACCTTGCGACGCTGGGGCTGGATCTTCTAGTTGGCGACGCAGGCTGGGCGCGCCATGCACCAAACCCGTTGCTGCTCATCGGGTCCGGTGACCCCGGCTAGTCCGCAGCAGGTTGGCGCGGCTCGTATGGTGGCTCGGTCCGGCAAGCCAGCACGCGGCACCTGCGTCCCCGCATCGCATGGTGGATGACCTGCGCGTTTTCGGCCGGATCGCCGCGGCTAACGCCTTGTCCGATTTCTATGCGATGGGCGGAGAGCCCATCATGGCGCGGCCTATTTGGGTATGCCGCTGGACAAGCTGCTGGTGGAAACGGTGCGCGCGATTCTGCAAGG
>JBEKNT010000394.1:0-7546 GCA_049522565.1 Acetobacteraceae bacterium
TCGATCGTGTCGAACAGCGGTTTGAGGTCGGCGTACATCTCAACTTCCACATGCGCGCCGCGCGCCGCCAGCAGCGGCAGGTAGCGCGCGAACTGGATCATGTCGCCGCGCCCCTGCTCGGGAAACACCAGCACGCGCTGCCCGGCAACATGATTGAGATCCAGCACCGCCGCCCCCTCGCGTGGCGGATCATGCTCCGGGACCAGGAAGCGGCACTCGTATTTGCGCCAGCCTTCGGCGTAGTCGCCAAGCATCAGCAGCGTGAGGCTTGCATTCCACTGGATCCGCGGCGCATCCGCAATCGAGGCCGGCGCACCGCGGCACACCGCAAGCGCCTCGTCATAGCGGGACAGCCGGATAAACGCCTCTGACAGATTGTTGTGCAGGTCGATCAGCCGGCTTGCATCGATGTCGGCGCCGGCGAACGCGAAGGCGGCGCGAAATTGCTCGACCGCCTCCTCCAGCCGATCGAGCGCCACCAGCGCCCGCCCTAGATTGTACAAGGACGGCGGCGCGTTGGGGAGAACCGCCAGCGCCTGGCGGAAACAATCCATCGCCTCGGCGTGCCGCAAGGCGCCGGACAGCGCGTTGCCAAGATTGTTCAGCGCGTCGACATCGCCGGGGCGTAAGGCCAACGAGCGGCGGAAGGCAGTTTCCGCTTCGTCCCAGCGCTGCAGCGCCAGCAGCGCGTTGCCGATATGGAACTGCAGTTGCGCCTGGTCCGGCTGTTCCTTCTCCGCGCGCCGCAGATACTCCAGCGCCTCCTCTGGCCGCTGCTGCTCGAGATGCACCACGCCGCGCAGGTGCAGCGCATCGAAATGCCGCGGCTGCCGCAGGAGAATCGCGTCGCAGGCGACCGCCGCCGCCGCATAGTCACGCGCCCGATAATGCCGCGCCGCCAATTCGATGCCGGAATCGTCAACGTCCGACAGGCGTTTGCCGGTGGCGTCGGTGCGAAATTCGGTGGAGAGCCGGTACAGCATGCAACCGCGGCGCTCAGCCGCGTGGCTTGCCTGCGCTTGCACCCGCCCGCGCCGGCTTCGGACGCGCCGGCGCCGACGCCCGCTTCGGCTTCGCCGCGGGCTTCGGTGGTGTCTTCCCGGCGCGCAACTGAGCGATCGTCTGCCGCGTGGTGATCTGGTCCGGATTCACCCGCAGCTCGATGATTGCCGGACGGCCGCTCTCCACCGCGCGGCGAAACGCCGGGGCGAAGTCGCCGGTCTCGCTCACCACTTCGCCGTGGCCGCCGAACGCCTCGATGTATTTCGCGAAATCGGGGTTGGTCAGCGCGGTACCGGATACGCGCCACGGATAGGTGCGTTCCTGATGCATGCGGATCGTGCCGTACATCTGGTTGTTGAACACCAGCACGATCGGCGCGACGCCATGATGAAACGCGGTGGCGATCTCCTGCCCCGTCATCAGGAACCCGCCGTCGCCGACCAGGCTGACGACCATGCGCTCCGGGAAGGCGATCTTGGCGCCCACCGCCGCCGGCACGCTGTAACCCATCGCACCGTTGGTCGGTCCGATATAGCGCTGTGCATCACGGAAGTTGATAAAGCGCGTCGCCCAACCGGCGAAGTTGCCGGCGTCGGTGGTGACGATCGCATCCGGCCCGAGCAACGCCTCGAACTCGTGCATCACCGTGCCCAGGTTGAGCATGCCTTCATAGTTCGCCACCGCGCGTTGCGCCTCGCGCAGCGAACGCAATTCCCGCGTCCATTGTGTCCAGTTCGCCTGCACCGGCTCCATCGCCGCCACGGCCTCGGCGAATCGGTTCAGGTCAGCAACGATGCCGAGCGCCGGACGGAACACGCGGCCGATTTCTCCCCCGTCGGGATGCACCTGCACGATCGGCACGCTGCCGGCCATGTCGAGCAAGGTGTAGCCCTGGGTGGCAGCGTCGCCGAGCCGGCTGCCGATCGCCAGGATCAGGTCCGCTTCCTTGACCTTGCCGATCAGGCCTGGATCGGAACCCACGCCGAGATCGCCGGCGAAATTGTCCGCCGTCCCGTCATACAGCGCCTGGCGGCGGAAGCCGACGGTCACCGGAATGTCGTTGCCGCGCAGGAAATCGTGGATCGCGGCGCGGCCGGCTTCCGTCCAGCAGGATCCGCCGAGCACCGCTACCGGGCGACGCGACCGCGCCAGCATCGCGCGCAATTGCAGCAGCGCCGCCGGATCGGGACACGCCGGAGCGAGCGCGATCCTCGGCAGGTCCGGCACTTCCGCCATGTCGCGCTGCATCTCCTCCGACAACGCGATCACCACGGGACCGGGTCGGCCGGACGTCGCGACATCCACGGCATGCGCGACGATCTCCGGGATACGCCTGGCGTGGTCGATCTGCGTCACCCATTTGGCAACGGACGAAAACATCCGGCGGTAGTCGATCTCCTGGAACGCGTCGCGGCCGGAATCCGCATGCGGGATCTGACCGATGAACAACAACATCGGCGTCGAATCCTGCATGGCGATGTGGACGCCGATGGCGCCGTGGCATGCACCGGGACCGCGGGTGACGAAGGCCGCCGCCGGCCGGCCGGTGAGCTTGCCGTATGCCTCGGCCATGTTCACCGCGCCCGCCTCGAACCGGCAGGTGACCAGCTTCAGCTTCTGCCGCACGTCATAGAGGCCATCGAGCGTGTCGAGAAAACTCTCGCCCGGCACTTCGAATACGTGGTCGATGCCCTGCGCCACCAGCGCGTCCGCCAGGATGCGTCCCCCCATCCTCGGCGTGATCCGCGCCTTGCGCGCCTGTGCCAACTCCATCCATGCCTCCCGCTCGGGCGTTTGCATGCACAATAGGCAGGCGCCGCCGATCCGTCACCTGCCGCCACGTCGCTATCGGCCCGACGGGGCACTTGGCACGTCGGATGCATACCATCTGCAACGATGATGTAATCGGAGTCGCGGAAAATGTCGCCGAATGTCTTTCGCGGTTGTGAGGGCGATGTCACGGATCGGTGTCAATCCGCCACAAACCGGCCATATGCGCTGCGCATTTCGGCCTTGGGCAGCACCGGAGACTAGTGGCATCGACGAGGGCGAACGGAGGCTTGCATGCTACGGAACCTGAGCTGGGAAACGACCGATAACCTGGCCCGCAGCCAGTTCCAGATCTACCGCGCGTTGGGCGATGCGATGGGCATCGGCGAGGATGATCGCCGCCGGGTGCTGTTGTTGAACCAGCAGGAATGGACCGACTGGGCCGACTTCCTGAACGAAGGACCTTTGCCGGCCGAGCCGCCACTGCCGGTGATGCTGCAACGTCTGGGCAGTGCCAGCCATCGCCTGGCGGTGCTGGCCGAGCGGCAAGGCGCGAGCACCCGCGCCTGACCGGCAGATTCCGTGCTACGCTGCGCCGCCAGGGAACAGGAGGCGGCGCATGCGAGCGATCTTCGTGATGATCAAATGCGAGATGGGGCAAGCATACAAGGTCGCACGCGAGGCGGCCGATTCGATCGAGCAGATGTCGGAGTTGTTCTCGACGTCGGGTCAGTATGACCTGCTGGGTAAATTCTACCTGGATCCGGAGCAAGACATCGGGCTGTTCGTGACCGAGAAGATCCAGACATTGGCGGGGGTGAAGGACACCTACACGCTGATCACGTTCAACGCATTCAGCGCGGGCGGCCGGTAGCGGCGGACCAATACTGTCATTGCCAGGAGCCAACCGACGCGGCAATCCCCCCTCGGATGCGCACCCAGATGGGGATTGCCGCGTCGGTTGGCTCCTGGCAATGACAGTATTGGTCGGTGGCGCGAGCGACAGGCCCGTGAGGTGCAGCGTGCCGACCCGATCACCCTCGTCGCTTCGCGCCTCGACCTCTCCCGCTTCGCGGGAGAGGTTCCCTATGCCCGCGCCGCCTGGATCGCCTCCCAGACACGCCCCGGCGTCGCCGGCATGTCGAAATGCCGGATTCCCAGCGGCGCCAGTGCGTCGTTCACCGCGTTCATCGCCGCGGCCAGTGCGCCGACCGTGCCGGCCTCGCCGACCCCCTTGGCACCGAGCGGATTGACCTTCGTCGGCACCTCGCGCGTCACCATCTGGAAGTTCGGCAGATCGTCCGCCCGCGGCATCTGGTAATCCATGAAAGATGCCGTCAGCATCTGCCCGGTTTCGCGATCGTACACGATCTGCTCGCCCAGCGCCTGGCCGACGCCCTGCGCCACGCCACCATGCGTCTGGCCGGCAACCAGCAGTGGGTTCAATACCCGGCCGAGTTCCTCCACCGCGCTGTAGCGCACGATCTCGGTCACGCCGGTATCGGGGTCGATCTCCACCTCGCAGATATGCGTGCCGTTGGGGAACGTCACCGCGGTGGCGGCGAACTCGCCGTTCTCCACCAGGCCGCCCTCCTCGCCCGGCGGAATATGCGCCGGGTCGTACGCGGCACGCGCCACCGCGGCGAGATCGACCGAACGATCGGTTCCCGCAATACTGAACCGACCGGCCTCGAACGTCACGTCCACCACCGCCGCTTCCAGCAACTCCGCCGCGATGCGCTTGGCCTTCTCGATGACCGCGTCGACCGCCAGCATCACCGCCGAGCCGCCGATGCACAACGCACCCGACCCGCCATTGCCCTTGCCGTACGGCAACTGGTCGGTGTCGCCTTGTTCGTAGCGCACGTTGTCCAGCGGCACACCGAAACGTTCGGCGACGATCTGGCAGAATGCCGTCTCCAGCCCCTGCCCCACCGACACCGAGCCCGACCGCAGGAACAGCGTGCCATCCGCCGCCAGGCGCAGCGTGGACATGTCCTTCGCCGGACGCAGGAATGGTCCGCCGGCGACCTCGATGCAATTGCACAAGCCGATGCCGCGCAGCTTGCCGCGCTGCTTCGCCGCTTCACGGCGCGACGGGAAACTGTCGAGTTCGGCCAGCCCCGCGGCGGTCTGCATGTTGCCTTCGAACTCGCCGCAATCGTAGGTGAAGGTGAGCGCGGTCTTGTACGGCATCGCCTCCGGCGGGATCAGGTTGCGCCGGCGCAGTTCGTACGGCGCGATGCCAAGCTCGCGCGCGGCGACATCGATCAGGCGCTCGATCGTGTAGGTCGCCTCCGGCCGGCCGGCGCCGCGATACGCCGCGGTCGGCACGGTATGCGTCATGATGCCGCAGGATTCCGCGTGCATCGTCGGAATGTCATAGACGCCGGCGGTGCCACCGATATTGCCGACCGGCCAACCCGAACGGCCGGACACATAGGCGCCAAGGTTCACGTCCCAGCGCAGCTTCAGCGCGGTGAATTTGCCCGCCGCATCCAGCGCCAGTTCCGCGGTGATGCGCATCTCGCGCGCTTGCTCGTCGGTGAGCAATCCCTCGGTGCGGTCGGAGATCCAACGTACGGGGCGATTGAACTTGCGCGCCGCCCAGCAGACCAGGGCGTATTCCTGCTGCACACCGGACTTCATGCCGAACGAGCCGCCGACATCGCCGACCAGAACCTGGATCTCCTTGGGCTCCAGCTTGAAGTTGTTCTGCGCCAATCCGTTGCGCAGCGGGTACGGCGACTGGATCGAGGGATGCAACACGAGTCGGCCATCCGCGCCAATCTCCGCCCAGGCGCCGCGCGGCTCCATCGAGTTGGCGGTGACGCGCGAGACGGTGAATTGCAGTCGCGTCACATGCGCGGCGTCGCGCAGCGCTTGCTCGGTGCGTTCGGCGTCGCCGCGCTTCCACAGGAAGCCGATATTGTCCGGCACCTCGTCCCAAACGGCGGGGGCGCCGGGCTGCATGGCGGCAATCGCATCGGTCACTACCGGAAGTTCGCGATAATCCACCAGCACCGCGTCGGCGGCTTCCAGCGCGGCGTTGCGTGATTCCGCGACCACCAGCGCAACCGGCTCGCCGACGAAACGCACACGGTTGGAGGCGAGCAAGGTGCGGTCGGTTTTCGGCGCGGGGCCGCCATCCGGGCGGGGAAAGCCGATGCCGCCCGGGATCGGCCCGACATCCGTCAGGTCGGCATTGGTATAAATGCCGACGACACCGGGCATCGCGCGCGCGGCGGTCGCGTCCACGCCATCAAATGTCGCGTGCGCGTGCGGCGAGCGCACCAGCACGGCCACCAGCATGCCGTCGCGCTTGCCGTCGGCGGCGTAGTTGCCTTTGCCGGTCAGCAACCTCGCGTCCTCGCGCCGCACGATCGATTTCGCCTGCAATGTCGCCATGCCTATGGTCCTTTCCGTGAAGAATATGAAGACTCCCCCTCCCCTTGTGGGAGGGGGAGTCTTCAAAATTGCCTTCAGCTCTGCATGCCCCAACGCCGTACCGTCCGCGCCTCGATGCTACGGAAAATCACGTTCTCCACCAACAGCCCGATCAGGATGATCGTCAACAGCCCGGCGAACACTTCCGGAATGTCGAGTTCATTCTTGCTCTCGAAGATATACCAGCCCAGGCCACCCTTGCCGGAAGCGACGCCGAACACCAGTTCCGCCGCGATCAACGTGCGCCAGGCAAACGCCCAGCCGATCTTCAATCCCGCCAGGATCGATGGAAACGCCGCTCATCACCAGGCCGAAGCCCGACAAACCATAATTGCGCCCGACCATGCGCAAGGTGGGCGACACCGCGCGGAAGCCGGCATGCGTGTTCAGCGCCAGCGGCCATAACACCGAGTGCACCAGCACGAACACCAGGCTGCCGATGCCGAGCCCGAACCAGATCATCGCCAGCGGCAGCAAGGCGATCGCCGGCAGCGGGCTGAACATCGCGGTGACCGTTTCGAGGAAGTCCGTGCCGATCCGCGTGGTGATCGCCAGCACGGTCAACAGTCCGGCCAGTACCACGCCGGTGGTGAAGCCGATCGCCAATACCTGGATCGATGCCCAGGCCCGTTCCGGCAACACGCCGCTGACAACGCCACCCCACAGCGCCGCGACGGTGTCGGCGAACGTCGGCACCAGCAACTGATTGTCGAGATGCCGCCCATAGGCTTCCCACGCCAGCGCCAACAACACCAGCAGCACGGCCTTGCGCAGCCAGGCCTGGTTATACAGCCGCTCCCAAACCGTGAGTTCCTTCTGCACGATGCCGAACTGGTCGGCGCCGCGCACGTCGCGGACGATCTCCGGGCGCACAGCCAGATCAGACATGTTCGGGCTCCTCGACGCGATCGGCGAACAGCATGGCGTGAATGCGCGCTTCCAGCGCCGCCGCCGCGGCGGGCGCCGCATCCACCGGAACACTGTTCAGCTCGGCCTTCACCTGGCCGGGATGCGGCGACAGCAACAGGATGCGATTGCCGATCTTGACTGCCTCCGCAATGGAGTGGGTGACAAACAGCACGGTGAACCTGGTATCCTCCCACAGCGCCAGCAATTCATCCTGCATGCGCTGGCGGGTCAATGCGTCGAGCGCGGCGAACGGTTCGTCCATCAGCAGGATGTCGGGTTCCATCGCCATGCCGCGCGCGATCGCCACGCGCTGCTTCATGCCGCCCGACAGCGTGTGCGGATAGGCATCGACGAACCGTTCCAGGTGCACCTTCTGGATGTACTGCATGGCCCGCTCGTCGGCCGCGCGGCCACGCAG
>JBEKNT010000395.1:0-6492 GCA_049522565.1 Acetobacteraceae bacterium
GAGAGCGAGAAGGTGCCCTGCAGGATGGCGGTTTCGTAATAGGTCGCGTCGTTCGATCCGGTGCTGTTCGGCACGTACATGTTGCTGCTGTACGGTAGCGAATCGATGCCGGTGCCGGTCTCCACGACGCCGCTGTTCAGGCTCGGATCCCACCACGTGATTTCGCCGGTCGATGGATCGACGTCGGAGATTCCCGCCGGGGCGCTCGCCACGGGCAGGCCATCCGGTCCCAGCGTGCTGCCATTCGCTACGTTCGGCGTGCCGCCGCTGCCGAAATCCGGGCCGTTGCCAGTATCGCTGACCTCGAAATAGGTCACCGACAGCGCATCCGCCGCTGAGCCGTTATAGGCCATGATCGCCGGGCTGCCGCTACTGCTCAGCGAGCCGGTGAGCCAGTCGGCCGGTCCGGTCGCGGTGTTGGCGATGTCCAACCCGACGAGGTCGCTTCCGGTGCCTTGCGCCACGTCGCCGAGGTTGAGGGTGTAGACACTGCCCGTCTGGACCAACTCGCCTGGACCGGCGGTCTGCTGCAGCGCCGCTGTCGCGTAGTTATTGACCGTGACGCTGACTGGCACATCGACGGTGCCGAGCAAGGTCGTCCCCAGCGTATCGATGGTGCTGCCGTCGCTGATCTCCGACACCGCGACCTCGCCGCTGACCGTGCCGGCCGTGGCGGTGGAGAAGCTGAATGTCGCGGATGCCGTGTTGGTGGCGCCGGCAGCGATCTCGGATGCAGTGCCGCTGGCACCGGTCAGGTTGCCGGAGACGACGGACTGCGCCGTCGCGTCCAGGTTTTCCGAATAGCCATCGGCCGGGGCCGTGTTGCTGATGACCAGCGCCTCGCTGTCCGTGTCGCTGACTCCGTCGCCAACATGCACGATGGCGTTGACGGGGCCGATGATAGATGGGTCAGCGTAACGATAGACGTTGCTCTCCAGCGACACGCTCTGCGGCGACAGCGGGACGTCGTTGGTGCCGGAGGTGAACGACAGGTTGACCGTGCCGCTCAGGGAACCGGCCTGCGTGTTGTTCAGCCCGGCGATGATATCGGTCGTATCGCTCTGCCCGATCGGCAGATCGGTAATGGTGCCGGAGCCATAGGCGCTGCCGGTTGCCGACGACACAAAGCCCGACAGTACATCCGAGCCGGTATTGCTGATGTCGAGCGCGATCTGATCGTTGGCGACCAGGGACGCGACGTGCACGTCGGGCAGCACGATGGGCGACGGCTCGTTGATTGTCGCTGCCGCCAGCACCGCGGTCGACAGCACGGTGCCGACGACCACGATCGTTTCGCCGGTCAGCGGCGACGGGCCGTCCGGGTTGGTGCTGTCCGCCGCCAGCGTAATGGTCTGGCTGAACGTGCCGGCATTCGCGGTGGACAGGTCGATACTGAGCGGCGTGCTGTCGCCCGCCGACACCGTGCCGATCGAGCCCAGGCCCGTATCGCTGAACGCGGCGTCGCCGCTGGCGGTCAGGCTGCCGGACAGCCAGTCGGCCTGGCCGGTGGCGATGTTGGCAATGTCCAGGCTGTCGGGGATTTCGCCCGGCGCAGCCGCGACAGTGCCGAAATCCAGCGTGTAGGTGTTGCCGATCGCCGACAGCGAGCCGGCGCCGCTGCCCTGCTCGATAGCGGCTGTGGCGTAGTTGTCGATGGTCGCGCTGACCGGAACATCGTCGCCGTAGCCGTCGGTGACGGTCAGGGACAAGCCGGTGCCGAGATTGTCCGGCTGGTCGCCGGGGCCCGAGTAGCTGATGAAATCGACCGTGTCGCCGGCGGTCAGCGTTTCGGTTAGGTCGAGCGGAATGACCTGCTGATACGCCGACAGCGTTGCACTGGCGACCACGCTGCCATCGACAGCAATCGCGACTTCATGGGCGTGTTCGTTGGTGTCCACACCCAGCACGCTGCCGGAGAACGTGTAAGCGCCGTCGCTCGGCGCGGTGAACTCGACCGACACATTGCCGGTGCCTTGCGGATCGAGATCGAGATAGGTCGGCGGCAGAACGACGGTGCCGGAATAGGCCTGCGTGGTTGATGTCGGGTTGAGCGTGACGAAGGCCGCGTTCGGCTGCGATCCGCCGTTGTTCCAGCTTTGGTAGGTGCTGCCGGAGGTCGTTCCGGTGAGCAATGCGCCGTCGCTGAGATAGCTCCAGACGCCGTTGGCGTTGCTGGCCAGGGAGAAGTCGTTCACCGCGGACCAGGTGGAGCCGCCGTCGAGCGACGTCAGGCCGAGGGTGTCCACGCCGGCGCCGTCGCTGGTCAATGCCAGGTCGGCGTAGCCGAACTCGTATCCGGCGGTTTCGGTCGGGATTTCGACGCCAATCGAGGTGTCGTCGCTGCTGCCGGCGGCGATATCGCCGGTCGCACCGGTGGTGGTGAACTGGTCGCCGCCGGAACCGTTGATGGCGGCGGCCTCGAGGCCTTCGGAATAGCCGTCCGCCGGGTCGGCGTTGGCGATCGTCAGGCCCTCGGTCACCGAGCCGCCGTTATCACCGGTATGCAGGTAAACGTTGGTCGGTGCGCTGATCGACGGGTCGGCCAGGCGATAGACGTTGCCGCTCAGGTTGAGCGTCTGGGTGCCGAGATCGGCTTCGATACCGGACACGGTACCATCGGTTTGATAATCGAGTCCGACGGTTCCGCTCTCGGCGCCGGCGGTCAGATCGTTCAGGCCGACGCCGATGCTGGAGTCGTCGATGGCCTGCGGCGCCAGGGAATCGATTTGGCCGTGGGCAAAGGCGCTGCCGGTAATCGTGCTGATGTCGACGTTCAGGCCGTCGGCCGGGGTGGTGGCGGCGTTTTCGATCTCCAGGGTCGGGTCGGCGACGATGTGGACATAGACATGCGCGTCGGGCAGCACGAGGCTGTCGTTGGGCCCGAGCGCCGTGAGCAGATCCGGCACCGCGGAAACCGGCGAGGGCTCCAGGTAGATCGTGGACGCACCGCTGCTGTCGGTGCCGAGTTCGAGTTGCAGGCCGGAATCGACTCCCGGGGCGGACAGGCTGATCGTGCCGCCCGCAGCCAGCGTGCCGATCAGGTCGCTGCCGACATAGGACACGGCAGACAATGTGATGCCGGGCAGATCGATGGTGTCGCCGCCGGCGAAGTTGTCGATCTGACCACTGAAGCCGGACTCCGGATTCAGCTCCAGGGTTGCATCGGTGCCGTTGAAGGTAACGGGTCCCGAATTGCTGCCGTTGAGCGCCAGCGTCGCGCCGGTCTCGATCTCGTACTCCGGCGAACCGGAAACCGGGCCGTTGACGGTCAGCAAACCGCCAGAGGCGTCAACGATGATCGGGCTGATCCCCGCGTCGCCGAGGGCGCCATAGCCGACGACATACTCGCCGGAACCCAGCGTCAGATGGGGCGAGTTGATCGTGCCGCCCTGCATGAACAGGGTGCCGGAGTTGAAGCTGACGGTGTTGGCGGTCACGTCGCCGGTCGCCGCCAGAGTTACGTTGCCGGAGAAATTGATCGTCTGGCTGCCGTTGACCGCGCCGGCGATGGTGGCGCCGTCGTCGAAGTCCAACGTGCCGTTGGAGGCAGTGACCGTGCCCGTGCTGGTTTCGTCAACCGCGACCGCGATGCTGTTGGTGCCGCCGCCGGTCATCTCGAGCAAGCCGGACTCGACCAGGTTGTAGGTGCCGGAGTCAGGCGCCTCGAGCGCGGAGCTGCCGTTGTCCAGGTTGAGGACGCTGCCGGCCTCCATGTCCAGCGTCGCGCTGTCGCCGGACTGGTTGCCGAATTGCAGGCCGGCATTGACGTACAGGCTGCCGGAATCATCCCAGGTGATGCCGCCCATCAGCACCAGGTCGGGGTCGGAATAATAATAGTTGGTGACGCTCGCGGATCCGCTGGTGTCCAGTGTGCCGAGTCCGGACAGATAGGCGATGCCAGAGCCGCCGCCGTTGCCGAAGGTGACACTGTTCAGAGTCGCCGTGTCCGTAACGCCGTAGGCGGCGGTGTAAGTGCCCATCACCCAGATGGCGCCATTCGCCGCATCCAGCGTGCCGCCGAGCGAGCCGTCGCCATCGATCTGCACCGAGCCGCCGGCGGTCACGATCGTACCGGTGTTGGTCAGCGCGCCATCGATGTAGATCTCGCCATTGTCGGACGAAATGAGCCCGGTATTGTCCAGCGGCACCGCGATGTGGTCGCCGCCGCCGTTGATCTGCTGTAGCAGGCCGTTGTTGACGAAGCTGTAGGTGCCCGCGGTGCCACCCAGTTCGAAGTCCGCGCTACCGCCGCTCAGCGTGTAGGTGGCGCCCGCCTCGTTGACGAAGGTCGCGCTGTCACCGGCGCCGTTGCCGAACTGGAGGCCGCCGATCTGGTAGATCGCGCCGAAATTGTCCCAGGTGACGCCGTTTTCGAGCACCAGCTCGGGGCTGGAGTAATAGTAGTTGTTGATGGTCGCGGAGCCGTCGGTGGCGAGCGTTCCGGAGCCGGAGAGGTAGGCGATCGCGGAACCGCCGCCGTCGCCGATGGTGACGCTGGCAAGCGTCACCGTATCCGTCGCTCCACTGTCGACGGCATAGGTGCCCATCAGGTAGATCGCGCCGTTTGCGGCGTTCAGCGTGCCGCCGAGCGTGCCGCCGTTGATCTGCACCGAGCCGCCGGCGGTCTGGATCGTGCCGCTGTTGGTCAGCGGGCCGTCGATGTAGAGCACGCCGTTGTTGGAGGAGATGACGCCGGTATTGTCCAGCGGCACCGCGATGGAGTCGCCGCCGCCGTTGATCTGCTGCAACAGGCCTTCATTGACGAAACTGTAGGTGCCCGCGGTGCCGCCTATTTCGAAGTCCGCACTGCCGCCGCTCAGCGAGTAGGTGGCGCCTGCCTCGTTGACCAAGGTTGCGCTGTCACCGGGGGAGTTACCAAACTGGAGGCCGCCGATCTGGTAGATCGCGCCGAAATTGTCCCAGGTGACGCCGTTCTCCAGGATCAACTCGGGATTGTTGTAATAATAGTTGTTGACGGTCGCCGAGCCGTCGGTGGCGACCGTTCCGGTGCCGGAGAAGTAGGCGATGGAGGCGCCACCGCCATCGCCAAAGGTGGCTCCGGCCAATGCGACCGTGTCGGTCGCCCCTCCGGCCACCGCAAAGGTGCCGGTCAGGTATGCGTTGCCGCCATTGGGTCCGACGCCGATCGTGCCGCCCAGTGTGCCGCCTTCGAGGTACAGGTTGCCGCCATTGGCCAGCATCGTGCCGCTGTTCACGAACCCGCCGGCGACCACCAAATTACCATTGGTCGAGGTGACCAGGCCGGTATTGGTCAACGGCACCGCGATCGTATCGCCGCCACCGTTGACCATCTTCAACGTGCCGGCGTTGATGAAGTTGTAGGTGCCGCCTGCGGTATCGCTGATCTCGGCGTTGCCGCCATTCAATACATAGGTGGCGCCGGCCTGGTTGAGGATGGTCGCGGTATCGATCGTGGAACCGCCGAACACCAGTCCGCCGTACTGGTTCACCGTGCCGGCATTGGCCCAGGTGATGCCGTCGATAAGCTGCAACTGCACCGACGAGTAATTGTATTGGCTGATGGCGACGTTGCCGTTGCTGGCCAGCGTGCCCGGGCCGGCGAACACGGCATAGCCGTCGCCGTACCAGCCCAGATTGGCACCGCCGAAGGTCACGGTGTCGGTCGTGTCGGCCGCGACGGCGTAGGTGCCGATAAGGCCGACACTGTCGCTAAGCGCCTCGATGGTTCCGCCCAGCGTGCCGCCCTGCACTTCTATGAAGCCGCCGTCGGCCACCAGAGTGCCGCTGTTGGTGACGGGACCCGACAAATAGAGAGCGCCGTTGGTCGATAGGACGGTGCCGCTGTTGTTCAGCGGCACCGTGATCGAGACGTTGCCGCCCGCGACCATCTCCAACAGGCCGGCGTTGATGAAGTTGTAGGTACCGCCGGCGACGTCGCTGATCTGCGCGTTGCCGCCCCACAACTCGTAGGTGGCGCCGGCCTGGTTGACGATGGTCGCGGTATCGCTGGCGGAACCGCCAAACACCAGGCCGCCGTACTGCCGCACCGTGCCGGCGTTTTCCCAGGTGATGCCGTCGATAAGCTGCAACTGGGTCGCGGCGTAATTGTATTGGTTGACGTAGACGAAACCATTGCTGGCCAGCGTACCAGAGCCGGCGAACACGGCGGCGCCGTCGCCGCCCCAGCCGAGATAGGTGTTATCGAAGGTCACCATGTCGATCGTGGCGGCCGGCACGGTGTAGGTGCCAACCAGGCCGACATTGCCACTGATGGTGTCGATCGTCCCGCCCAGCGTGCCGCCCTGCACTTCTATGAAGCCGCCGTCGGCCAGCAGCGTGCCGCTGTTGGTGACGGGACCCGACAAATAAAGATTGCCGTTGGTCGATAGAACGGTGCCGCTGTTGTTCAGCGGCACCGTGATCGAGACGTTGCCGCCCGCGACCATCTCCAGCAGGCCGTCGTTGATGAAGTTGTAGGTACCGCCGGCGACATCGCTGATCTGCGCGTTG
>JBEKNT010000396.1:0-6453 GCA_049522565.1 Acetobacteraceae bacterium
ATGCGACGGGCGAGAAAGCTGCGTGCCGACCCGATCACCCTCACCCTCGATGCTTCGCATCTTGACCTCTCCCGCTCTCGCGGGAGAGGTTTACCATTACCCCTCGTATGCCAGCCGTAGCCCCGGCTCCGGCCAGTCCATCGCCACTAGCTTCCCGGTGCCCGACAGCGTCATGAACGCCGTGCGCAGATCCGGCCCGCCGAAGCAGATGTTGGTGCAGAACATGTCGGGCATTGCCACCTGCCGCAGCAGCTTGCCGTCCGGCGCGATCACGCTGACCGAGCCGTTCACCAGCGTCGCCACGCACACGTTGCCCGCCGCGTCCACCGCCAGGCTGTCGAAGCGCTGGAACCCGCCGAGCCCGGCGACGATCCGGCCGCCATGCGGCGACGGGAACTCGGCCTTCCGCACCACGCCCGGCGCGACGATGTCGAACGCCCAGAGTCGCGCCGTCTCGGTCTCCGCCACGTACAGCACGCGCCCGTCCGGCGACAGGCCGATGCCGTTCGGCGTCAGGATCGGATGCGCCACCTCGACGATCTTCGAGCCGTCCGCCAGCGCATAGTACACCCCGCCCCAGTCGCGATCGCGCGCCCGCGCCTTGCCCAGATCGGTGAAGTAGAAACCTCCCGCGCTGTCGAACACCAGGTCGTTGGGACCGAGCAATCGGTGCGAACCGCAACGATCGTACAGCACCGATACCGCGCCGGTCTTCGGGTCCACGCGCTCGATCCGACCGCCGGTGTAGTCGGACGGCACGCCGGCGGGGCGGAGCATGTTCATCTCGGTGCGCCACAGGAAGCCGCCGTTGTTGCACACGTAGAACGCGCCGTCCGGCCCGATCGCCAGCCCGTTCGGGCCGCCGCCGGTATGCGCCAGCACCGTCACCGTGCCGTCCGGCGCCACGCGGCTGACGGTCTGGCGCTCGATCTCCACCAGCACCACCGAACCGTCGCGCATCGCCACCGGTCCCTCCGGAAAGCGCAGCCCGCTTGCCACCACGCGGATGTCGCTCATGTCCGTTTCTCCCCCCGATTGCCTGGCTAACGGAGCGTAGTTCCCGAGGCCGGGCAAGACCAGCGCTGAGGCCGCAGCGATCGATCGTCTGCGGACGGCAGGCGCACGGCTGCGGGCTGTCTCGCCGTTGCGGCGGCACCATAGCCGCTGACATGCCAAGAGGCTTGGTCGGGCCCCTTTGCCTATCGCGCCAGCCCAACCATCGGTGGCCTGCTGTTACGTCGCCACACGGGACTGGATGCTAAGGACGCGCGGGGGAAACAAGTGCTTCAAGCGGCCCCGAGGCAGCACCCGTGTCGTGGCCGGCCATGACACGGGTGTGGCGATCCGCCCGTCAATGATTCGGTTATTGCGCGGCGAACCCTAACCGCCACTGACAACGTCACGGCAGACATCCCCGGCCGCCGCGCCAGACGATTGGCGTGCCGACTGGACGGATGTTACGCCGCGGCGCCCGGCACCGCGCGTGGACGGGTTTGGCACCGCGGTACGCGTCGAAACGGGGCTGCCATGATTTCTCCGCGAAGCTCAACGCGCGCGTCTGCGGCGGCTGAAGCCGAGGCCGGCCAAAGCCACACCGAGCAGCATGAGGCTGGCGGGTTCGGGGACCGAGTCCAGGGTAAGCGAATTCACAGTGAGGGTCTCCTGGCCGGTACCCGGGGCGCCGGTCAGGCCCATACCGATCCAGATTCCTTGCAGCGATTCGTCATCCAAAACGGCAAACTCGGCCAGCCAGGCATCTATCGTTTTTGCGTCCTGCTGTCCGCTTGGTCCGCTTGGTTGCAGATAATTTCCTGTTGTGTTGTCATAAAGGTTGAACAGCGTTGAATTCGGATTCGCGGCCAGGGTATCATTGCCCGCACCCGAAAGAGTGGCGGGCTGAAACTCGATCATGAGAATCTGATCTCCGGCGGCATGTTGGCCCAGACTGTCGCTGCTGTCGGTAAAAGCCAGCAGGTAAAACGGGCTGTCGGTGCCAGCCGTCGAGTACGACACATTGGCAGTCAGGCCAAGTAAACCACCCAGTGTCAGATTCACCGGATAACCGGGCGTACTCGCGCTGAACTGCAGCTTGCCGTAGTCCGTGCTCACTGGAATGCTGAGAGCGACCGCACTGTTCGCGCCGCACGTTGCGTCAAGCGGCCCGGCAACGTTGCCAGAGCTGCCACCGAATCCCCCGGGACCGGGAACCGCGGCACTTGGACACAAGGTGACCTCCGACACCCCGGCCCTCGCCGGACTGGCGAGCCCGAACGCGCACGGCATGACCGCGGCCGCAGATCCAAGCAACACTTGCCCGAGGAACCGGAACGCTGGTGACTTCGACATGTCGTTTCATCCTTGAATTTTCGTAAGAGAGCCGCTTTTGGTCTGTATGCACAACGAAATTCCCGACGCGCTGCCCGCGGCGATCCACCGGGCCGGCGCCGCCGAACGTGCCGCGTGAACACCGCGCTCGACCGAACATGCAGACGTTTGGCCGCGGAGAACGCATGGTTTCCTGGGTTCTGGCGCGTTGATGGAATTCCCGGCCCGGGCGAGGCCGTTCGACGAGCCGGGCCGGTTTGGCGCGAAACCCGCATACACGCGCATGCTGCTCGGATCGGCGTCCGGCGCGGGATGACCCATCACGCAGGCCGATGCGGTATCGCCGAGCGGCATGGCAGCGCCGACACTTGCGGGTTCGCTCATACACTATTGCCTCCCCAGAACGGTCTCGCAGCGTCTCCAAAGTTCGAGCCGCAATTCATGTGCCTCTCAATAAAACGGTGGAAAGTCAAAGACATATCAGTAGCGACGCGGATTTCTGTCAGCATTCTGTAAAGCGTGCCGACGTTCGCGGCTGCGCGACCCGCCGGCGGGCCGTCCGGACGGCGGATCCGCGCTCTGGACGCATGGCGAACGATGCAGGTACGGCCTGCTCTGCCGCGCCGGCGGCGTCGCCGGCTGGCGAATTCATCTTAGGTCAATTGTTGCGTTACTCTTATGTCAACTATCGCGCAAAACGGCAGAAAAATACTGTAAAGAATCCCGACACTCCGCCGCGAAACCCGCGGTCCCGTCAGGTTGGGACAACCACGCCCACACGCGGTGCGCCGCGGCCGGACGCGCGCCGATCCGCGCTGCAAACGCGACTCCGGGCAGGGCGAACCATGACCGGTTGCCGGCACCCACGCCGTTTTTGTTGAACGCGGTCTCAGCCAGTGATATTCGGTAGCCGGGAAGCGCCCCAGCAAGCCACCGCCCGGCCGCAATATCCGGCCCTTTTGCGCCAGGAACCCCCACCCGTGACCGACCTCCATTGGCTGCCGACCATCCCCGATTGGCGCGCCCGGCTGCGCGCCCTGGGCAGCGACCCGGCCACCGCCTGGGCGGAGGCCGTCGCTCTGGCCAATGCGCGGCTGAACTTCGTGCTGACCAATGCGCTGGACGAGACCGTGCGCCGCGCTTTCCCCGCGCCGCCGGCCGGGCTGGCCACCAGGCCGGTCCGGTTGGCAGTGCTCGGCTCCGCCACGCTGACCCATCTGCTGCCGGCGATCCGCGTCGCCGGGCTGCGGCGCGGCATCTGGATCGACACCTATGAGAACGATTTCGGCCAGTACGCGCAGGAACTGTCCGACCCGGGCTCGGGCCTCTTCGCATTCAAGCCGACCGCGGTGCTGCTGTCGCTGGACGCCTACCATCTCGCGGCCGGTGTCACCGCCGGCCTGGACGCCGCCGGCGCCGACACCGCATTGGACGAGATCAAGGGCCGCATCCGCGAAACCTGGCGGCTGGCGCGCGAGGCGTTCCGCTGCCCGGTCATCCAGCAGACCGCGCTGCCGGTGCATCCCGCGGTGCTGGGCAGTAACGAACACCGGCTGCCCGGCTCGCGCGCCCGCTTCCTGGCGCGGCTGAACCAGGCGCTGCGCGGGATGGCCGACGCTGACGGCGTCGATCTGCTGGCGGTCGATGACCATGCGGCGCGCTGCGGCATCGAGCGCTGGCACGACACGGCGCTGTGGCACCGTTCCAAGCAGGAAATCGCCCCCCCCGCCGCGCCGCTGTACGGCGACCTGGTCGGCCGATTGCTCGCCGCCAAGCAGGGCCGTTCGTTCAAGTGCCTGGTGATGGATCTGGACAACACCATGTGGGGCGGCGTCATCGGCGACGACGGCATGGAGGGCATCGCGCTCGGTCAGGGCAGCGCGCTCGGCGAGGCCTACGTCGCCTTCCAGGACTACGCGCGCGAACTGACCCGCCGCGGCGTGATCCTCGCGATCTGTTCCAAGAACGACGAGGCCAACGCGGTCGAGCCGTTCGAGAAACATCCCGAGATGGTGCTGCGCCGGCCCGACATTTCCAGCTTTGTCGCCAACTGGTCGGACAAGGCCGGCAACCTCCGGGCGATCGCCGAAGAGCTGAACATCGGCCTGGATTCGCTGGTGTTCATCGACGACAACCCGTTCGAGCGCAACCTGGTGCGCCAGGAACTGCCGATGGTGGCGGTGCCGGAGGTGTCGGACGACCCGACCTACTATCCGCGCGCCATCGCCGACGCCGGCTATTTCGAGGGCCTGTCGGTCACCGACGAGGACCGCGAGCGCACCGCGCAATACCAGGAAAACAAGGCGCGCGATGCGCTGAAGGCCTCGGCCACCGACCTGCCGAGCTATCTGCGCGGGCTGGAGATGCAGCTTATCTGCAAGCGCTTCGACCGGCTGGGGTTGCAGCGGATCGTGCAGCTCATCAACAAGTCCAATCAGTTCAACCTCACGACGAAGCGATACACGGACGAGGACGTGCTCGCGGTCATGGCCGATCCGAGCGCGTTCGGCTTGCAGCTGCGGCTGCTGGACCGGTTCGGCGACAACGGGGTGATCGCCATCATCATCGGCCGCCTGCGGGAGAACCAGGACCTGTATATCGACACCTGGCTGATGAGCTGCCGCGTGCTGGGCCGCCAGGTGGAACCCACAACGCTGAACCTGATCGCGCAGGAGGCACTGAAGCTGGGCGCGCGGCGGCTGGTCGGCGAATACATCCCGACCAGGAAGAACGGCATGGTGAAGGACCACTACGCCAAACTGGGCTTCACCGTGATGCAGCGCGACGAAGCCGGCGGCAACCGCAATATCATCGACCTGGCGAGCTTCAAGCCGGCTGATACCTTCATCCACGTGACCGAGGGCTGATCCATATGCCGACCGAACCCGAAATTTACCGCGCGATGACAGAGATCTTCCACGACGTGTTCATGCGCGACGACCTGGTGCTGAAGGCGGAGCTGTCGGCGAAGGACGTGCAAGGTTGGGATTCGTTCAAGCAGATCGAAATCATCATGGCGACCGAGGAGCGGTTCGGCATGAAATTCACCACGCGCGAGCTGGACAGTCTGCAAAATGTCGGCGACCTGGTGCGGGTGGTCGCGACGAGGACCTGACATACGCGGCACAGTGCGGCCGGGCGCAACCGCATAGGCGTCAGGTTAACCGGGACGCGGAGAAGAAGACTCCCCCCCTTTGAGGGCTTGAGCCGCGAAGCGGATCAAGGTTGGGGAGCGGGAGTGAATTTTTGCTCCGTCGAGGGCGATCCGGACAGCGCGACCAACGTCGTCAACGCGAGCGACGTCAAGCAAGTCCTCGGGCAATCTGGTGCCAACGCACGCGAGAGATTGCTGCGCCGCGCTCGCAATGACAGGGGAACGGCGGAGGCGAAGCGTTAGCATCGAAACACGCGTTCCTGCACAACCTATCGCGCCTGCGCCAGCAGCCGCCCTAGCCCGGGCAAAGGCTCACCGATCCGCATCACCCGCAGCATCGCCCACAGCGCCGCCTGGTTGGTGGTGACCACCGGCTTGCCGAACATCTGCTCCCACGCCGCGATATGCGCCATCGTGGGAAAATTGCCGCCCGGCACCACCAGGACCTCAATTCCCGGCCGGTCGATCCGGGCGAACGCATCGCGCGCGTTCTCGGCGCCCAGCTTGCCGATCGCATAGGCATCGGTGGCGCCAAAGCCCTCCAGCGCCACCACCTCCAGCCCGTGCTTGCTTTCATAATAGTGCTTCGCCCGGCCGATCACCGCGTCCGAGTAGGGCGACACCAGCGCGATCCGCCGCGCCCCCAGCGCATGTACCGCCTCGCCGATCGCCATGGCCGAGGTCAGCGCCGGCACGCCCGCGCCGTCCTGCATGCGGCGGATCGTCACCGCGTCGTAGTCGTCGGCGAACAGGCTGGCGGAGGTCTGTGCCAGCGCCACCACCTCCACCTTGGCGGTACCCAGCAGGTGCGCCTGGTAGGCGACATCCGCATCGAGGCTGGGCAGGAACGGCGTGTTGCCGCTCTTGCCCAGGCGGCCGACATGGACCTGCAAGTCCGCGGGCAACAGCCTGGAATATTCGATCTCGACCGTCGTGTTGGTGGACGGGATCAGCACGCCGAAATGTCGCATGGT
>JBEKNT010000397.1:0-6443 GCA_049522565.1 Acetobacteraceae bacterium
CACCCCTCCCCCTAACCCCCTCCCTCAAGGGGAGGGGGAGGATTTTGGGCCATGCCGCCGCTTCTTCGGCCCAGAGTCACAGGCTCCAACGCAATCCGCACCCCTGGCACGGCTTGGGCGGGGCGTCGCTTAGCAACGAGCCGCGAAACTGCTGGTACGCCGTGCCGTTCCAGATCTCCCGCAGGGTCTGCTGCGTCGCGTCGCCCAGCGTGTAGGTCTCGTAGCCACGCGCCGAGAACGGCGCGATGCAGCAGGGCAGCGCGCGGCCATGCGCGGTGAAGTACATCAGGGACCACGGCCGCCGGCAGGTGGACCACGGCTGCGACTGCGCATGCCGCTGGAGGCTCAGCCCCGGCTCGGTCGCGCCCGACGCATCGAAGCGGATGCCGCATTCTCCGGCGATCCGTTGCGCTTCGTCGATCGCCGCCGCCTCCCGCGCGCGCACCTGCTCGAACAGCGACGATTCAGGACGTGCCATGCCGTAGCCGGCCTCGTCGAACACCAGGCGCTGCAAATACACCTCCCGCACGCCCATCGTGGCGGCGAGACGCACGAAGGCGGGAAGCTGGTCCACCGTCTCCTGCAACCCGGTCAGCCACAGCGACACGCGCGGCGCCGTCAGGCCAAGCTCGCGTTGCAGCGTGGTGAACTCCTGCACGTTGCGCACGATCCGGGCAAAAAAGTTCTTGCCGCGCACGGCGAGGAACGTCTCCGCATCGGCCGCGTCGAGCGACACGCGCAACTCGTCCAGACCGGTATCGATCAGCTCGCGGTGCTTCTTCGCCGACAGCAGCGTGCCATTGGTGTTGAACAGCACATAGACGCCGCGGTCCTTCAGGTAGCGAATCATGCGCGGCAGCGAGCGGACAAGCATCGGCTCGCCGACACCGTGCAGCACGACGCGGGCGATGTCGGGCACCTGGTCGACGATCCGGGTGAACAACTCCCAACTCATGTCCGCCGGGGGCTCCAGTTCCTCGAAGGTGCGCGGACAGGTCTCGCACAGCAGATTGCAGCGGTTGGTCACTTCCAGATACAGGCAAACCGGCGGTGCCATCGCTTCGGCATCGCGCTGCGCGACGGCTTCGAAATACCGGCGCGGGTCTTTCAGCGTGGTCGCTGTCATCGGGCAATCCTTCGCTGGGAGCGGTGGACATCAAGCACGGCGAGAGCGGCGGCGGGCAGATAGACCGCCACGGGGATCAGCAGATGCTCGATCGGGCCAAGCGCGAGCAAAGGCGCGGCCGCGAGCAACCAATACACGCTGGCGAACGACGCCAGGCAGGCGAGCGGGGCCAGCCAGCCGAGATACCACGGATAATGCGGCGACAGCGCGACCAGCAGCACGGCGCCGAGGATCGCGGCCTGGCGCGCCTGCAACACGGCCCGGGCGCCAGGCGCGGTCGGCAGCACCGTGGTGAAGACGAAGCGTGCGGCGAGTCCCGCCAGCACGACGAGAACGATCGCGGCGTAGGCGGCAGCGGCCCAGGGCGGCAACGGTACGACGCGGTCGAGCACCTGCAACAGGAAGATGCCGCCGCCGTGGCCGATTTTCTCCTCGGTGACGTAGCCGCCGAGGTAGCCGAGGACCCGCGGACCGATGGCGACGTAGGGCGCATAGAACGCGCCGACGGACAGCACGAACGCCACCAACAGCCGCCAGTCGCGCGGCCGCCAGAACACCGGCAGCACCACGGCGGGCAGGAACTTCGTCAGGGCCGCGGCGGCCAGCGCAGCACCGGTGCGCGCCGGGCGGCCATACGCCGCGAGCCATAGCGCAAGTGCCAGCAGGCCGGCGGCGGCGGCGTCGATATGGCCGTTGCCGACGAACTCCCAGACCGGCAACGGCAGCCAGGCGTAGATCAGCACTTCCCCGGACTCCCGCCCGGCCAGCCGCAGCAGGCGCAGCAGCGCGACGATCGCCAGCGCATCGAACGCGGTCATCACCGCCTTCATGCCGTACAGACCGGGAGCGACCACGGCCGCCAGCGCGAACAGCGCTTCCGCGGCGGGGGGATAGATGGTCGGTGCATAGTCGGCGCGGTTGATGTGGGGAAACACCGCAGCATCGCGCAGGAAGCTGAGTTCCGGCGCGTCCGGCAGGTAGCGATACGGGTTGATGCCGGCCAACTGCACGCGGCCATCCCAGACGTAGCGATAGATGTCGGAGGACAGCAGCGGCGGCGCCGCGAGGGTCAGCGCGCGCATCGCCACGGCGGCGGTCAGCACGATCCACAGCGTGTGGCGCGGAAGGGTCGCGCGGCGGACCAACGGGATGGCGGCAAGCCACAGCAGGCCGGCGAGGCATTCGGTGGCGACGAACAACCGGGCGCGGGAGTCGCCGTCGAGCGGCAGTTGATCCCAGGACAGGATGAGCAATCCCAGCGCGACCAGGATGACGAGCGCCACACCGATGGCCGCGAGTTCTGCAATACCGGCCGCCCTGATGACCGACTCCCGGCGGGCTCGCACCGTCGCTGCCCACGTCATAGCCGCGCCTGACCCGGCCATCGATCGCGGCACCACGGCTGCACAGATCGCCGGGTCGAGCCCGGCCACGACGGTTGGGGAGGCCGCTGCCGTGCGTCGATCTTCAGGGCGGCTGGTATAATACCAGCCCGCCTATAGATTGACCCATGAACGGCGCCACCTTCGTCATGCCGACGCAGATCGGCATCCACGACTTTCCTCGTTGCAAGCGACATAGTCGTGGATGGCGGGCCTGCGCCCGCCATGACGGGGGACGCGACCGATGAGTCAGCCTTTACGCGGGCTGGTATAAGACGCCCGCTTCCCTTGAGGCCCTGGCTTGCGATGCGGACCACGGTCGGTGGCGCGGTCGAAGCATGTTCGGTCCGATTGGAATCGGCGCGATCCCTGTCATTGCGAAGCGCGCAGCGGCATAGCAATCCCCGAGCCGGAGAGCCACTGCGTGTCATGCGGGAGAGTGCTTCGTCGCTGCGCTCCTCGTGATGACGAGCGATGGCGAGCGTTTCCGGTCCGGTCGAAGGTACTCGGGTGCGTGGCGCACGATTCCCTACCGCTCAGCCTGGTAAACATCGCGACCACGCCGCTCAGGGGGAGCCTTGGCGATCAATCGTTCGGCCAAGACAACGTGTTCCAGCCAGGCCCGCGTCGCCGGTGCGGCGTAGGGCAACGGTCCGTCGTGCCGCGGCGTGGTCAGGTCATCGACCAGCCTGGTCAGCGATGCCGGGTCATCGACATCGAACCATGACGGCAGCATGACGACCTCCAGACCAAGTGTCGCTGCCTGCGCCAGCGTTTGCGCACTGACCTGGTCCGTGCTCCAGGTCACATCCCGAAACAACGCAGCGTGCGGCGCCTTGAGACCGATCATGTAATAGCCGCCGTCCTCCGCTGCGCCGAGCACCATCCGGTCGCCCGGCCGTGCCAGAACCTCCGCTGCCTCAAGCAGGAACGCCGTCGGCAAGGTCGGACTGTCGGAGTTCACCAGACAGACCGCGCTATAACCGCGCGCCAACAGCGACGTCGCGGCATGCAGCAGCGACCGGCCGAAACCGTCCACGCCGGACGGCACGCCAATCGAACCATCGGCCAGCACCAATGCCGTGCCTGGTGCCAGCATGCCGTCGAACAACGCCTCGCAGCCCGCCGGTGCATAGGCGACGAATCCGGCCATCGGGACCGCCCTGGCTGCCTCGCGGATATTCTCGGTCATGTCACGCAGGAAGCAGGCGTTGAGCGCGGCCGCCTCGTGTGGCGTCAGCGGCGGCACCAAGCGTGTCTTGACGTGATTCGGCCGCGGCGCCTTCGCCATCACCGCAATGGCGCATTGCGCTGCGCGGGCCATACCTAGATCCCGCTGAACCAGTTGTAGCCGCGATCGGTCCAGAAGCCGTGCGGCCGCTGGTTGGTGACGTAGATCGTCGTGACGAATTTCGGGTTCTTGAAGCCGAGCTTGGTCGGCACGCGAATCTTGAACGGGTAGCCGTATTTGCGCGGGAGGATCTCGTCCGACAGGCGGAACGCCATCAGCGTCTGCGGGTGCAGCGCGGTCGGCATGTCCATCCCTTCATAATAGCCGTCGGCGCATTCGAATCCGACATACTTCGCCGTCGTGTCGGCACCGATCCGTTCGAGGAAGGTCTTCAGCGGCGTGCCGCTCCATTTGCCGATCATGCTCCAGCCTTCGACGCAGACATGGCGCGTCACCTGGCTGACCTGCGGCAAGGCGTAGAGTTGCTCCACCGTCCACGGCTTCTTGTTGGCGATCAGGCCGGACAGCATCAGGCGATAGTCCGCGGCATTCAGGTCCGGCGCCTTATCCGGCCCGTACCAGGCGTTGTAGCGGAAGTCCTTCACCGCCATCGCCTCGGGAAATTCCGGCGCCAGCCGCGTGCCGCTGAACAGCGCCGCCTGCACGCGATCGTTCCATTCCGAGACCTTCGCCAGCACGCTTTGCACCGCGTCGGAGTCGCTCAGGTCGCAGCCGGTGAGCAGGGTCAGCGCGCCGAGCGACATACCGCCGCGCAGCAGGTGTCGCCGGTCGAGGGTCATAGCACGTCCTCCAGCTCGACCGGCGGCTCGGGTTCCTCGGCACGGCCGGTCACCATGGCAATGAAGGTGCGTGGCACCAGGATGACGAGCACGACATGCACCACGAGGAACGCGACGATCGCGCTCATGCCGAGGAAATGCACGATACGGGCGCCCTGGAAGCCACCGAACAACACCTCCAGCGGATAGGTCTGCACCGGCTTCCAGATGGCGATGCCGGATAGCAGCATCAGCGCGACCAGTGCCAGCACGCCCCAGTAGAAGACACGCTGCACGGCGTTGTATTCCCCAAGATGGTGTTCCAGCCGGAAGCGCGCTGCGGCCAGGAAGTCGCGCAGGAACGACTTCGGTCCCACCGGCAGGAAGTCGCGCCAGAAGTGGCCGGACAGCGCGCCCCAGAGCAAGTACAGGAGGTAGCTGCCGAACAACACCCACATGGCCGCGAAATGCCAGGCTATGCCGCTGGCGACACCCGGATCGTTGTGACGCGCCAGCGCGGTCTCGACGTCGCCGCCGAGCACCGCCCAGTCCGGAAAGCTGAAGCCGAAGATCGGGCTGGCGTTGTAGATGCGCCAGCCGCTGCCGATCATGATCAGCATCGACAATGCCATCAGCCAGTGCGTGACGCGCACGGCGATGGCGTGTGTCTGCACGTGTGGCGTCGGATCCGATTGGGTCATGACGACGACGGTATCCCCAGTCCGAGTGTCGCGAGCAGGGTGGTTGCCTGGCGTGTCAGAAGAAAGTCGAGCAGGCTGGCCGGATCGGGCCGGCGGGCGAGTTTGGTGACAGCGGCGGCGTAGGCGATCGGCTGCTGGATATCGTCCGACACCTCGCGAATCACCTCCAGTTCCGGATGCGCGCGCACGTCGGTCATGTGCAGCAGCCCGGCCCACGCGGTGCCGTCCAGCAGCAGGGCGACGACTGTCTCCGTGTCGATCACGCCGAGCACGGCGCTAGGCAGCAACTCGAGTTGCGCCAGGATGGCCGGGCCGTCCATGTCGGCAGCCGACAGGGGATCGCTGATCGCGATCGGTCGGTCGGCCTGCGACGGCGCGCCGCGCTTGGCGGCGAGGACCACGCGCGTGCTCCACGCGCCGCGCACCGCGCCTGGCGCAACGAGTCCGGCCTGGACGGCGGCATCCAGCGTGGCGACCCGGGTCACCACGACATCGTTCTGCACGTCGCGCTCGAGCTGGGGAAGCATCAGGCCCAGTTCGGTGGGGAACACGTTGACCCGGACGCCGGTTGCGTCGGCATACGCGGTGCCAGCGGCGCGCATCGCCGGGCCGAGCGTGATGTCGCAGGCAAGCACCAGCTCCGTGCCGGAGATCGCCGCCCGCGCCGGCGTTGCCGCGGCCAGCATCGCCGCCGCGGGAAGCGTTTGCAGCAGCCGCCGGCGGCCGATCTTCCGGCCGGGCCGCGCCGGGGATCGCCCAGCCTCGTGCAGCGGACCTGGCCGCATGGCACCCACTCCCCCTGAATTCGGCCCTTGGAATCGAATCCGGCCGCGCCGCCGCCTGGATGGTGGTCTCACCAAACGGACGGACGTTACACGCCCCGACACGGCAAATGATAGCTTGGCCGCATAAAGTGATTCATGCCGGCAGCCGCGTGCGATATTGCTACCGGGCAGAGGTGTCGGATCGTCCGGGCCACGCGGAAATGCCGCTGTGGCGTGATGTCGGTGCGCGCCGGTTATTCCGCCCTCGCGTCCCGGCCGCACCGGTCAGACGGGTCTGCTAGGGCACTTCCACCCCTGACTGGAAACGCTCGCCGTCACCTGTCATTGCGAGGCGCATAGCGACGAAGCAATCCCCCGCCTGGGGAGCCGCCCGCTCGTCAGGCAGGGGGTTGCTTCGTCGCTACGCGCCTCGCAATGACAGCAGTCCCGACGATTCCAG
>JBEKNT010000398.1:0-8573 GCA_049522565.1 Acetobacteraceae bacterium
GGTGCCGGCGATGATCGGCGGCAGGAAGCGGCGTTGCTGTTCCTTGCTGCCGAATTTCACGATCGGCTGGCAGCCGAACATGTTCATGTGCAGCGTGGAGCATGCGTTGAAGCCGTTGCGGCCGACTTCGGACATGATGATCGCAGCCTCGGTGAGGCCCAGCCCGGCGCCACCGCATTCCTCCGGGAAGATCGCGCCGAACCAGCCGGCCGCGGCGAAGGCGCGGCTGAACTCGTGCGGGAATTCGTGGTTCAGATCCTTGTGATACCAGTAATCCTCGCCGAACTCCGCGCAGATGCGGGCGATGCTATCGCGAATCTGCCGCTGTTCGTCGGTGAGCAAGAAATCCATCGCCGCCTCCATCCCTGGGCGGGGCGATTGTGGGCATGGGAGCGGCGAGAAGCAATGATGGTCGGGGTCGAGCGCGGGGCATCAACCGGGCAGCGGTAGTCGTCGGCGGCCCGTCCAGCGGCGTCCGCGCCTGCCGCGAGGACGCGAGCTGTTAACCCGAAGGAAGATCGCGAGCCACACGAGGGCCACAGGGCAATAGACTCGGCGCGCCTGGACCGAAGCGCAGTTCTGATCGTCGCCGCGGCCCGACCGTGGTTCTCGATCTTCCTCCGTGTTAAAATCTTTCTATATCGCGGCCGCACACGCCCGCCTTCACTGGCACGTTATCGCTGCCGCTTTGCCTGAGGTCCGACCACAACCCATGCCAACTAACAAAACCGCCCCGCTGCTGCTGGCCGCCCTGCTCGCTTGCTGCGCGCCCGCACCCATGCGGCTTGCCGCGCCGCCGTCGGACAGCCCCTTCCAGGCCTCCTACAGCGCCGGAACGCGCGACGCCGCCGGCCGTTTCATGGGCGGCACCGAACTCCGTAACCTCACCGTCCACAGCGGCCAACTGTACGCCGGGATCGGCTATTGGGAAGACCGGCCGGGATTCGAAGGACCGCAGGGTGCCACGATCCTGGTACTGGACGGGCCGACCGCGTCGTGGCGGGTGGAGCATGTGTTCGACGCCAGGATGCCCGACGGCAGAATGCGCGACTTCGCCATCTCGGCGCTGCAAAGCGTGCGCTTCACCACCGACCGCAACGGCGCGACGCTTCCCACTCCGGTCGATATCCTGCTCGCCTCGTCCTGGGACCGCACCGGCACCGACGCGATCTTCAGCCGCGACGACGCCACCCGCATGTGGACCACGACGGTGCTCTCGCAAGACCGAACCGCGTCGGACTTCCTGCCGCAGGTGCGCAGCTTCGGCATGCACCGCGACCGGCAGACCGGCGTCGATCGCGTGTTCGCCGGCACCGATCCGCGCGGCATCTTCAGCGGTGCGCTCGACCCCGCCGTGCCCGGCCGCATCGCCTGGTCCGCCGAACCGGAATTCGATCCGCGCACACGGCGCGTCGACGCATTCCCCGGGCTGGCCGGACGTTTGCGCATCAGCAGTTTCGCCGAATGCAACGGCGCGCTGTATGCCGCCGTCGGCCAGCAGGTTTGGCAGCGCATCGACGGCCCGGCACCCCGTTGGCAGTTGCGCTACACCAATCCGCACCCGTTCTATTCGCAGACGGGCCTGCGTGGCCTGACCGCGATCGCCGATCCCGCCGGCAACGGCCAGGTATTGCTCGCCGCTGTCGAAGGGAATCACGCGCGCATCGTCCGCATCGATCCGCGCGACGGCAGCGAAGCGACCGACCTGGACCTCGGCGCGCTGCTTGATCGCGCCTGGCAGACGCGCGTCAGCTACATGATCGCAGCCTACAACGACATGACGCCTCTGCGTGACAACAGAGGCGCCGAGGTACTGCTGATCGGGTTGGAAGCGTACATTCCGCCCGGCGCGCCGCGACCTCCTGGGCACGCCGTGCTGGACGTCCTGCACGGGTTGGAAGGCGGGGCTTGGTATCTCGTCCGGCATGCCGACGGCGGTTACGATCTGCACCTGGTCACCGCATCGCTGCCAGGCATCGGCAGCAACCTGGTGTCAACCCGAACGATCGTTGCGTCACCGTTTGCCGGCGACCCGAGCGTCTATCTGGGCGGCTACGACGCCAACGGCACCGCCGCACACAACACCGCGTGGATCGCACGCGCGCCGATTGACGCAGTGTTGCGGGAAGCGCGCTAGGGTTGGCCAGGGTGAAAAATGTGTGGTCTGCTCGCGGCTCAGGAGGTAGCCATGGCAGACGACGCACCCGCTTCAGCGGACCGACTTAATGTTCGCGACATCGCATTGGAGGTCGTCCGTCCGCCGCGGCGCCGGGCAGCCGATCCTGGCCTTGCACGGCATGCAGCCGATCGATCCGGCCGCGCGCTTCCTGAACCTGCTGGGTCGCCACGCCGAGATCACCGCCCCGTCGCATCCCGGCTTCGGCGATTCGCCGCGACCGGCCGATTTCGACACGGTGTACGACCTGGTGCATCTCTATCTCGACCTGCTGGAATCGTTGCCGCGGCAGAAGGTCACCCTGCTCGGCTTCTCCTTCGGCGGCTGGATCGCCGCGGAGATCGCCGCCTCTTGCTGTCATCGGGTGGAAAGACTGATCCTGGTCGATCCGTTCGGTATCAAGCTGAGCGATCGCGAGACGCCAGACATAACCGACGTGTTCAACACGCATCCCGATACGGTACGCGACCGCGAATGGCACGACCCGGCGCGCTGCGCTCCCGACTTCAATGCATGGGAGGACGCCGCGCTGGTCCGCTACGCGCGCGGCCGTGACGCACTCTGCCTGTATGGGTGGAAGGATTACATGTATAACCCGCAGCTCAAGCGCTGGCTGGGACGCATCGCCGTGCCGACTTTGGTGCTATGGGGCGCATCCGACCGCATCGTCACCCCGGACTACGGCCGCACCTATGCCGGGCTGATCCCCGGCGCGCGCTTCGGGCTGATCGAAGCAGCGGGACATCATCCGGAGATCGAACAGCCGGAGGCGTTCGCCGATCGCGTCGTCAGCTTCATCGTCTGAGCAGAATCACGCGGACGCCACATCCACACCTGGGCACACAGCGGGGGAAAAAATCCATGGACGTCTGGTGGCAGTGCGAGATCCCCTATCCCTACGTGCCGCAGGATGTGCTGGCAGCAGCGGATTCGGTGCGCGGCAGCCTGCCGAACAAGTGGTGCGATCCGAAGGTCGCCGCCGATCTGTACGAGGAAGTGCTCGACGAGTTCCTGCTGTGCGATGACGAAGGCATGAACGTGCTGGCGATCGAGCACCACGCCGGGATCAACTCGCTGATGGCCGCCAACCCGATGTTCGTCGGCATCCTGGCACGGCAGACCCGCAAGGTGCGCATCCTCAGCCTCGGCACGCTGGTATCGTTGCGCGAGGACCCGGTGCGCATCGCCGAGGAATACGCCACCGCCGACGTGATGTCGCGCGGCCGGCTGGAGATCGGCTTTGTGAAGTCGGGCGGCACCGAAATGGCGTCCAACCACACCAACCCGGTGGGCAACCTGGAACGCTATTGGGAAGCCATCGACCTGATCCGCAAGACGCTGTCGTCGCATGACGGGCCATTCTCCTGGGAGGGCAAGTATTTCACCCACCGCCACGTCAACATCTGGCCGCGACCGTGGCAGCAGCCGCATCCCCGGTTGTGGTCGGCAACCGGCGATCCGTACACCGCCGCCGAAGTCGGCCGCCGCGGCATGGTGCATGTGCTGGTGCTGCGCGGACCGGATGGCACGAAGCGCGCCTACCAGGCACACCGCCGCGCGCGCGCCGAGGCCGGGCTGCCGAAGGTCACCACCGATAATTTTGCCTACGCCGCGATGGTCTATGTCGGCGAGACCGAGGAGGAAGGTCGTGCGGGCGGCAGCAAGCTGTTGTGGTTCCTCAACACCAGCCTGAAATCGTCACCGCAGCTTTCGAAGTTCCTGCCGGGCATGACGCCGCCGGAATTCGCCCCGCAGATCTATCGCACCGCGCCACGTCCGACCGCTGCCGCGCCGGACATGGTGAATGCGGAGAAGGGCGTCGCTCCCGCCAGCCAGAATGCCGCGAAGCTGATGTCGCTCACTACCGAGGAGGCGATGCAGCAAGGCATTCTGTTCTGCGGCACCCCCGACAGCACCTACCGCCAGATCATGGAATTCTACGATAAGGTCGGCGGCTTTGGACACCTGGCGATGATCGGCCGTTCCGGCTTCATGACGCACGAGGAATCTGTAAAGGGCATCAAGCTGTTCGCGCGCGAAGTGGCACCCAGGCTGCGCGAGGTGAAGGCGATGCTGACCGAGTAACCTCTCCCGCGCTGTGCGCGGGAGAGGTCAAGACGCGAAGCGTCGAGGGTGAGGGTGATCGGGTCGGCACGTTACAGCAGAGTGCCGACCCGATCACCCTCACCTCGGTGCTGACGCACCTCGACCTCTCCCGCATGCAGCGCGGGAGAGGTTTGGCCCGCCGCCAGCTCCACCAGTTCCGCGGTGATCGCCTCCTGCCGCACCCGGTGCTCGGACAGCGTCAGCTCTGCCAACATCTCCTGCACCTTGCTGCGCGCGCGTACCATCGCCGCGGCACGCGCCTCATTCTCGGCTACGAAGGCGTGCATCGCCGCCTCGCACAGCGACGCGAACACGTATTCCTCCGCCAGGCTCGCCAGCAATACCTCCGGCGGCAGCGTGGTCAGCGGCGGCATCCCTGCCGGCACGACGCCAAAATGTTCCGCATCCAGCGGCAACAACGAGCGGCACGTCACGCCAACGCCCACACCCACCGTCCACGCCGGAAACACCACTTCCACCGCGCCGATCCGCCGCGTCGTCATCTGCTCGTACAGCGCCTCGGCAATGCGGATGCATAACCCGGCGATGCCGCCGACCTGCGTCGCCATCGCGCTCTGCCAGACCGGCACGATGCCGTGCGTCGGCGCGAGCAGTAACCCGCGGCTGCCAACCAGGAACACGTCCGCCGGCACGCGCGCCGCGGCCGCCTCCAGCACATGCTCCGCAAACCCACCCACAAACCCTTGCTCCGCGCAGAACACGATGCGCGCAACGCCGGCGCTGCCGATCGCGCGCTGCGCGTCGTCATCACGCAAGCGCAACGCCTGCGCAATCGCCTGCGCGATCACCTCCGCATAGGCGCGGAACCCCGGCAACAACGCGCGGCTCTGTTGCGCATGCGCCGCGGCGATACCGCGCATCGCGCCGATCACCGCGTCCAGTTGCTGCACCCCCCGGATGCGAGCCCGAACCGCAGCGAGGTCCTCAGCCATGATCAGCCAAGCCCGGCCGCGCCAGCAGCCCTCCCACCGCGGCCCGCAACGCGGCGGTATCGGCCTCGCCCATCCGGCCGTCACGCTCGATCGTCGCCACCGCCGCGCCGGCGTGCTGATCGAGCCAATCCGGCAACGCCTGCCGCAACCCGGCGATCGACGCGGCGGGGACGCCGTCGAGCGATCCCTCGCGCAACGCCAGCGCCAGCGCTACCTCGTCGGCCAGGCGCAGCGGCGCGAATTGCGGCTGCACCAGCAACGCGCGCAAATGCTCGCCGCGCGCGATCTGCTTCTGCACGCGCGCATCCGGCGCGCCGCCGAACCGGGTGAACAACTCCAATTCCAGAAACTGCGCGTAATCCAGCCGGAACATGCCGGTGGTTTCACGCAGTGCCGGAGCCTGAGTCTTGCCGCCGACCCGGCTGACGCTGGTGCCGATATCGATCGCCGGCTTCTGTCCGGCATGGAACAGCCGCGCATCCAGCACGAGCTGCCCGTCGGTAATCGAAATCAGGTTCGTAGGGATATAAGCGCTGAGATTGCCCGCATCGGTTTCGGCGATCGGCAACGCGGTGAGCGATCCACTGCCCAGTTCGGGCGACAATTTCGCCGCGCGCTCCAGCAGCCGCGCGTGCAGATAGAAAATGTCGCCGGGATAGGCCTCGCGCCCCGGCGGATGCCGCGTCAGCAAGGCGATTTCCCGGTGTGTCGCCGCATGCTTGGTCAGGTCGTCGAGCACTATCAGCGCGTGCTGGCCGCGATCGCGGAAATATTCCGCCATCGTCATGCCGGCGAACGGCGCGATCCATTGCAGCCCCGGCGCCGACGCCGCGCCGGCGACGACGAAAATGCAGCGCTCCGGCGCACCCAGCCGGCGCACTGCATCGATCACCCGCGCCACGGTGGAGGATTTCTGGCCCACCGCGACATAGACACAGATCATGTCGCTGGATTTCTGGTTGATCACGGTATCGACGGCGACCGCGGTCTTGCCGATGGCGCGGTCGCCGATGATCAGCTCGCGCTGGCCGCGGCCGAGCGGAAACAGCGAATCGATCACCAGGATGCCGGTCTGCACCGGCTGGGTGACCAGCGCGCGATCGAGGATCGCCGGCGCCGGACGTTCCACCGGGTCATGCCGTTCCGCAACGATCGGGACACCGCCGTCCAACGGGCGGCCCAGCGGATCGACCACGCGCCCGAGCAATCCCGGTCCCACTGCGGTGCGCACCACTTCGCCGGTGCCGCGCACGATGTCGCCCGCTTCCAGCGCGCCCACCTCGTCCAGCAACACGCAACCGATTTGCTCGGCGTCGAGCGTCTGCGCGAAACCAAGCTGGCCGGTGGCGAAACGCAGCACCTCGTCCAGCCGCGCGTTGGGCAGGCCGGAGACCATGGCGATGCCGTCGCCGACGCTGGCGACGTGGCCGATCTCGGCGACCTCCGGCGCGAGCGGAATCGCCGCGACGCGACGCTGTGCGGTTTCAAGCCACGGGCTGGGGGATGGCATGGGGGGTTTCTTCGTGCAGGGCGTGGCTGATGCGATCCAGATCGGCGCGCCAGGAATTACGGATCAGCGCATGCGGCGCGGCGAGTTCTATGCCGGCAATCAATGTCGGATCCGTGCTGAAGCTAAGCTGCGGCGCGGCACCGAGGGCATGGGCAAGGACATCGCGGCAGTCGGCCTGCGCCGCCGCATCCAGCGGCGCGGCAGAGCGCAGTTCGATGGTTGTTGCGGCAAGAGAACCACGCGCCGGGTGGGTGGCCAGCGTGTCCGCCAGGCTTTCAAGAAACGCACGGTTCAGCGCGCGTGCCGGGACGCGTTGCAGCAGGCGGGTGGCGATGGTCAGCGCAAGCTCGTTGGCTTCACGTTCGAGCGCCTCGCGCATGACGTGTTCATCGCGTGCGATGGCCTGCTGCGCGTCGGCTTGCAGGCGTGCCGCGGCGTCGGATGCATGTTGCAGCAGGGTCGCGCGTTCGGCCTCGGCGGTGGCGCGCGCTTCGGCGAGGATGCGTTGGCCTTCGCCGGTCAGGCCGTCGCGTTGCTGCGTGATTGCCGCGGCTTCGTCGGTGGCTTGTTGGAGCTTTGCCGCGGCGTCCCCCAGTAGTTTGTCGGCTGCCGCACGTCGTTCGGCGATGATCCCGGCGACCGGACGGAACAGGAAGTGCGCAAGCAGCCAGACCAGAACAAGGACGTTGATCGTCTGTAGCGCGAGGGTCCACAGGTCGATATGCATTCACGCCACCCCGACTCCCCCTCCCCTTGTGGGAGGGGGTTGGGGGGAGGGGTTGGTGCGGTCAGGCGCCGTGGTGCGTATCTCCGCACCGACCCCTCCCCCCAACCCCGTCCCACAAGGGGAGGGGGAGACTTGCATCACCACCATCGCCATGATCATCATCATCATCAATGCACGAACGGATTGGCGAACAGCAGCAGCAGCGCGATGACCAGACAGTAGATCGCCATCGTCTCGATCATCGCCAGGCCGACGAACAGTGTGCGCGACAGCGTGTTGGCCGCTTCCGGCTGGCGGGCGATCGCGTCCAGCGCCGCTGCCACGGCACGTCCCTCGCCCAGTCCCGGCCCGATGGCACCGAGTCCAACCGCCAGGGCGGCGCCCAGCACACTCGCGACTTCGATCCAATTCATGGGCTTCCCTCTTGAGGTTGTGGCGCATCGCCGACCGCGCCTCCGATGAACACCATCGCCAGCACGCTGAAGATGTAGGCCTGGATTGCGCCGGTCAGCAGTTCCAGCGCCATCAAGGGAATCGGCACCAGCAAGCCGGTAAGCGACAGGACGATGGCGATGACGAAGGCGCCGCCCATCACGTTGCCGAACAGCCGCACCAACAAGGAGAAGGTGCGCGTGACGCTCTCGACCAGGTTCAGCGGCAACATCAGCCACGACGGTTCAGCGAAACTGGTAAGCCAGCCGCCCACGCCGCGCGCCCGGATACCGAACCAGGCGATGGCGACGAACACGATGAACGCGAGCGCCGCGTCGGTCTCGAGATGTGCGGTCGGCGGTTCGACGCCGGGAATCAGCGACGACCAGTTGGCGGTGAGGATGAACAGGAACAGCGTGCCGATCAGCGGGAGATAGGGCCGCGGCTCGGCGCGCATGGTGTCGCGAATCTGCCCGGCGGTGGCGTCGACCACCAATTCCAGCACGGTTTGCGCAGCAGAAGGCAGCAAGGACAGGCGGCGCGTGAGCAGCCAGGAGCCACCGGTCAGCGCTGCCATGATACCCCACGTGACCAGCACCGGCGCCGTGATCGGCACTGGCCCGAGGGGGAACATGGCAGCCGCTGCCATGTTCCACCTCGGGCCAGTGC
>JBEKNT010000399.1:0-6408 GCA_049522565.1 Acetobacteraceae bacterium
ACGCACCCCACCCCCCAACCCCCTCCCTCAAGGGGAGGGGGAGCCTCCTTATCTCCGGCGACCTCCGCGGTTTCATCCAGGGCGGGTCCGCCGCCGGCCGGTGGTCAACGCGCAATGACGGGGACGGCGTGACGGAGCGCAAACGGCACCGTGGCGCGCCTCAGGGCCGGCGGGCAGCGTGACGGCGCAGTTGCAACAACCCGGCGCGCCGTTCCCCCTCAGGGCGCAGCCACGCCGGCGCCGTTCAGCACGAAGCGGGCCAGCGTCTCGCCCAGGCAGGTATTCAACAGCGCCATCATGCGCACGCGATCGGCCTGCCTGGCGCGCTCCAGGTCGATCCCGCCGTCCTCGGCCCAGCCACGCATCACGTCGAAGCGGCGGAACAGCACCACGTTCGGCATCGCCGAGACCTGCTGTAGCGCCGCCTCATACGGATCGAGATCGGCATTGGCGCGCAGGAACCGGCTGAATTGCGGATCGATCAGCACCACGTCGGCGCCGGCGTCGCGGGCGCGATCGACGCCCTCCTGCAAGGCCGCCACCATCCCGTCGGGTCGCATGCCGCGCACCGCCTCAACCGTTCCGGTCTGCCAGATCACGAGCTGGTAGTGCTGTCCGACCAGCGCCGCCTCGAGCAGGGGCAGCATGTCCTCCGCGGTCATGCCGCGGCCACCACGGAGGGTCAGGGCGAACGCCACCTTGGGCAGGGCAGCGTGCAACGCCTCGACCATGCGGAAGGGAAACGCGGTGTTGTGATCCGTGCCGAGCTGGTCGCCGACCGTGGTGGCCGAGCCGACGGCGAGTATGTTCACCGGCCCGCCGGCGGCGATCGCCGCGGCTACCTGGGCCAGCGACTCTTCCGGTGTGGTGAACGCCTCCGACGCTGCGCAAGCGGCCGGGGCTTGCTCGTGCTCCGCCCGCGATGATACCGGGCACGTAATCAGAACCAGCAGCCATAAGCAGGAGATCAAGCGGGACATCGACTGCTAACCGCTATCAGTGCGGACCACGGCCGACAAGACGGCCGGTCGGACGGCAGCCGAGCGGCCCTTGGCGCGGTACCAGGCACTCAAGGCGGCGACCGCTACCATTGCCGCCGCGCCGCACAGATTCACCCCGGCTTGCATGGCCATCCCGTCATCGTATTCCAGCCCCAGGCGGGCGATGAAACCAAAAAAGATGCCGAAACAAAATACCGGCAGTGAGTTCTGCCCCAGCAGCACGAGCGGCGCGACCAGCCGGGACTCGAGCCACGCGGCACCGCGCGGTACGGTGCGCGCCACCAGCCAGGTCAGCGCCAGGATCGACAGCAGGCGGAACGGATGCAACCCGGTCTTGTCCTCGGTGATCACGAAGCGGATCACCGGACCGGGCATCGCCGCCAACATCCGGGGGTGCAGGTCGATGACCCAGATCACCACGACGCCCGCGACCAGGACCGCCACGGACAGCACATCGAACGGCCAGCGCACGCGCGGCCAGCGCGGCGGCGCGTAGGACAGGACGGCGCCGATCATGAACAGGAACTGCCAGGCGAACGGGTTGAAATACCAGACCTCGCCGGCGATCCAGGTCTGGAAGTTCAGGCCGGTCGCCCGGGTGGCGGCGTACAGCGCGAAGGAGGCGCCCAGCAACAGCACCGGCCGGCGCAACAGCGGCAACGCCACGGCGAAGATCAGCAGCAGCATGACGTAGAGCGGCAGGATGTTCAGCAGGCTGGGTTGGAACCGCAGCAACAGCGCCTGCAACATCGCGTCGTATGGCGCATTCGCCAGGACGTCCAGCTTGGTCTCGTCGAGGTAATAGGCGCGATCCAGCGCCTCCGCCGAATAGGCCACCTGCGCGGTGTATATGACGAAGAGGAAAATATGCGCGATGTAGAGCGTCCAGGCCCGCCGCATCACGTCGGCGGCGGCGTACAGGTAGCCGTGACGGTTCATCTCCAGGCCATACGCCAGACCGCCGCCATAGCCGGCGAGCAACACGAAGATCTCGGTCGCGTCGCACATGGCGTAGTTCTGCAAGCTGAAATGCGACAACGCGTCGCCGGGGATGTGGTCGGTGTAGATCCACCACAAGGCGAGGCCCCGGAAGAAGTCGACGCGCAGGTCGCGCGTGCCGCTGCGCCGGATCAGGTGCATGCCGTCCCCCATACCGCCATCCAATGTGGGGTGGCAGGGGGCGGGGGGAAACCGGGGACCGCATGACGAACGGTTACGTCAGAAATTCGCGGGCGATCTGCTGAACGTCCGTCGCCGCCGCGCAGGCCGGATGCCGGGTCAGCAGCAGGGTCTGCCGGCGGATCGCGTCCCGCACGCGATCGTCACGGCGGATCACGCCGGCAAGCGGCGGTTCGCGGCCCAGAAACGTGGCGCAGGCGCGCCGCAACGTGGCGTAGGTCCGCTCCCCGGCGCCGTGGCTGGTGGCCTGGTTCACGATGATGCGCGCATCGCCGTCGGCCCGGTCGGCGGCATGCAGCTTCAGCACCGCGTACGCGTCGGTCAGGCTGGTCGGCTCCTCCGTCGCCAGCACCAGCAGCGTGTCGGCAAACGCCGCCATGTGGCGCACCGCATGTTCCAGCCCGGCGCCGAGATCGAGCAACACGAGGTCGAAGCCTGCCGTTGTCTGGCGCAGCTCCCCGAGCGTGCGTTCCAATACCGCCGCTGGGAGGCCGGAGAACATGCCGGACCCGGAGCGGCCGGCAAGGATGTGGAAGCCACCGTCGCGATGGCGGAGCGCGGCCTGCGCGATCGAGGCGCGGCCGGCGACGACGTCGGCCAGATCCACGGTCGGGGTCAGGCCGAGCTGGATGTCCACATTGGCCAGGCCGAGATCGGCGTCGAACAGCAGGATCTTGCGACCCTGCTGCGCCAGTGCGTGCGCCAGGGTGATGGCGAACCAGGTCTTGCCCACGCCACCCTTGCCCGATGCGATCGCGACCAGGCGGGCGGCCGAAGCGGCGGGAGCCTGGTCGGGAGCGCTTGCCGGGGCCCCGGCAGGGGCGTGGGTCGATGCCGCGGCAGGAGCGTCGGTCGATGTCCGGGCAGGAGCGTGCCTTGTGGGCGTCAGGTTGCGAAGCATTCTCCCCCTCCCCTTGAGGGCTTGGGGCGCGAAGCGGACCAAGGTTGGGGGAAGGGGTGCGTACAGCCCCTGCCTGTTGATGTGAGCACCCCTCCCCCCATCCCGCTCCCACAAGGGGAGGGGGAGAACTTTGCCTGTGTGGCCGGATGCGGGGCTGGATGCGGCGTCGATCATGCGTGTGCCATCCGGGGTTGCAGCAGCCGCTCGGCGAGGAAGGCGGGGGTCAGCGGGACCAGGCCATCGGCCGCGCCCGCGCCGATGCCGGCCTCGGTGAGCGCCAGCCGGCCGGCGGCGGCGGCGCCCAGGATGCCGCCGAGCCGCCGGGCCAGGTCCAGGCGGGTCGCTACCAGGTGGCCGGCGCCGACCGCCGCGTAGGCAGCCCCGAGGTCGGCCGCCTCGGCAGAATCCATGCCGCCCGGCAGCACCACGACGATCCGGGCCGAGGCGGCGCTGGCGAGGGCGGCGAGTTCCTCGACCTGTACCGGGTCGAACGGGTTGCAACCGGCCGCGTCGATGAGTACCGGCGCTGCGTCCTGTCGCCGCGCCAGGGCGCGGCCCAGCGTGACGGGGTGGCAGGCGACGACCAGGTCGATGCCCAGCAGGCGGGTGAACGCGGCCAATTGCTCCGTCGCGCCGGCCCGTTTGCCGTCGGCGGTGACCACCATCGGCATGCCGCCGGCCAGCACAAGGCGGGTGGCAAGCCGCGCCACGGTCAACGTCTTACCGGCGCCCGGCGGACCCGACAGCAGCAATGGTGGCGCTTCGACCGCCAGCGGCAAGCTATCGAACGACAGCACCGTGGCCAGCGCGGCGTCCAGCGGGCCGGCCTGCAAGCCGGCATGCAACCCGGCCGGCACGGCGTGGAACTGCAACGCGGCGAGACGGGCGGGGTCCGGCAACGGTGCCGGCAAGGTGTCGTTCGGCTCCAGGGCGGCGGTGATCTCGACCCCTCCGGCGACCCGCCTGGTGCCGAGGATCAACGCGTCGGGTCCGAGTTCGGCCCGCACCTGCGCCATCGCCGCAGCCATCGCCGGTGCGCGGAACACCTTCAGACGCATGGGCGTGCCGGCGCGGTGACCCCTCCCCCCAACCCCCTCCCACAAGGGGAGGGGGAGTAAGACGGAACTCCCCCTCCCCTTGTGGGAGGGGGTTGGGGGGAGGGGTCACCGCGCCCCGTCATATCGTCCCCACCGTGCGGATGCGCGCCCGAGGGGCGATTTCCCCCTGTGCCAGCACCGGGGTGTTCGGACGGATGCGTTCGACGATCGCGCGCACGTGCAGGCGGATACCGCCGCTGGTGAGCAATACCGGTGCTTCGCCGGTCGCGCCGGCGGTGTCGAACGCGTTGCGCAAAGTCTGCATGAAGGCCTGTAGCTTCGATGGCGCCATCGCGAGCTGGCGCTCCTCGGGCGGACCGGTCAACGCCTCGGCGAACGCGCCCTCCCACTCGGGCGACAGGGTTATCAGCGGGATGTAGCCGTTCGGGCCGGTGTGGCTGTCGCTGATCTGCCGCGCCAGACGCATCCGCACATGCGCGACGATCGCCGGGATGGCCCGCGCCGCCCCTCCGCACGCCTCCTGGATGCCTTCCAGGATGGTCGACAGGTCGCGGATCGACACCCGCTCCGACAGCAAGGACTGCAACACGCGCTGCACCGCCCCCACCGTAATCTGCGACGGCACGATATCCGCCACCAGTTTCTGCTGCTCCCGCGGCAGCTCATCGAGCAATTTCTGGGTCTCGGCGTAGGACAGCAACTCGGCGACGTTCTCACGGACCAACTCGGTCAGATGGGTCGTCAGCACGCTCGGCGGATCGACCACCGTGCAGCCGCGGAACAGCGCCTCCTCCTTGGCGGACGGATCGATCCACAACGCCGGCAGGCCGAACGCCGGTTCCTTGGTGCGTTCGCCGGGCAGATCGGGCACGCCTCCCTTCGGGTCCATTGCGAGCAGCATTGTCGGGCGTAACTCGCCCTTGCCGGCTTCGATCTCCTTGATGCGGACCGAGTAGGTGTCGGCCGGCAATTGCATGTTGTCCTGAATCCGCACGGGCGGCAGGACGAACCCCATGTCGCCGGCGATCGACCGCCGCAACCCCTTGATTTGCTCGGTCAGCCGCGCCGTCTCGCCACCCGCCAGGGATAGCAGTCCGTAGCCCAGCTCGATCCGGATCAGGTCGATGCGCAGCGTCTCGCTGATCGGTTGCTCGGTGGGGACGACCGGCGCCGGCGCGGGTTCGGGACCGAACACCGTGGGATGCGTGTGCCGCAACCAGGCGCCGCCGCCCGCCAGGCCGGCCAGCGTCAGGAACGGCAGCATCGGCAGTCCCGGCAGCAACGCCAGCACGGTCGCCGCGCCGGCCGCCATCGCCAGCGGCTTCGGGCTGCCGCCAAGCTGGTGGATCAGCGCCGCATCCGCGCTGCCCTCCATGCCGCCCTTGGTGACCACGATGCCGGCCGCGGTCGAGACCAACAAGGCGGGAATTTGCGTCACCAGCCCGTCGCCCGCGGTCAGCGTGGTGAATGCGGCGATGGCGTCGGACAGCGGCATGCCGTGGCGCACCACGCCGATCGTCAGGCCGCCGAGGATGTTGATGACGGTGATGATCAGGCCGGCAATCGCGTCGCCGCGCACGAACTTGGCGGCGCCGTCCATCGCGCCGTAGAAGCCGCTCTCCTCCTCCAGGTCCTTGCGGCGCCGGCGCGCGGTCTTCTCGTCGATCATGCCGGCCGACATCTCGGCGTCGATCGCCATCTGCTTGCCCGGCATCGAATCGAGGCTGAACCGCGCCGCCACCTCGGCGATGCGGCCGGAGCCCTTGGTGATGACCATGAAGTTCACCACCAGCAGGATCGAGAACAGGATCAGCCCGATCACCACGTCGCCGCCCATCAGGAAGCCGCCGAAGGCGGCGACGACGTGACCTGCGGCGAGCGGCCCCTCGTTGCCGTGCGACAGGATCAGCCGGGTGGTCGCGACGTTGAGCGACAGGCGCAACAGGGTGGTCAACAGCAGCAGCGTCGGGAAGGACGAAAAATCCAGTGGGCGCTTGAGGAACAGCGACACCATCAGCACCAGCACGGCGGCGGTGAGCGACACCGACAGGCCGAAATCCAGCAGCAGCGGCGGCAGCGGCAGCACCAGGACCGAGAGCAGCGCGACGACGCCGAGCGCCAGCCCGATATCGCTGCCGGGCGAGAATTGCCGGAGACGGGCCGTCAGGGTCGGGAGGAACCCCGCAGCGAGGGCTGCTTCAGCCATGGGTCATGTGCCGGAAAAAGCATTCTCCCCCTCGACTTGAGGGAGGGGGTTGGGGGAGGGGTG
>JBEKNT010000400.1:0-12171 GCA_049522565.1 Acetobacteraceae bacterium
CTCTTGTCTCCTGGCAACCGCCCGAGCGGGCGCGCATCGGCGAACGCCGCGCGGAACGCCTCCTGCCCAAGCCGAGGCCGCGCGGACACGTTGCGTATGCGGCCTTTCGCTGAGCGAACGGTGAATGTGATCTTCGGCATGCGATCACTCCTGTTCCGAGAACTTATTGACGAAATAGAGATCGCCGTCGAACTCAATGGCGATGACGCCCTGGTTGGTTTCTCGGCCCATGCGTTTGACGAATCCGACCAGTTCCTTGCGGTGTTCCAGGAATCGGTCAGGGATGATGTACGAGTACACGACACGAGGTTGTTCCCGGATCAGTTCCGAAGTCTCCTCGTTGAGCCAGGCCCCGTCGACTGGTGGCATGGCCGTCGCACCGCCCCCGATCTTGGACAATAGGGCGAGAGCCTCTTCCACCCACGGCTCTTGCGGAACTGACATGCCATTTCGATCCTTGTTCGGCACGTAGACGCTGAACCGCTCGCCGTGGACAGGCTCGGCTTCGAACAAGGCGGCGATATCGATTTCGATCCCCGGGTCGTCCATGCACCAACAAGTGGACTTTCATGGCAGAAAGTCAAGGCCGCTGCCGCTTGGCGCTCGGGGGCAGCCGTTCCGGAGCTGGCAGATTGAGAAGCGTTGCCGAATTTTACCGTTCGTTGGATCGACCAACCGCCGCTTTCGACCGACAGCGGCACGGCTGATGCGGTGACCACGCTCCCGGTGAGAGCGCGATCTTGGCTGGTTGCATTTGAGATCCAACCTGGGCCGAATTCGAATCCAGCCAGGGGTATGTCAGCAAGGTATTGATAAATATTGGTAAATTAGGTGGCTGGGGGACCTGGATTCGAACCAAGGCTGCCCGGGTCAGAGCCGGGAGTTCTACCGCTAAACTATCCCCCAACAGCGCAGGCGCCCGCCGGATAGCACGGGCGCCTGCCGCCAGCAACCAATTGCTCCGTCAGCCGATCGATCCAAGCTCCCGCCGCAGCGCCGCCGCGCGCGGAAAGTCGAGGCGTCCGAACAGGATGTCCCGCGTCGTGATCGGCCGCCCATACCACGCCGAGTCGTCATTCGGCTCCTGGCGGATGATCGAGCCGTCGATGGTCAGCCCGCCATAGACGCCGGTGGAGGAGGACCACACGATGATGTCGGGCGGCGTCGGGCCACTGATTGCCGCCTCCACCCCGGAGCCGAGCGTCGCAACCGCGATCCCCGCCTGCGCGCCGATCTTGAAATGGTCATGCAGCAGTCCGTCCAGCCCCTTCTGCGTCATGACCAGCAGAACCAGCTCCGATTGCTCCAGGCCGGCCTGCAACCCGAACGAGGCGGCGCCGATCGCATAGAACGCCGGATTGCTCCAGGTGCCGTCGCGGGCTTGCAGCATCAGGACGCCGTTGCCGCCTTCGCCGCCGACCATGAAGCCGCCCTTGATCAGCCTCGGCACGATCAAAACCGCCCGGGCCTGATGCATCGCGTGCGCTGCGGTGCCGAACGCCTTGTCGTGCCGCAGGTCGGCGAGCGTCTTGCGCGCGCCGTCGATTGTCACCTGCGTGCCCGACCGGGCGTGGGCCGCGGGGGCGGCGAGCAAGGTTATGGCCAGGACGACGGCGGCCAGCAGTCGCGTGAGAGTCAGCAGCATTGTGCCCTCCAGGGTTTTCCAGGGGCACCATGCACCGAAGCTGACGTCCGCGAAGGCGCAACAACACGGTTGTGACGAGGATCACGCACTCGTACACCGCGCCCACGTCGTGGCAGAGGTCGAGGCGCGCAGCGACGCGGGCGAGAGTGCCGCGGTACGCGGGTTGCGGGTGCCGCGGGGCGACCCGATTGCCCTCGGCGCTCTCGCGCCCCCGTCGATCCGCGGCGCGGCGCAACCCCGCGCAGCGGGCGAGGTCATTCCGCGGCGAAGATCGCGTCGATCGTCCGCGCCAGGCTGGGCTGCCAGTCCGGCAGCCGCACCCCGAACACCGCCGCCAGCCTGGTGCAATTCAACCGCGAGTCGGCGGGACGCTTCGCCGGGGTGGGCCAGTCGGCGGTGGCGATCGGATCGACGCGGGGCACCGGGGCGCCGTGGCGGGCCGCCTCGGCGAACGTCGCGCACGCCAGCCCGTGCCAGGTCGTCCACCCGGTGCCGGCGGCATGGAACACGCCGGCATAGCTGTCCTGCCAGCCGGTCTCGGCGATGCGGGCGGCAATCGCCAGGATCGCCGTTGCGAGGTCCGCGGCGGTGGTAGGGCAGCCTTTCTGGTCGGCCACCACGGTCAGCCGGTCGCGCGTCTTGCCCAGCGTCAGCATGGTGCGCACGAAGTTGCGGCCGGTCGGCGCGTACACCCAGGAGGTGCGCAGCACCACGGCGCGCGGGCACGCGTTCAGCACCGCTTGCTCCCCGGCGAGTTTGCTCGCGCCGTAGACGCCTTGCGGCGCAACCGGGTCGGTCTCGACATACGGCTCGCCCTTGGCGCCATCGAACACATAGTCGGTCGAGATGTGGATCAGCGGAATGCCGGCAGCCGCGCACAGCCGCGCCAGCTCCGCCGGACCGTCGCGGTTGGCACGATACGCCGCGACCACGTTCTGCTCCGCTGCATCCACCGCGGTATAGGCGGCGGCGTTCACCACCAGCCATGGATTGGCCTGGTGGAAGGCGGCGCCGATGCTCTCCGGCCGGTCGAAATCGAAGTCCGGACGGCCGAGGCGGCAAATCGGCACGGTGGCCGCCGCGGCCAGGGCGGTGGCGAGTTGGCCGGTGCCGCCGGTCACCAGGATTGGTTGCACTGCCAGCGTCGATGGCGCCGCCATCACCGGTCTTCCACCCATGCGCATGAGGCTAGGCGGGATGCCAAGCAAGGCACTCCCCCTCCCGCAAGGGGAGGGGGAGCGGAGGACTGCACTGCGGACATCGACCGCGTCGCCATCTCAGACCGAGAACCAGTCCGGACAGTCGGCCAGGCGGGGCAGGACCAGGTCCTTGTCGGACAGCAGCGCCTCGCTCGCCGGGATCGGCCAGGGGATCGCCAGCGCCGGATCGTCCCAGATCACCCCGCGCTCGGCCGCCTTCTCGTAGGGCGCGGTGACCTTGTAGATCACCTCGGTGTCCGGCTGGAGCACGCAGTAGCCGTGCAGGAAGCCGACCGGCACCCAGAGCTGCTGCCAGTTCTCCGCGCTCAGCACCGCCCCGACATGCCGGCCATAGGTCGGCGAGCCGCGCCGCACGTCCACCGCCACGTCCCAGATCGAGCCGCGCACCACCCGCACCAGCTTGCCCTGAGCGTTCGGCCCGATCTGGAGGTGCAACCCGCGCAGCACGCCGCGCTCGGTGGATCGGGCGTGGTTGTCCTGCACGAACGGGCCGGGAATGCCGGCGGCGGTGAAGCGTGCAGCGTTCCAGGTCTCGGAAAAGAAGCCCCGCGGGTCGAGGAAGCGCGGCGGGGTCAGCAGCAGCACATCGGGAATGGCCAGGCGTTCGACGATCACGAAAGCTCCCCCTCGGCCAGTTCCAGCAGCACCCGGCCCAGATCGGTCTTGCCCAGCCTGCGTGCCTGGACGCGCAGGGCGTCGGCGTCGATGAAGCCCATGCGAAACGCCACCTCCTCCGGGCAGCCGACCAGCATGCCGGTGCGCGACTGGATGGTTTGCACGAAGGTGGCGGCCTGCAACAGGCTGTCGGGCGTTCCGGCATCCAGCCACGCGCAGCCGCGCGACAGCTTCTCCACGTGCAGGTTGCCGGCGTGCAGATACAGCAGATTGAGGTCGGTGATCTCCAGCTCGCCGCGCGCCGAGGGGCGAATCGTGCGGGCCAGATCGCTGACCTGGCGATCGTAGAAATACAGCCCGGTCACCGCCCAGTTGGAGGTTGGCGCCGAGGGCTTTTCCACCAGTTCCACCGGCCGGCCGGCCGCGTCGAAACTGACCACGCCATAGCGTTCCGGGTCGCGCACCTGATAGGCGAAGACCGTCGCCCCCACCGGCCTCGCCGCGGCGGCGCGCAGGGTAGCGGACAGGTGGTCGCCGTGGATCAGGTTGTCGCCCAGCGCCAGCGCGCAGGCCTCGCCGGCGAGCCAGTCGCGGCCGATCAGGAACGCCTGGGCGATGCCGTCCGGACTGGGTTGCACGGCGTAGGCGATGCGCATGCCGAGGCGCCCGCCGTCGCCCAGCAGCCGGCGGAACTGCGGCAGGTCCTCCGGCGTGGAGATCACCAGCACGTCGCGGATCCCCGCCAGCATCAGCGTGGACAGCGGGTAGTAGACCATCGGCTTGTCGTACACCGGCAGAAGCTGCTTCGACGCTGCCAGGGTCATCGGGTGCAGCCGCGTTCCGGAGCCTCCGGCGAGCAGGATGCCTTTCATGGGACGGCCTCCAGAGGGGGCGTTTCCAGGGGCTGGATGCCCAGGCGCTGGCCGGCATAGCGCCCGCCGCGCACGCCTTCCCACCAGGCGCGATTGGCCAGGTACCAGTCGACGGTGCGCTCCAGGCCGGCCTCGAAGTCGTGCGGCGCCCGCCAGCCGAGCGCGTTTTCGGTGCGCGCGGGGTCGATCTCGTAGCGGAAGTCGTGGCCGGGCCGGTCGGTGACGAAGCGGATCAGGCGGCTGCGGGGGCCGGCCGGGTCGGGGGCGCGGCGGTCCAGGCAGGCGCAGATCGCGCGCACCACCTCCAGGTTGCTGCGCGGCTGGCGCGCGCCGATCGCGTAGGTGGCGCCGGGCTGGCCGTGCTGCACCACGCGGACCAGGGCTTCCGCGTGATCCTCGACGAACAGCCAGTCGCGGCAGTTGGAGCCGTCGCCGTAGACCGGCAGCTCCTTGCCCTCCAGCGCGTTCAGGGTGACCAGGGGGATCAGCTTCTCGGGAAACTGCCACGGGCCGTAGTTGTTGCAGGTGTTGCTGACGATGACCGGCAGCCCATAGGTGTGCTGCCAGGCCCGCACCAGGTGATCCGAGGCGGCCTTGCTGGCGGCGTAGGGGCTGCGCGGATCGTACGCGGTGGTCTCGCAGAACGGCGGATCGTCCGGGCCGAGCGCGCCGAACACCTCGTCGGTGGAGATATGGTGGAAGCGGAACGCCGCGCGCCGGGCCGCGTCCAGCGTGGCGTAATGCGCCCGCGCCGCTTCCAGCAGGATGAAGGTGCCGACCACGTTGGTCTGCACGAAGGCCGCCGGACCGTCGATCGAGCGGTCCACGTGGCTTTCCGCCGCCAGGTGCATGACGGCGTCGGGCTGATGGGTGGCGAAGACCTCGCCCATGGCTGCCATGTCGGCGATATCCGCGCGGACCAGCACGTGCCGGTTGTGGTGGCGGGCTTCCTCGAGGGCCTCCTCCGAGGCGGCGTAGGTCATCTTGTCAACGTTTATGACCACGTGATCGGTGCGGCGCAGCAGGTGGCGCACCACGGCGGAGCCGATAAATCCACAACCACCGGTCAGCAGTATCTTCATCGTTTCGCCTGCTCCTTACGATGCCCGGCGGCTGGGAATCTCCGCGGACCGTGCCACACCGTCTCATTCCGGTTGGCACCGGCTTCCCGCTTTATGCCGCATCGCACCCGCCCGATGGAAGTGTGCGGTGTGGGAGGGGGTGGGTCTGGAGAGAAAAAGAAAGGGACTCCCCCTCCCCCCAACCTTGATCCGCTTCGCGGCTCAAGCCCGCAAGGGGAGGGGGAGTCTCTCTCTTTCTCTTTCTCCTTCACCCGTGGCCCAGCAGCGTGCCGAGCCATACCCCTAGCAGGCACAGCACGACGGAGCCGACGATGTAGCCACCGGCCCATAGGAGTTCGCCGGATTGCAGCAATTCCAGGGTTTGCAGGCTGAACGAGGAAAAGGTGGTGAAGCCGCCGCAGATCCCGACCATGACGAAGATGCGGATGTCGGGGGGCACGCTGACCGCGCCTCGGCTGCTGGTCAGGGCGCCGAACAAGCCGATGACGAAGGAGCCGCCGACGTTGATGAGCAAGGTGCCCCAGGGGAATTGCGGGCCGGTGAGGGCGGCCACGGCGGCGGCCAGCCAGAACCGCGCCATGCTGCCGAGGGCTCCGCCCAGCGCTACCCAGAACCAGGTCGCCACCAGTCCTCCTGTCGTGTTCCGACCGCCCTGACCCGGTCATTGCGAGCAACGCGGCGGTGGCCGGGTCATGCTCGGCCACCGCACGGTGCTCGCAATGACTGCGGCTCCGGCGGTGGTGGGTTCCGGTTGGAAGTCGCCCCCGGGTCGCAGACGACACCGGGCGGGATTAGCGGAACTGCCGCGAAGCGTCACCCCTTGGCGCGAGGGGTTGGAACGCCGATGGCGCAAACGGCAGGTCCGGCGCGGGATTTGCCCGCGCGGGGGTGGCGCGGTGGCGCGGCCTGGGGCGCGCGGGAGGGCGACCGCCGTGCGGCCAAAGGAGCCCGGCCCATCCTGGGGCGCGCGGGAGGGCGACCGCCGTGCGGCCAAAGGAGCCCGGCCCATCCAGGCTCGCTCCCACCGGCCCCACCCCTCGCAACGGCGCGTGCTCCACCCCGCCCGACTGTGCAGCACCCTCCCGCGCGGCTATAGGGTGAGAAATGAAACCCCCGAGCGACACCAGGCATGGCGGCTCCGGTCGGCCGCCGTTCAACCGCAGCCCCGGACGGGGCGGCGGGCCCGAGCGGCCGTATCAGCCTGGCGGCTCCGGGCCGCGGCACGGCCAGGGCGGCCAGCCGTCGGGCCAGGGGCGCTCCGGCGGCCAGGACTCCCGCGCACAGGAACTGCACCTCCCGGGCCAGGGTCCGCGTCCGCCGCACGGCCCGGGACCGAGCCATCGCCAGGGACCCGGCCACGGCCAGGGGCCGGTGCACGGGCAGGGGCCGCGCGACCAGCCGTCGCGGGGGCCGCGTCCGCCCAACCAGGGCAAGGATTTTGCCGCGCGGCCACACCGCGACGGCGGCCCGAACCGCGACGGCGGCGGCCACCAGCGGCCATTCTCCCCACGCCCGCAACAGCACGACGCCCCGCGCCCCAACCCCGCCGATACCCCACGCGGCGCGGTGTGGCTCTACGGCACGCATGCCGTCGCGGCGGCGCTCGCCAACACCGCCCGCCGGCTGCGCCGGCTGCTGCTGACCGAGGACGCCGAGGCGGCGCTGGCGCAGCGGCTTCCGCCGCCCTGGCCGTTGCAGCCGGAGCGCGTGGAGCGCGGCCGGATCGACCAATTGCTCGGGCGCGACATCGCCCATCAGGGCGTGGCGCTGCTGGCCGATCCGCTGGCCTCGCCCAGCCTGCAACACGCGCTGGACCGGGCGGGGCCGATCCTGGTGCTCGACCAGGTGACCGATCCGCGCAATGTCGGCGCGATCCTCCGCGCGGCCGCGTCGTTCGGCGCCGCCGCGGTGATTACGCAGGACCGCAACGCGCCGGAGGAGACCGGGGCGCTGGCGAAGGCCGCCTCGGGTGCGCTGGAGACCATGCCGCTGCTGCGCGCGGTCAACATCGCCCGCACGCTGATCGCGTTGAAGGCCGCCAATATCTGGGTGGTGGGGCTGGATGCGGGCGGTGGCACGCTGGCGGGACCGGCGTTCGCCGGGCGGCGCGTGGCGCTGGTGCTGGGTGCCGAGGGCAGCGGCCTGCGCCGGCTCACGCGGGAGACCTGCGACGAGATCGCCGGGTTTGCCATGCAGGGGGCGGTCGGCAGCCTGAACGTCTCGGCCGCCGCGGCGGTAGCGCTGTATGAACTGACGCGCGGGGGGAACTGACGCCCGGGACGGTGCGTCGCGCAGACGCAACCGCGGGAACCGACTTGTCGACCGGAGGGGCAGACATGAGCGATTACGATCCGCACGCCGCGGCGGCGGCCTTGCACGAAGCCCGCCAGGGACGCCGCCTGGTCGAGCCGTTGCCGCAGGCCATCGCGCCTCGGTCGGTGGCGGAGGGCGCGGCGGTGCAGCACGCGCTGTGGCAACGCCACGGTGCCGTGGCGCCGGCGGGGTTCAAGATCGGCGCCACCGCGAAGCGCATGCAGGAATATCTCGGCCTGAGCGGCCCTGCCGCCGGGTTCATGTCCACCGGCGGCCTGCATCGCAGCGGTGCCACCCTGCGCTTCGCCGATTTCCAGCGGCCTGGCGTCGAGTGCGAGTTGGCGGTGCGGCTGGGTCACGACCTGCCGGCCGGTCCCTGCACCATGGCGCAGGCGATGGAGGCGGTGGGCGAGCTGATGGCGGGGATCGAGCTGGTGGAGAACCGCTACACCGACCTGGCTTTGGTCGGCACGCCGACGATGATCGGCGATCAGGTTTACCACGCCGCCGCCATCGTGGGGGAACCCGGCAGCGGTGACTGGCGCGACCTGGACGTCGCCGCGCTGCGCGGACGCCTGATCGTGGACGGCCACCAGCGCGACGAGGGCGTCGGCGCCGATCTGATGGGCCATCCGTTCAACTGCCTGGCCTGGCTGGCCGGCTCCTCGGTCGTCGAGGCGTTCGGCGGGCTGAAGGCGGGGCAGGTGGTCATGCTGGGCAGCGTCACGCCGCCGATCTGGTTGACCGGCCCGGCTACCGTCACAGTCGCGTTCGCGCCCTTGCCGCCGGTGCAGGTGACGCTGGTTTAGCTGGTAAAACGCCTCCGGTTCTGGTAATGTTCTATTAACCCTGGTCGTGAGCGCGGCGTGACTGCGCGGCCCGCCACCGGATGGACCTTGCCAAAACGGCGTTACCAGCAGGAGTTCTTTCCATGCCCGCCGATTGGCACACGCTCTCGAACGAGGCCCAACTGACCCTGGCGCGCGCGGCGCTGCATCGCGCCGCCGAGACGATTGCCGGCCAGGCCGAAGTGCTTGCCGACGAGATCGACAATGGCGCCCTCAGCGATCCGGGCGGCGCGGACGCCTTGCGTTTGCTCGCGGCCGTAGTACGTGGTGCGGAGCAGGACCCGTTCGCCGTGGCGGGTCACTGCTGAACCCGCAACCTGGGGGCGACAGCCATGCCCGACCATAACCCGCCCGCCGCCGACACGTTCGCCGCCGACACTCTGGTCATCGACATGGTGCGCCGCTTCGCCCAGGAGCGGCTGGCACCGCACGCCGCGGCGCGCGAGAAGGCGGGCCGCATCGAGCCGGAGGTGATCCGCGAACTCGGCGAGCTGGGCGTGTTCGGCGCGACGACGGCGGAGCGGTGGGGCGGGTCGGAGATCGATCCGGTGACCTACGCGATGGTGCTCGAGGAGATCGCCGCCGGCGATGGCGCGGTGTCCACCATGGTGTCGGTGCACAATTCCCCCACCTGCATCGTGATCGGCCAGTACGGCACCGACGCGCAGAAGGAACGCTGGCTGCGCCCGTTGGCCAGCGGCGAGGCGGTCGGTTCGTTCGGGCTGACCGAGCCGCAGGCGGGGTCCGACGCGTCGAACCTGCGCACGCGGGCGGTGAAGCAGGGCGACCGCTACGTGATCAACGGGGCGAAGCAGTTCATCAGCAACGCGGCGCATCCCGGCAGTGCGGTACTGTTCGCGGTGACCGATCCGTCGGCCGGCAAGAAGGGGCTGTCCTGCTTCGTGGTGGACAAGGCGATGAAGGGGTTCTCGATCGCCCGCAAGGAAGAAAAACTCGGGCAGAAGGCGTCCGACACCTGCGCGTTGTCGTTCGACGACATGGAGGTGCCGGAGGACCAGCGCATCGGTGCCGAGGGTGAGGGCTATCGCATCGCGCTCTCCACCCTGGAGAGCGGCCGCATCGGCATCGCGGCGCAGAGCGTCGGCATGGCGCGCGCGGCGCTGGACTACGCGGTGGACTACGCCAAGGAGCGCAAGGCGTTCGGTGGACGCATCATCGACTTCCAGGCGGTGGGGTTCCGGCTGGTGGACGCGAAGACGCGGCTGGAGGCGGCGCGGCAGATGACGCTGCACGCGGCGCGGCTGAAGGCAGCGGGACAGCCGGCCATCGAGGCGGCCTGCATGGCGAAGTTGTTCGCGTCGGAGGCGGCGGAGGCGGTGTGCACGACGGCGATCCAGACGCTGGGCGGGTATGGGTATCTGGCGGACTACCCGGTGGAACGGATCTACCGCGACGTGCGTGTGTGCCAGATTTATGAGGGCACGTCGGACGTGCAGAAGCTGATTTTGCAGCGGATGCTGTGACGTCGTCTGCTTGGCGCTCAAGGCGTGTGGCGGCGCTGCTTATCGGTTTCCCGCGCAGGCGTCGAGTGCCTAATATAGTCAGTCATAGAACGGTGACTGGGAGCACCATACCCTGTGTCCGATGGGTAAGACTTCAAGCGAGAGCGAGCTAATATGCGCGACGCTGGTACCGCAACGATTGCGCAGAGACACGCCGCACTCCGTAAACTCGTGGCAGGAGCCAAGGCGGAACGATTGACTGGAACGAGGCTGAGACGCCGCGGTGACCAATTGATCCATCCTATACTACTAGGTCCTCCATCCGAACCCGCAGCACACGTGCGATGTCACGGAGCATGACCGGGCTTCCGTCCCGCGCACCATTCTCGATCTGCGCAATATAGGCCTGCGACACACCGACCGCGTCAGCGAGCGCCTGCTGCGTCACACCCCGATATCGGCGCCAGAATGCCAGCGGCGTCTTCGCCGCGAGATACGCGGCGGTGTCTTCCTCGGACAGCGTCTCGATCGCGCCTGATGCGACGGCCTGCATCGCCGCAGCGTGGCCACGCGCATCGAGCAGGTCCTCGTATTCGTCGCGGCTCAGCAGCACCATGTCTTCGCCGTTCGGACCACTTGCAATCTGCGCTATCATAGCGTCGCTCCGTCAGTCGTAGATGCGCCCGCGCGGCCCAAGGCCGGTGACGACAATCTCGGTTTCCGCCTCCTCGAACACCACGCGATAGTCCCCCAACCTCAATCGCAGCCCAGAGGAACCCTGCATCGCCTTGATGTTGTTGGCATGCGCCCCTGTACCCTCTGCGTATTCTCGCATGGCCCGCATGATCCGGTCGGCCATGTTGCCGTGTCGCTTCAGGCTTTTCACCGCATCAGTCGTGTAGCGAACCCGCTTCATCGGCAGAATATAGCATTGTGTTATGTCGCAGCAAGCCCGGGCGTGCACGAATCACGTCACGGCGCCCATCTCTCCACGGTCCGCCACGTTCGAGATGAGGGCCTTGCGTCTGCCGCCGATCCTGGCGCCTATAGGACCGAAGCTGCCATCCATCCACCAAGGCACCCTTGCATGAGCTGGCTGACCGAATTCGTTCGCCCGAAAATCCGCAACCTGTTCGCGCGGCGCGAGGTGCCGGAGAATCTCTGGCACCAATGTCCCGCCTGCCAGCAGATGATCTTCCATCGCGACCTCGCGGCCAACCTCAAGGTGTGCCCGCATTGCGGCCACCATATGCGGGGCAGCGCGACCGAACGCCTGGCCTGGACCTTCGACGAAGGCAGCTACACCCGCATCGAGTTGCCCAAGGTGCCGGCCGATCCGCTGCGCTTCCGCGACAGCAAACGCTACAGCGACCGCCTGAAGGAAGCGCGCGACAAGACCCACCAGGACGACGCCTTGCTCGTGGCGCATGGCAAGCTCGGCGGCCATCAGGCGGTCGTCGCGGCGATGGAGTTCGAGTTCATGGGCGGCTCGATGGGTGCCGCGGTCGGCGAGGGGATCGTCGCCGCGGCCCGGCTCGCGGTGTTGCAGGAGGCACCGCTGATCGTGTTCACCGCCTCGGGCGGCGCGCGCATGCAGGAAGGCGCGGTCAGCCTGATGCAGATGCCGCGCACGGTCATCGCGACCCGGCTGGTGAAGGAAGCCGGCCTGCCGTTCATCGTGGTGCTGACCGATCCCACCACCGGCGGCGTCACCGCGAGCTTCGCGATGCTGGGGGACATCCAGATCGCCGAGCCCGGTGCGCTGATCGGCTTCGCCGGCGCGCGCGTGATCGAGCAGACGGTGCGGGAGAAGCTGCCGGAAGGGTTCCAGCGCGCGGAATACCTGCACGAGCATGGCATCGTCGACATGGTGGTGAAGCGCACCGAACTGAAAGACACGCTGGGCCGGCTGATCGGGCTGCTACGCGTCAAGGAGTTGCCGGCAGCGGCGTGACAGGCGCAATGATGCTCCCCCTCCCCTTGAGGGTGGGGGGACGTGACAGGCGCAATGATGCTCCCCCTCCCCTTGAGGGAGGAGGGAGGGGGAGGGGTCGTGCGGTGTATGGCGTGGTGATTTTACCCGCACGCCCCCTCCCCCCACCCCCCTCCCTCA
>JBEKNT010000401.1:0-6371 GCA_049522565.1 Acetobacteraceae bacterium
GGCCGGCCACCCACGACTTGCTATGCCGTGCGCTGCAAAGTCGCGGGTCACCGGGTCAAGCCCGGTGATGACACATTGGGGCAGACCGTCGGCCAAACCACTTAAGTTAGCGCCTATGGGGCAGAGCCCTGGACTTCCTTCGTTCACCCGATTGCCCGGCGACGCACGCCGGGGTAGTGGAGCGTGCATCATGGCCCGCATCACCACGCTGAGCCGCCAGACCTCGGAGACCGACATCACCCTGACCCTCGATCTCGACGGGTCGGGGCAGGCGGATATTGCCACCGGCATCGGCTTCCTCGATCACATGCTCACCGCGCTCACCCGCCATGGCCTGTTCGATCTGACCGTGCGCGCCAAGGGCGACCTGCACATCGACTTCCACCATACCACCGAGGATGTCGGCATCGTGCTGGGCCGCGCCGTCGCCCAGGCGCTGGGCGACAAGCGCGGCATTACCCGATTCGGCCACGCGCTGGTGCCGATGGACGAGGCGCTGGCGGAAGCCGTGATCGATATTTCCGGCCGGCCGTTCCTGGTCTGGAATGTGGGCTTCGAACGCCCCAAGATTGGTGAGATGGACACCGAACTGTTCGAGGAGTTCTTCCGCGCCCTCGCCACCAACGCGGCGATCACCCTGCACGTCACGCAGCGGGCGGGCCACAATGCGCATCACGTGGCCGAGGCCTGCTTCAAGGCCACCGCCCGCGCCCTGCGCGCGGCGGTAACGATCGATCCCCGGGCGGCCGACGCGATCCCATCCACCAAGGGGGCATTGTGAGGTTCTGGACCGGCCATCTGCGCTCCGGCACCACACCCGTGCTGGTGGGTGAGGGCTTCGCGTGGGGCGCGCTGCTGTTTGGACCTTTGTGGCTGGCCGCGCATCGCGCCTGGATTCCCGCCGCGTTGGCGTTCGCGGCCGGCCTCCTGATTGTCGCGCTGACCACGGGCGCCTCGGCGACCGCGCTGATGCTCGCGCTCGCGGTCTGGCTCGGCCTTTCCGGCCATGACCTGCGCCGCTGGTCGATGCGGCGACGCGGGTTCACCCTGTTCGAGATCATCGCCGCCCGCAACGAAGCCGATGCACTGGCCAAATTGCTGGATCGCCGCCCGGACCTGGCGGGCCGCTTCCTGCCGCCGGGTGCGGTGTGATGTCGAGCAGCGGGATGAAGGTCGCGGTGGTGGACTACGGCAGCGGCAACCTGGCGTCGGCGTCACGCGCGCTCATGCTGGCGGCCGAACGGTCCGGGTTGGACGCCGAGGTGAAGGTCACCGCCGATCCCGATTATGTCGCCAGCGCCGATCGGGTCGTGCTGCCCGGCCAGGGCGCCTTCGCCGATTGCGCGCGCGGCCTGGCCGCGGTCTCCGGCATGCGCGAGGCGATCGAAACCGTCACCGCGCGCGGCAATCCGTTCCTCGGCATCTGCGTCGGCATGCAGTTGATGGCGGAGCGCGGGCTGGAGCATCACGTCACGCCGGGCTTCGGCTGGATCCGCGGCGATATCGCGGAAATGCCCGCCCCGGGCCTGCGCTTGCCGCAAATGGGCTGGAACGAGTTGGAATTCACCCCGGGCGCGCACCGGCTGCTGGATGGGCTGGTGCCCGGCGACCATGCCTATTTCGTGCACAGCTTCGCACTGGTCGGCGGCGATCCACGCCACGAGATCGCCATGACCGATTACGGCGGTCCGGTGGTTGCCATGGTCGCCGCGGGCAATCGCGCCGGCACGCAGTTTCACGTCGAGAAAAGCCAGGAAGTCGGCTTGCAAATCCTGGCCAATTTCCTGCACTGGACGCCCTGAGCCGATGTCCGGAACCATTGTACCGCAGCCCGAGATCGAGCCCGAGCTCTTCGTCGAGCGCGTCTCCGAGTTCACCGACGAGGACCTGCACGCGCTGTGCGAGGCGACCGACGCCGCGATCATCGACGGCGGCGGTTTCGGCTGGGTGCACCCGCCGGGGCGTCGCGCACTGGAGAGCTATTTCCGCGGCGTGCTGCTGGTGCCTGAACGCGAGCTGTTCGTGGCGCGGCTCGACGGGACCGTGGTCGGTTCCGCACATCTGGTGCGTCCGCCGCGCAATAACGAGGCACAGTCCTTCGCCGCGCATTTCATGCATTCCTACATCGCGCCCTATGCCCGAGGGCATGGCCTGGCCACGATGCTGACGCTGGGCGTGGAGGAACGCGCGCGGGAGCTTGGCTACCACATCCTGAATCTTGACGTGCGCGAGACGCAGGAAGCCGCGATACGGCTTTACGAGTCGCTCGGCTATATACGGTGGGGCGTGCATCCCGAATACGCATCGGTGCGCGGCAAGATCGTGCGCGGATTCTATTACTACAAGCGACTTCGCGCGCGCCGGGGCCGCTCGGCGTGAGCGCCTGTGCCTTCGTCATTGTGCGCAGCGCAGCGGCGCGGCAATCCCCTGCCTGCGGAGCTGCCCCTCGTCAGGCGGAGGATTGCCGTGTCGTCGCACTCCTGGCAAGAACCGGATCGGAAGATTTGCTCCGTCTCCGACGGATCGAAGGAAATTCTTTCATTCAGGGCGGGTCGGCCTCCGCCGGCCGGTGGCCAACGCGCAATGACATGCTCCACATGACAGACACGCCATGTCGTTGATCCTCTACCCCGCGATCGACCTGAAGGACGGCCAGTGCGTGCGGCTGCGGCGCGGGGTCATGGATCGGGCCACCGTGTACGCCGACGACCCCGCCGCGCAGGCACGGGCTTGGCAAGATGCGGGCTTTGCCTGGCTGCACGTGGTCGACCTGAACGGCGCTTTCGCCGGCCATCCGGTGAACGCCGCCGCAGTCAACGCCATCCTCGGTGCGGTGCAGATCCCGGTGCAACTTGGCGGCGGCATCCGCAACATGGCTGGCATCGCGGCCTGGCTGGCCGCCGGCGTGCATCGGGTCATCCTGGGCAGTGCCGCGGCGAAAAACCCGTCGCTGGTGCTGGAGGCCTGCCGCGCCTTCCCGGAGCGCGTCGCCGTCGGCATCGATGCGCGCGACGGGCTGGTAGCCACCGAAGGCTGGGCGGAGACGTCCAGCCTGGCTGCGCGCGAACTGGCATTGCGGTTCGAGGACACCGGCGTCGCGGCAATCATCTACACCGACATCGGTCGCGACGGCATGTTGAGCGGCGTCAACATAGAGCAAACGGTCGAACTGGCGCGCCACCTCACCACCCCGGTGATCGCTTCCGGGGGCGTGGGCGGGCTACAGGATCTTGCTGCATTGCAGCATGCCGCCGCTGGCACATTGGTCGAAGGCGTGGTGATCGGCCGCGCCCTGTACGACGGTCGGATCGACCCCGCCGCAGCGCTGGCCCTGCTTTCCGGCTGAACCCGTCCCATATCTGGACGACTCCCCGGGTCATCCGCGTATCGCGGCATGGCCGCGTCACCTCTGCCTGATAAGCACTTGCCATGCCCACGGCGGCCCAGTCTATGAGAGTCTCAGATGTTGAAGCTGCGTGTCATTCCCTGTCTGGACGTGAAGGACGGCCGCATCGTCAAGGGCGTCAATTTCGTTTCGCTCCGCGACGCCGGCGATCCGGTGGAGCAAGCCGCGGTGTATGACGCGGCCGGAGCGGACGAGCTGTGCTTCCTGGACATCACCGCCAGCCATGAGGATCGCGATACGATCCTGGATGTAGTGTCGCGTACCGCGGCGCGCGTATTCCTGCCGCTGACGGTGGGGGGCGGCATCCGCTCTACCGAGGACATGCGCCGCCTGCTACTGGCGGGCACCGACAAGTGCAGCATCAACTCGGCGGCCGTGGCGCGGCCCGCGCTGGTGCGCGAAGCGGCAACGAAATTCGGCAGCCAGTGCGTGGTGGTGGCGGTCGATGCCAAACAGGCCGGTGCGGACCGCTGGGAGGTGTTCACCCATGGCGGCCGACGTCCCACCGGCATCGACGCCGTCGCCTGGTGCCGGCAGGTGACCGAGCTTGGCGCAGGCGAAATCCTGCTGACCAGCATGGACCGCGACGGTACCGGTCTCGGCTTCGACCTTGCGTTGCTGCGCGCGGTCTGCGGCGCGGTGCGCGTGCCGGTGATCGCTTCGGGCGGCGTCGGCACGCTACAGCATTTTGTCGATGGCGCGCGCGCCGGCGCGACCGGCCTGCTGGCAGCGAGTGTGTTCCACTTCGGCACATTCACGATCGCCGAGGTTAAGGCGGCGTTGGCAGCAGCGGGCTTGCCGGTGCGTCTGCCTCGGCAGGCGGCGTAGGGCGACCATGGCCAAGTCCACCAAGAAAAAGCGTCCGGTGCCGCGCGATCCGCTGATCACGCGGGCCAAGAAGACGCTGAAGGCAAGCAAGACGCTGAAACCGAAAAAGCGGCGCAAACCCGCCCGCCCTGGCGTCGCGGCGCAGCATGAGCAAGCCGTGCCGCGCCCGCCGCCGCCCTTGGCGATCGGGCCGGCCGCAGCGGTGATGGACCGGCTGTGGTCGGTGGTCATGAGTCGCCGCGCGGCCAATCCCGCAGTGAGCCACTCCGCCCGGCTGCTGTCGCGCGGCACCGCGAAGGTGGCGCAAAAATTCGGCGAAGAGGCGGTGGAGTGTCTGATCGAGGCGGTCGCCGGCAATCGCGACGCCCTCGTCGCGGAGAGCGCCGACGTGCTCTACCACCTGATCGTGCTGTGGGTGTCGGCGGGTGTCAGTCCGGATGAGGTCTGGGACGAACTGAAGCGGCGCGAGGGAATCAGCGGCATCGCCGAGAAAGCGGCGCGAGTGAAGACTCTGCCGGTTGCTTTCGGCCTGGAGACGACGAAAATCCCCTGAGCCTGGTCCAGGGAGCTTTGCCATGCCGGTCAGTGGACTGCCGCCATACGACGACAACAACATCTTCGCAAAGATTCTGCGCGGCGAAATACCGTGCAGGAAGGTTTACGAGGACGCGTGGGCGCTGGCGTTCCACGACATCAATCCGCAGGCGCCCACACACGTTCTCGTGCTGCCAAAGGGCAAGTATTGTTCCTTTGCCGATTTCAGCGCCACCGCGAGCGACGCAGAGATCGCCGGGTTCATGCGCGCGGTCGGCAAGATAGCCCAAGACCTCGGGCTCGAAGCACACGGATACCGGTTATTGCTCAACATGGGCGCGTATAGCGGGCAGGACGTACCGCATCTGCACCTGCACCTGTTTGGCGGCCGGCCGCTGGGACGGATGCTGACGGCTGAATAACAACCTCTCCCGCTTGGCGGGAGAGGTCGAGGTCCGCGAGCACCGAGGGCGAGGGTGATCGGGTCGCCCCGCAGCGGTCTTATGCTGCGTGCTGGCCCGATCACTCTCGCCCGGCGCTGCGCGCCGACCTCTTCCGCGAAGCCGGAAAGCTCGTACGGTCAGTTCATCACCTGGATCATCTCGCGCACCCGCGGATAGACCTCGCGCGCCCAACGTTTGCCAGCGAACACGCCGTAATGGCCGACGCCGGTTTGCAGATGATTCTGCTTGAGGTTGACACGAATGCCGGAACACAGATCGAGTGCCGCCATGGTCTGCCCGATGGCGCAGATGTCATCGCGCTCGCCTTCCACGGTGAGCAACCCGGTGCGCCGGATCGCTGACGGCTGCACGGTCTGGCCGCGCCAGGTAAGGCGCCCTTCGGGCAAATGGTGTTCCTGGAACACCCGCTGCACAGTCTCCAGGTAGAATTCGGCCGGCAGGTCCATGACCGCGCCATATTCGTCATAGAACCGCCGATGCGCCTCGGCGCTGGTGGCATCCCCGCCGACCAGGTTGCGGAACTGCGCCAGGTGCGCGGTGACATGGCGGTCGAGGTTCATGCTGATGAAGGCGGCGAGCTGCAGGAACCCGGGATAGACGTGACGGTGTGCACCCGCAAACCCCCAGGGCACCGTGCCGATCAGGTTCTTCTCGAACCACTTGATCGGTCGCGACATTGCCAGTTCGTTCACCTTGGTCGGATTGACCCGCGTGTCGATCGGCCCGGCCATCAGTGTCATGCTGCGCGGCTGCGCCGGATTGGCCGCCTCGGCCATCAGGGCGACCGCGGCGAGCGCCGCCACCGCCGGCTGGCACACCGCGATGACATGCGCGCCTGGCCCGATCGCTTCAACGAAGCGTATAAGATGCGCGACGAACTCATCAAGCCCGAAGTCGCCGTCGCGCAGCGGGACGTCGCGCGCGTTCTTCCAGTCGGTGATGAACATGTCATGTTCCGGCAGCATGACTTCCACGGTATTGCGCAGCAGCGTGGCGAAATGACCGGACATCGGCGCTACCAGCAGCACGCGCGGCTGCACGATCGCGGCGTCTTTGCGGAAGTGCAGCAGGGTGCCGAACGGCGTGTCGTCCGCCGTCTCCTCCATCACCCCAACGAGCCGGTTGCCGATTTCCACTGC
>JBEKNT010000402.1:0-6331 GCA_049522565.1 Acetobacteraceae bacterium
GCGTTCGGGCTGAAGCTGCGGAAGTTCCCCAAGGACGAGATCAAGCGCCGGGTCGACGAGGCCGCGCGCATCCTGGACATCGAGGCACTGCTGGAGCGCAAGCCGCGCGCCCTGTCGGGCGGCCAGCGGCAGCGCGTCGCGATGGGGCGTGCCATCGTGCGCAACCCCAAGGTGTTCCTGTTCGACGAGCCGCTGTCCAACCTCGACGCCAAATTGCGCGTGCAGATGCGCACCGAGATCAAGAAGGTGCACCAGACGGTGCGCACCACCACCGTCTACGTGACGCACGACCAGGTGGAGGCGATGACGCTCGCCGACCGCGTGGTGGTGATGAATGGCGGCGTGATCGAGCAAGTCGGATCGCCGCAGGAACTGTACCATAATCCGGCGACGCGGTTCGTGGCCGGGTTCATCGGTTCGCCGGCGATGAATTTCCTGCCGGTGCGGGTCGAAGACGGCGCGGGCGGTGGGCTGGCGGTGCGCGTCTCCGACCAGATCGTGCTGCCGGTGCCGCAGGCGCGGGTGGATCGCTACGCCAAGCACAAGGGTCACAACATGATCCTCGGGCTGCGGCCGGAGCACCTGTTCGAGTACCATGAGACCGGCAAGCCCGGCTGGGCGCGGGTTGACCTGCCGGTCGACGTGGTCGAGCCGATGGGCATGGAGACGATGGTGCACTTCTTCATCGGCCACGAGCCGGTGTGTGCCCGCGTCGATCCGGCGACGCAGGCCGCGCCGGGCGAGATGCTGCCGCTGACCGCAGATCTGAATCAGATGCACCTGATGGAGCCGGAGACCGGCCGCGTCGTCTGATACCAGGCGCCCGCAAGATCGACGTACCGCACCGACCGCCCCATCCGGTCATGGCTTGGCCCGACCCGGCCATCGATCGCGCCACCCCGGCTGCATCGACCTCCGGCTCAAGCCCGGCCATGACGGGTGGGGCGATCGGTGCGAACCAGGCGAGAGACACTCGTTCGGGCGAGCACGCGGTGGCGGCGACGGGCGGGTTTCCTCGTCTGGCCGGTTGGTCCCGATGATGCAGTCGGCCGCGCCCCGCCTGGAAGCGCGCACCGCCGCGGTGCGACGGGCGCCGGAACGGGTGCGTTGCCGCACCGCGGTCGCCGACCTGCTGGTCCTGGAGGCCCGGGAGGCGTCGCCAACGCCGGAGGTGGCGACGGTCCTGCGGATCGCGCAAATCCGCCGTGCCAATCCCGAACTGGCTGACGCCGTGCGCGGCGAGCTGGCGGGACGCGGGCAGCCGCGCTGAGTTCAGCCGCGCGCCGGAGTCCACGCACCGCCGGCGGTCGATGCAGGTGCGCTGCACGCGGGTGCCACGCCGGTTCCATCAGGCCCGCACGCGCGCCAGGAAATCCTCCACCCCGGCGTGCAGCGTGTCGGACTCGCCGCGCAGCGTGCCCGCCGCCTCCAGCACGTCGCGGGTGGCGTCGCGCGTCCGCCCCGCGGCGGTGCCGACCTCGCCGATCGTGCCGCTCACCGCGCGGGCACCGTCGGCGACCTGCTGTATGCCATGCATCATCCGCTGGTTGGAGGCGCCCTGCTGCTCGATGGCGTTCGCGATGGCGGCGGCGATGCCGTCGATCTCGCCGATGCGCGCGCCGATCGCCCGCATGGCCGTGACCGCGGCGCTGGTGGTTTCCTGCACCTGGTGGATCTGAGCGCCGATCTCCTCGGTGGCGCGGCCGGTCTGGGTGGCGAGGTTCTTCACCTCGGCGGCGACGACGGCGAAGCCCTTGCCGGCATCGCCGGCGCGGGCCGCTTCGATGGTGGCGTTCAGCGCCAGCAGGTTGGTGCGCCCGGCGATGTCGCCGATCAAATGTACCACCGTGTCGATGCGCCCGACCGTCTCGGCCAGCGCTCCGATCGCGGCGTCGGTGCGGCAAGCCTCATCCACCGCCTGGCGGGCGATGGCGGCGGATTGCGCCACCTGCCGCGCGATCTCGGTGCTGGCTGTCCCCATCTCGCCGGTGGCCGCTGCGATCGTCTCGACGGTCTCGGCGGCGGCGGCGGCATTGCGCGCCACTGCGTCGGCACAGGCGAGCGTGGCGTCAGCCTCACCGGCCATCACTCGTGCCGTGCCCTGCATCCGCCCGGCGGCGTCGGCCAGCCGGTCGACCGTGCCGATCACCCCTTGCTGGAAAGCGCCGGCCAAGGCCAGCAACTCCGCCCGCCGTTCCTCGGCGCGCGCCAACCGCTCCACCTCCGCCTGCGCCGCGGCAGCCTGGGCCGCGCGGCGGCCGTCACGCAGGCTGGCCAGGGCGGCAGCCATCGCCGCCACCTCGTCGTTGCCACGGCACACCACCTCGGCCTCCAGATCGCCGGTGGCGATGGCGACCATGCTCACTTGCAGCCGCGTCAGGCGGCGCACCACGCGGCGGCCGACGAACTGCCAGGCGAGCAGGGCGGAGCCAACCAGGCTGAAGCCGGCGATCGCCAGCAGCGTCCATCGCGCGCCGAAGATGGCGGCGCGGCCAGCGTTGCTGGCATCCTGCGCGGCTTCTCGGGCACCTTGCACCACCACCTGCACGCCGGCGCCGATCTGTCCGGCGAGCGTGCGGTTCTCGGCCAGCGCCTTCTGCGCCTCATCGGTCGTGTTCAGCTCCTGCCCGCGTAGCGCGAACACGTCATGCGCGGCGCCGGCTGCATAGCCAGAGAGCATGTCGAGCTTTGCCTGCAGCGGCTTCACGTCCTGGTGGTGCGCAAGCGCCTCCAGCGCCTTGGCGATCCGCCCGCGCGCGGCGGTCGCCTGGTCGGCGAGCGGGGCCAGTATCGCCCGGTCGGGCGCGCTGGCCGCGGCGGTCAGCAGGCCCATCAGCAGATTGGCATCCGCCAGCAGACCACCGGCGCTTTGCAGCGTCTCCAGTTGGTTGTCGCGTACCTCCGCCAGCGCCGCCGCCGTCGCCTTGGTGTCGGCGCCGTCGTCCACGGACAGCGCGGTGGTCAGGTCGAAGCCTGCGTCATCCAGCATCGGCCCGAGCATGGCGGCGATGTCGTGATGCGCGGCGGCGATCCCCGCCACCGCTTCGGCACGGGCGGCGGCCTGCTGCATCCGGCGTTGCTGTAGTGCCACGATGCGGCCGAGCAAGGCCTGCATCGCCTGGTCCGCCTGTGCCAGGTCGGACGCCGCCCGGGCAGTGCCGGGCAACGCCGCCAGCGCGGCGATGCCCTGGTCGAGCCCGGCCTGGTAGGGCGCCAGCGTCGCCTGCGCAGCTTGCAGCTCCGCTGCCGTCCGGGAAGCTGCCAACGAGGGCGCAGCCGCGGCGATCTCCGCCCCGGCCTGGGTCAGGCGCAGCGTGGCCTGCAATTGCGGCACCGCCCGGCTCGCCAGCCTGTCGACCAGCATGCCGAGCCGGTCGGCAGAGAGTTCTCCCACACCGCAGGCGAGCACTGTCATCAGCGCCATGGCGGCGGCGGCGCCGTACAGGGCGGCGCGGATGCTGCGACGCAAGGGCACGGCAGACGCAACTGAAGGAGCCGCGCCGGCGGCAGTGGTCGAGACGGCCACGGGACGGACCTTCAACTGGCGCCGCGGGTCAGCGCGGTGACCGGCCGGAAGCTGCCGTCAGCCTGCAGCACGGTCAGGAACACCTGGTCGGAGCCCTGGTTGTGCCCGGGGGCAAAGCGGACCGCGAAACCGCCGAAATCGAACGGCCCGCCCTGGATGAAAGCCTGCATCAGCCCGGCCCGTGTCGGCTCCCCGCTGAGCCGTTGCAGCGCGGCGATCGCCAGGCGCCCGGCCAGGTAGCCTTCCAGCGAGACGAAGCCGGGCGCCGCCGCGGCATCCAGCGCCTTGAGCGCCGCCTGGTAGCGACCGACCACCTGGATCGCGCCATCGTACGGGAAGGGCACCACCTGGGTTATCACCACGCCGGCGCCCTCGGGTCCCAGCTCCTTCGCCAGCGCCTCGCTGCCGACGAACGAGATGTTGACGAACGGCCCATCCAGCCTGGTCTTGCGCGCCAGCTTGATGAACTCGGCGCAGGGCTTGTACGCGCCGATCATGATCACCGCGTCCGGATTGCCCTTGCGCACGGCCAGCACCGCGCCCTTCACGGCGACGGTGTTGCGCTCGTAGGTGCCTTCGGCGGCCAGTGGCAGGTTGCGGCGGCCGAGCGCCGCCTTCACCCCGTCCAACCCGGCACGGCCGTAGGCGTCGTCCTGGTACATGATGGCGATGTGCGTGCAGCCGAGGTCGTGCGTCAGCCGCTCGACCATATGTTCCGTCTCCTGGAAATAGGACGCGCGCAGGTTCACCACGTTGGTCATGGCGGCGGCGCGGAGGAACTCGGCGCCGGTGAACGGGGCGATGAAGGGCACGCTGGCGGTGGCGGCGATCGGCTGCGTGGCGGCGCAGGTGGGCGTGCCCACCGGACCGATCAGCGCGAAGACCTTGTCCTCATCGATCAGCTTGCGGGTGGCCTCGATCGATTGCGTCGGCTCGTAGCCGTCATCGATGCTGGCCAGCTCCAGCTTGCGGCCGGCGATGCCGCCCTGGCCGTTGATCTCGGCGAAGGCGGCGAGGATGCCGGTGCGCATGCCGGTGCCCAGCGCCGCGGCAGGGCCGTCGAAGGCCGCGGCCTCGCCGAACAGGATGCGCCCCTCGGTCACGCCGGCGTCGGCCCGGGCCAGGCGCGGCCCGAGCGCGACGGTGGCGACGGAGGCGGCGAGCAGATGACGGCGGGTGAGCGACATGGGCGGAAGCCTCCGGCTGGTGCTGCCACGTGGGCACGGTCATGGCGGGCAGCGGAGGGTAGTGGACGCCGCATAACGAGCGGTTAATGCCGGCACGGTTCGGCCGGGCGGCGATGTCTGGGGTCGGCGCGGGCCAGTGCATTGTTGGCCTGACGGGAGGCGTCGATGCCTCGGTCGTTGCGCGTTGTCCACCGGCTGGCGGCGGCCGACCCGCCCTGGATGAAACTGCGGAGGTCACCGGAGATCAGGAGACTCCCCCTCCCCTTGTGGGAGGGGGAGAATTCTTCGCGACACCCCGCCTACCCTGCTGCGTATGGGGCGCTCAGGGCGGTTGTCCCGCCGTGGCGAAGCGGCGCGGATCCACCGCCGCGACGATCCCCGCCGCATCCCCCGGATCGCGCCCGGCGATCAGATCGCCGACCAGCTTCCCGGCCGCGGGCGAGGTCTGGATGCCGTAGCCGCCCTGGCCGACACACCAGAAGAACCCCTCGGCAGCGCGATCCCAGCCGAACGCCAGGCTACGGTCCGGGGTGAACGTGCGCAGCCCGGCCCAGCTCCGCTCGACGCGACGCACCGCGATATCCAGTGCCTGCTGCATCCGGTCGATGCCGATGGCGACGTCCAGCTCCTCCGGCTGCACGTCGTGCGGCTGCATCGGCGTCTCGTCGGCGGGCGAGACCATCAGCCGGGTGCGCGCCTCCGGCCGCGCATACCAGGTGTGGCCGACATCGTTCAGCAGCGGCCATCCGGTCACGTCGTACGGCGCGGGATCGATGATCGCCGCGGTGCGCCGGCATGGCGTCAGCCCGATCGGCGCCACGCCGGCGATGGCGGCGACCGCGTCGCCCCAGGCGCCGGCGGCGTTCACCACCACCGGCGCGCGGAACACACTCCCCGCGCTGGTCGCCACCTCCCAGCGCCCCGCGCGGCGGTCGATGCGTCCGGCGCGATGGCGCAGCGCCAGTGCGCCGCCGCGCGCGCGAAGCTGCTTCAGGAAGCCCTGGTGCAGCGCGGCGACGTCCATGTCGAACGCGTCCTCCTCGATCGCCGCGGCCACGGCGTAGCCAGGCCGCAAGGCCGGCACACGCCGGCGCAGGTCGGCGATGGCGAGGTCGCGCAGCCCCTGGCCCTCGGCCAGCATCGCCGCGAGCTGCGTCCGCTGCGCTTCCGGTGCCAGGAACACCACCGGGCGCCGGGACATCAGTGGCACCTCGGCGAAGCCCGCGGGCGGGTGCTCGAAGAACGGGCGCGACAAGCCGGACAGCGTGCGCACGTCGGGCGGACCGTAGTTGAGGATCCACAGCGCGGCGGAGCGGCCGGTGCTGTGGTAGCCGGCAGCGTCCTCGGCCTCGATCAGCGCGACCCGGTGGTCGGCAGAGAGCATGGCGGCGGCGGTCGCACCGGCAATGCCGGCGCCGATCACTGTAACATCGACATCGTGCGTATCCATCGACGCAGCATCGGACCGCCGGGCCCGCGACGCAACCGCGCCCTGGGTGCACCAGGGCCGTCCGACGAGCGACAGTCGGATGAGCCGAATAAAGCGCCGGCCAGGCCTTGGCCCCTGGCACCGCGCCAAGCGGCGGTTGGCCTGATGCCTCCGGGGCGAAGCCCCGGC
>JBEKNT010000403.1:0-6293 GCA_049522565.1 Acetobacteraceae bacterium
GAGGGCGCGTGCCACCCAGGTCGCCGCCGGGATTTCCGGCGTGCGGGCGGTGGTGAACAACCTGGTCGTGAAATAGGCCCGCATCTCGTGTGAGCCGACGCCCGCCCGCGCCGGACCGAGCGGTCCGGCGCGGGCCAATGACGCACGTTCCGGCCCCGGCATGACTGACCGCCACAGGCCGACACGCATTAACAGGAGCCTCACATGCCATTGCACAAAATAGCACGACCCGGCGATCCAGGGATCGAGGACGTTTACGCGACCGCAGCGTCGGACCAGCGCGTGGCGAAATATCACCTGCCGGAACACACATCCTCGGCGCAGGAAATCTACAGCCTGGTGCATGACGAGCTGCTGCTGGACGGCAACTCGCGGCAGAACCTCGCGACGTTCTGCACCACCTGGGCCGAGCCGGAAGCGCACCGGCTGATGGACGAGTCGATCGACAAGAACATGATCGACAAGGACGAGTATCCGCAGACCGCGGAGATCGAGAAGCGCTGCGTGCACATGATCGCCGATCTCTGGCACGCACCGGGGGCCTGGAAGACCGTCGGATGCTCCACCACCGGATCGAGCGAGGCCTGCATGCTGGGCGGCCTGGCGCTGAAATGGCAATGGCGCAAGCGGCGCATCGCCGCCAAGAAGCCGTACGACAAGCCGAACTTCGTCTGCGGGCCGGTGCAGGTGTGCTGGGAGAAGTTCGCCCGGTATTTCGACGTGGAGATCCGCCAGGTGCCGTTGCAGGGCGATGCGCTTGGGCTGCGTCCGGAAGACCTGCGGCAGTATTGCGACGAGAACACCATCGGCGTGATCCCGACGCTCGGCGTGACGTTTACCGGCATCTACGAACCGGTCGCCGCACTGGCCCGGGCGCTTGATGAGTTGCAGCGCGAAACCGACCTGAACATCCCGATCCATGTCGATGCGGCCAGCGGCGGCTTCATCGCGCCGTTCATCCAGCAGGAGCTGGAATGGGACTTCCGGATCGAGCGGGTCAAGTCGATCAGCGCCTCGGGCCACAAATACGGCCTGGCGCCGCTGGGCGTGGGCTGGGTGGTCTGGCGCGACCAGGCGGAGCTGCCGCAGGAGCTGATTTTCAACGTCGATTACCTGGGCGGCCAGATGCCGACGTTCGCGCTGAACTTCAGCCGGCCGGCCGGGCAGATCGTCGCGCAGTACTATAACTTCCTGCGGCTGGGCCGTGACGGCTACACGCAGATCCAGCAGGCCTGCGCCGAAACCGCGCAATGGCTCGGCGAGGAAATCGCCAAACTCGGCCCGCTGGAGCTGGTCTATGACGGCAAGGGTGCGCTGCCCGCGGTCTGCTACAAGTTGAAGGAAGGCCAGGACTACGGCTTCACGCTGTACGACCTGTCCGAACGGGTGCGCATGCGCGGCTGGTTGATCGCCTCCTATCCGCTGCCGGCCAACCGCAACGCCACCGTCATCCAACGGATTCTGGTCCGCCACGGCGTCAGCCGCGATCTCGCGCAACTATTGCTCGACGATTTGGGCCGCGCGCTGAAGCACCTGCAAGCGAATCCGGTTCCGCGTTCGGATGCTGGTCCCACGTTCCATCACTAACCGCGAGCATCTTGGAGGCATCGATGGCACAAGCCAAAAAAGCCGTGGTTTCGACGTTCAGCCTGGCGATGATGACCGCGGCAGCGGTGGTCAGCCTGCGTGGACTGCCGATGATGGCCAAGGAACAGCTCACGCTGTTCGTCTATATCGCGTTCGCCACCTTCATCTTCCTGATCCCCGCCGCGCTGGTCTCGGCCGAGCTTGGCGGCGCGTTCGGCGAGAAGGGTGGCGGCGTCTACACCTGGGTGAAGGAGGCGTTCGGCTCCCGCTGGGGATTCGTCGCCATCTGGCTGCAATGGATCCAGAACGTGGTCTGGTATCCGACCGTGCTGGCGTTCTCCGCCGCTGCCATCGCTTACGTGGTGGGAGAGCCAAAGCTGGCGAGCAACGGCCACTATGTCGGGACGTTCTGCATTATCGCCTACTGGGCCGCGACCTGGGTCACGTTGCAAGGCGTGAGCGCCATCGCGCGGGTGACAAGCTGGACCTTCCTCGCGGGAACGGTGCTCCCCGGCGTGATCATCATGGTTTTGGCGGTGATCTGGATCGTCCAGGGCAACCCGATCGCGATGCTGCACCCGGCGGCGACCGATTCTGCCTCGGTCATGTCGATGGCGGGCGGCCATGCGCATCCGCGGTATTTTCCCTACGTTACCGGCCTGGGTGATATCGCCTTCCTGGCGGGCATCATCCTGCTGTTCGCGGGCGTCGAGGTGCACGCCGTGCATGCCAACGAGATGGCCGACCCGAAACGGCAATTCCCGATGGCCATGCTGATTGCATCGGTGGCGGTCATCCTGCTGTTCACGCTGGGCTCGTTCGCGGTGGCGACCGTGCTGCCCGACAAGGAGATCAATCTCCAGGAAGGGCTGATGAAGGCCTTTCAGCAGATCTTCACGCGCTTCGGGATCGACTGGGCGACGCCGTTGGTTTGTGTCCTGCTGGCGTTCGGCGGGATCGGCGGCGTGATGTCGTGGATCAGCGGCCCCAGCCGGGGCCTGCTGTGGACCGCGCAGGAGGGCGAAATTCCTCCGTTCCTGGCGAAGGTCAACAAGAACGGCGTGCAGATCAGCATCCTGATCGTGCAGGGTTTGATCGTGACAGTCCTCGCGCTGACCTATTTCGTGATGACCAACGTCAGCGTGGCGTTCTTCCTGCTTAGCGCCGTCACGATCACGCTTTACCTGATCATGTATATGCTGATGTACGCCGCGGCGATCCGGCTGCGCTATTCGCAACCCGACCTGAAGCGCAGCTATCGCGTGCCGGGCGGAACGATTGGCATGTGGTGCATCTCCGGTGTGGGGTTCGCCGGCGTGGCGTTCGCTTTTCTCGTCGGGTTCTTTCCGCCAACCCAACTCCCGGTGGGCAGCCCGGCGCTGTACGTCTGGCTGGTGGTGGGTGGCACCGTGGTGTTTACCGGCCTGCCGCTGCTGATCGGTATGGTGAAGCGGTCGTCCTGGCGGGCGGTCAGCCCGCCCGGGACGTCGTCCGCACATGCTGATTGAACCCCATGGCATGAGGGGCGGTACGCGACGCATGGCAAGCCGAAGCCCCGTCCTTCAAGTCCCGTGGGGAGGCCAGGATTTCCATTCGCTGAGCAGGATCTGACGGTGGCACGTGACGATCCAACACAGAGCAACAGCGGGGAGCGATGGTAGCAAACCCGACTAGCAATTCCCTTGGATTCGCCGGTGCGTGACAGGGCACGGATGCAACATGCCCAACCTAGGTATCCATGTCGCGCCAGCCGCCGTCGGCGGTCCCCAGCGCTCCGGGCGTCGGCTCCGGTGGTTGCTGGGGGCCGTTTTGCCGTGCCTGGCTGGGGTCGGCTTGTGGCCAATCCTGCAAGCCGGCTCCCCCGACACCGGTGGTTGCCGCGGTGGCGCAGGCGGGCGACGTGCCGGTCTATCTCACCGGGCTCGGCACTGTGAAGGCCTACAACGCCGTGACCATCCATGTTCGCGTCAAAGGGACACTGGCCAAGGTCGTCTTCGTCGAGGGGCAGGACGTGAAGGCCGGCGATCTGCTCGCCCAGATCGACCCGCGGCCTTACCAGGCACAGCTCGACCAGGTGGTCGCCGCCAAGGCGCACGACGAAGCGTTGCTCGCCGATGCCAGGCTCGATCTGCAGCGCTACCAGAAGCTGGCCGCGCAGGACTCGATCGCAGCGCAGCAGCGCGACACACAGATCGCGCTGGTCGCGCAGGACGTCGCGACGGTCGCCAACGATCAGGCGCAGATCGACTTCGCCAGGATCCAGCTTCTCAACACCGCGATTCCCTCGCCGATCTCGGTGTTGTTCACCCTGCCGGAGGATGATTTCGGCGTGAGCAACCAGCAGATGGCAGCGGGCCCCCCTTTCGGTCACAGTCCGCTGTGGATGAGTATCTCTCCGCCACCGGACTCTTGTGATCACTGTTGTGGGCTACGTATTCACAGCTCCTGCACCGCTTAGCGGGAAACGACCATCTGATGAATGAACTGTCGCCGATGAACGAACTGTCGCTTGCACCCCAAAATACCTCGAAGCCGCATCGGCGGCTTCGTTGGGTTTTTGTGGCCTTGAGCGTCGTGGCCGTCGCCCTCCTCGCGTGGTTCGTTTTCCACAAGAAACCCGCCGCGCCGGCCAAGCCGCAACCGGTCTCCGTTGCGGTCGCCACGGTCACGGCTCAGGACGTTCCGGTTTCCATCACCGCACTGGGCGCCGCTCAGGCCTGGACGAGCGATACAATCCTCGCGCAGGTCAGCGGTATCCTCCTCGGCGTCGATTTCGTCGAGGGAACCAACGTCAAGGCGGGTCAGCTCCTGGCCCAGATCGATCCCGCGCCCTACCAGGCGGCGCTCACCCAGGCGCAGGGGACGCTCGAACGCGACCAGGCATTGCTCGCCGGCGCGCGCGTCGATCTCGCGCGCTATGCCACGCTGACAAGACAGGACTCGATCTCCAGGCAAACCTATGACGACCAGGTCGCACTGGTGAAGCAGGACGAGGGCATCGTCTTGCTCGACCAGGGCGTCGTGGCCACCGCTCAGGTCAACCTCAACTGGTGCCGCATCACCTCGCCGATCGACGGGCGCGTCGGTCTGCGTTTGCTCGACCCGGGCAATTACGTGACCACGGGCTCATCGACCAGCACCACGAGCGGCTTGACCGGCAGCACGACCAGCCCGGTCGGCATCGTCGTTGTCAATCAGATCGAACCGATCGCGGTGATTTTTTCAGTTCCCCAAGGCGACTATCAGCGCCTGTCGGAGGTTTCCAACGGCTTTCGCAAGCCCTTGGCGACGCAGGCGCTGAGCCAGGATACCGGCGCCTCGCTGGGGATGGGGCAACTGAGCATCGCCGACAATCGGGTCGATCCCACGACCGGCACCGTCAAGATGAAGGCGCGCTTCGACAATACCGGCGACCTTCTTCTGCCGGGCCAGTTCGTCAATGTGAAGCTGACGCTCCAGACCCTCTCGAAAGCCATTACGATTCCCGCGGCAGCGGTGAACGTGGGGCCGACCGGTCCCTTCGCCTATGTGGTGGGGGCCAACCAGACAGTGTCGATGCAGCCGATCAAGGTCGGCCCGACCGAGGGCACGACGGCGGTCATCACCGCCGGTCTTCAGACTGGCGAGATCGTGGTCACCGACGGACAGATGAGCTTGAGCGCGGGAACGCTGGTCAAAGTCGCCGCACCCGCGCCGGCGACCTCGCCCGCCCAAACGCCGCCAACCCAAACTCCGACCACCCAAACTCCGGCGGCGCAGACACCGCCAACCCAGACGCCGGCGGTCCAAACGCCGGCAGCGCAGACACCGGCAGCGCAGACACCGGCAGCCCAGACACCGGCAGCGCAGACACCGGCAGCCGCGATTCCGCCAACCCAAACTCCGCCGCCCCAAACACCGGCTGCCCAAAGTTCGGCCACACGATGAGCCTCTCGAGCCCCTTCATCCATCGTCCGGTCGCGACCACCCTGATCGCGACCGCGTTCCTGCTGGTGGGGCTCGTTGGCTATGTCAACCTGCCCGTGGCAGCGTTGCCGAACGTGGACTTTCCGACCGTTCAGGTGAGCGTCACGCTGCCCGGGGCGAGCCCTGAGACCATGGCCTCGAACGTCGCCACGCCGCTCGAGCGGCAGTTTTCGCTGATTCCCGGCATCAGCCAGATGACCTCGGTAAGTTCGCTGGGTGCGACCAGCATCACCTTGCAGTTCGAGCTGACGCAGGACATCAACGTCGACTTCGAGCAAATCCAGGCAGCGATCACTGCGGCGAGCGCTCAGTTGCCCAGCAACCTCCCGAGCGCGCCCACCCTGCGCGAGGTCAATCCGTCCGACTCGCCGATCATGATCCTGTCGCTCAGCTCCGACTCCCTGACGCTCGCGCAGGTCGACGACTATGCCGACATTATCCTGTCGCAGCAGATCTCGCGGATCGTCGGGGTGGGCCTTGTCACACTGGGCGGACAGCAGAAGCCCGCCGTTCGCATCCGGATCGATCCCCGCAAGGTCGCGGCCATGGGCCTGCAGATCGACAACGTCCGCGCCCAGATCGTCGCCAGCACCGTCAATGCCCCGAAGGGCGCGCTCAAAGGACCTCTGCAGAATCTCACCGTCAACGCCAACGACCAGATCCTGGAGGTGGCGCCATGGAATCAGCTCGTGGTCGGCTATCACGACGGCGCCGCGATCCGGGTCAGTGATCTGGGCAGC
>JBEKNT010000404.1:0-6236 GCA_049522565.1 Acetobacteraceae bacterium
TCGGCGCACCGCGCGCGACACCGGCTGCGGGTCCTCCATGCAGCCGCCCAGCATCTCCAGCAGCGCCCAAAACCAGCCGACTGCGCTTTTCGGCTTGACCGAAAGGGTGAGAGGTCCATGCAACGTGAGGAACGCCGCAGCCCGATGCAGCGTCGTCCCTTGCGCCAGCCCCTCAGGGTGGACCGCCACGGCCCGCTTCCGGCCCAGGTCCGGTTGCTGCCGAGTCCCGCTGCATGGGACGCATTCTCGCATACAACGAAACGAGACGACCGCGAGACGCCCCCGGGTGATCCCCGCGCCAAGAACCCCGAGGTCACCCGGCCGGCCCCGCCAAAACCGGTGTCGCCGCCAGGCATCGCGAACCCCAACGCCCATGCCGGCGATGGCGTCACCCGTCCCATCTCATGCGTCATCCTCCGCCCTGCGGGACTGCGAGACGAACGCGGGACCGCGAGACGCCGATGCGACGCTACCGGTGGTCAACTACGTCGCAGACCCGGATCAGTCCGCCTCGCCGCGGAACGTCACCACCAGGACATCGCGGAAGCCCGGCTCGCGCGGATCGACCGGTTCCACCGGAGTGACGCCGTGCATCACCCGGCGGTCGTCCACCAGCGCCGCATCCAGCGGTTCGGTCAGCGTGAAGCTGCCCAGCGTGCGGCCGTCCAGGTCGTGGATCGTCGTCATGCCGCTTTGCACGTTGCGCCGGCCGACCAGCAGCACCAGCACATGGTCCACCCCGTCGCGATGCCGCCCCTCCGGCGTGGGACGGCCTGCCACGCCGCGCCGCGCCTCGATGCGGAACTGGTGCAGCTCGATATGCCAGTCCTGCGGTCCCGACAGGCGGTCGAACAGGCCGCGGCAGAAATGCAGCACGGTGGTCATGGTCGCGCCGGCGCCGATCTCCGGCAGGATCGGCGAGAACCACCGCTCGATGCCGCCGTTCAGCGTGTTGTAGTCGCGGCTCTGGTAGTGCGGCTGGTGCGGCTTGCGCTCGATCGCCGCCGCGCCGGCGCGCGCGCCGAACACGGCGAAGCGCCGCTTCCGGTAGCGGCCGCCATCCGCCATGTAGGTGTCGAGGCCGAGATCGTCCCAACTCGCCGCGAACGGGGGAAAATCCTCCAGCGAGCCGGCACGTCGCAACGCCGCGCGCATCTCGGCCGCGTGCACGAAGGCGAACCCGGCCTCGCGGATCGTCTCAGTCAGCGGCTCGGGATTGCTCATGCGCCTGGTCCTTCTCGGCGGTTCCAGGCGGTGGCCCGGCCCGGGTCTCCCCAGATTGGGGCTGGTGCGGCGGCCCGGCGGATGGCGCAGCGGCAGGTAGCGTCACGGCGACGCTGCGCATCGGGTTATAGAGCCGGATGCCAAGCTCCTGGAACCGCTGCTTCATGCGTCGATTGAATTCGCGCTGCACGGACCACCGGCCCGAATCGGTGCAGACCATTTGGCCGACGATCGTCGCCTCCGCACCGTCCACCTTGTCCACGCCCCAAAGCTGCAAGTCGCTCAGCATCTGGCTGGCGAAGGCGGGTTCGGCGCGCATGCCGGCGACGATCTCGGTCAGCACCGCGGCGACGCGGTCGGTGTCCTCCTGGTAGTCAACGGTGACGCTGACCGGCGCGTTGCCCAGGCCACGGTTCGCGTTGTTCACCGTGGTCACCGCGCTGAACGGGATGATGTACACCGAGCCGTCGCCGGCGCGCAGCCGGATGGTGCGCACCGACAGCGCCTCCACGGTGCCGGTCAGGCCGGCCACGGTGACGGTGTCGCCGACCTGCATGGCGTTTTCCAGCAGCAGGAAGATGCCGGTGATCAGGTCCTGTACCAGCTTCTGCGAGCCGAAGCCGATCGCCACGCCGATGATGCCGGCACCGGCCAGCAGCGGCGCGATGTTCACGCCGATTTCCGACAGCACCATCATCCCGGCGACCACCAGGATGGTGATCATCAGCGCCGACCGCATCAGCGGCAGCAGCGTGCGCAACCGGGCCGAGCGCGCCAGTTGCTGGTCTTTGGCGAGTTTCGCCAGATGCCGCTGGATCGCCGCATTGGCCGCTTCCCAGGCGGCGAAGGCCAGCAGCAGCGTGACCAGAAGCGTGCCGAGGGCGGAGCCGACGCGATGGCCGAGTTCGCTCTCGCCAAACCAGGTGAAGGCGCCGAAGCCGTAGAGTTGCAGCAGCGCCAGAACGCACAGCATGTAGACCGCGGCACGCAGCAGCGCGCTCAGGGCGGGATGGTACAGCCGCAGCCGCGCCTCCAGGCCGGGATAGCGTTCCGCGGTCGCCGGCGGCACGCTCAGCGCACGGTCGAGCGAGCCGTCCAGCAGGATCAGCAGCAGCCGCGCGCCGATCAGCAGCAGCGCCGTGACGATGCAGAAATGCAGCAGGCGGGTGAAGCCGTCGGGAATCTCCACCGCCCAGACCAACCAGATGGCGACGATGAAGAACAAAGCGATCCAGTGCCACACCGAGGCAAGCGCATTGCGCAGCCATGCGGCAGTGCCGGTCGCGCCGGGCGGCGCGCGCAACCGGCGTCGCACCGCGCGACGATTCTGCAACACGATGATGGCGAGGCAGGCATGCAGCACGAAGCCGGTGGCCTTCTGCAGCCCCTCATGCGCAACGTCGGACAGGCCCAGCAGCAGCCCGACCTCGCCGATCGCGTAGCCGAACACCGCGATGATGACGAGGCGGCGGGTCCAGCGCATCAGGTAGGCGGCCAGCGTGTCGGGCAGATGGAACAGCCGCAACCGCGCGGCACTGGGCGAGAGCAACATGCGAACTACGCAGAGCAGAGCGTTGCAGAGCGCATAAGCGTCCACCACGGCGAGCATGACCAGCCGACTGCTCGGGTTGCCGCCGACGCTACTGCCGGCGACCAGATGCCCGACCACCACGAAGCCGAGCACCGGAATGAGGTCCAGGACCAGCCGTGCCAACACCAGTGGCACGCGGCGCAGCAGAACCCAGGCCGGGAGCCGGCGACGGCGGCGCAGCGGCGGCTCGATATCGCCGGCCTCGGCGCGTTCGACCGCGTTGCCGCCGGCTGGCTGCGGTTCCGGCGTGGGTTCGCCGGCTGGGTGTTCAGGTTCCTCGCCGGCCGCGTCCTCGGGTTCCTCCTCCGGCGTCTCGTTGGCCGGTGTCTCGGGTCCTTGCGGCGTTTCCTCGGCCGCCCCGTCTGGCATGGCGGGTGGCGGAGCGCCGGCCGGGGCCAGCGCTTCCAAGGCCGCGATGGGACGCCGGATGGCGAAACGCAGCGCGAACTCGACCGCCAGCCCACACAGCAGCGCCACGGCGACCCGCCAGGCGACGTCCAGCAGGATGTCCCGGGCCCAGGAATTCGTCGCCATGACCACCATCCAACCCCAGAGCAACGGCAGGCTCTGCATGGCATGGGCGGCGTCGGCCGCCTCGCTGGAGATGTGGTTGAGGAAGTTCTCGGCGCCGACCAGCATCTGGGCGCCAAGGCTGTTGGGGGCGAGCTGCGGCAGGCCCTCGGCCGGGGTTTTGCTTGCCGGAGGCTTGGCTGCGACGGCGGTCGAACCAGGGGTCGGGGTCGCCGCTGGCTCGGCCGGGGCGGGCTGGGCCTTGGCGATCGCCTCCAGCGTCGCGGTGACCTCGGCACGCTTCTTCGCGTCGTTCAACACATCGAGCGCCGCCCGTGCCTGCGCTGCCGTCAGCGCGGGGGCGGGGGAAGCAGGCGGCGGCTGGGCCAGGACGTGGCATGGCACCAGCAGCAGCAGGACCAGGCCGATCAGCAGGGCTCTCATCCGGGCGCTCCGACCACAAACGGTGGCGCAGGGTCAACCCGAACGACGGCAGGACTGTGGTGCACCGCGATCGTGGCGCGGGGGGTGCGCCGGCGCTGCGGGTCGCCTATTCTGGGGGGATGAAGAGCTTCCTGACCGTGCTGATCGCGCTGCTGATGTTCGCTACGCTGGGTGTGCTGGTCGCCGGCATGGTCGGGCTGGTGCGGGGCGGCGGCGACCCACGACGGTCCAACAAGCTGATGCAGTGGCGGGTGATCCTGCAAGGCGCCGCGCTGCTGCTGTTCGCGCTGCTGATGACCCTGCTGCGGTCGTAGCGACCGCATCGTCGTCTCCCCGTGCGGGAATTAGACGACGCAACGTCAACCCGACACTCTTCCGAATTGATCGGCAACGCGGCGTGTTATCGTGTCGTGCTCCTGCATCGGGGTCGCCTATCGGACGCTGCGGCGATGTTTTGATCCACATCAATGCCGCACGCGGTTTCGCATGCTCGTGTTGCGATCCTGACGTTTCGATCCCTGGGGACTGGCCACGAGCGCCGCAGCCCGTCATGCCGACCACCGGGTCAAGCGCCCGGCGGCAGGCTCCGGTCGGCATCCACGACTTGCCCCGCCGCGGGCGGCAAAATCGTGCATGACGGGCCTTTGCCCGCCATGACGATCGTGGCGATCGGTGGGATCGATCCGTCAGAGTCGGAACACTCGGCTCCCCCGATGTCCGAACCGGAGCACATGCAATGGCCCGCGTTCCCTATCTCGAAAAATCCGACCTTCCCGAGTCCGAGCGGGACGTGATTCCGTTCCCGCTGTCGATTTTCAAGGCGATCGCGAACTCGCCCAAAGGTGCGCGGGCGTTCAACGTGCTTGGCGGCTACATCCTGTCAGGCAGCAAGCTCAATGCCCGCCTGCGAGAGCTGGCCATCCTGCAGGTCGGTTGGCTTGCGCGCGCGCCCTATGAGTGGGTACACCACGTCGCGTTGGGTCCCCGGTTTGGCGTCAGTGACGCCGACATCCAGGCGTTGATCGACGACACCGCAGGCAAGCCGACCTCGCTCGACTCGCTGACCCGGATGGTGTTGCAAGCCGCACGCGAGATTACCAATGATGGCGCCGTGTCCGAGGCCATCTTCAAATCCCTCCAGTCTGAGCTGGGCAATGAGCAGTTGGTCGATCTGATCATCGCGGTGGCGTTTTATTGCGGCGTCGTCCGGATCCTGGCAACGCTGCACATCGACGTCGAGCCGGATTACCTGTCGTATCTCGAGCGCTGGCCGATACCGGCCTAGCGCACGGACGCTGACGCTTCCAGCGTCTGGCATTGCGAGCGAAGCGAAGCAATCTCCCGCGTGCGTTGGTGCTCTATCTCGGGGTAGATGGTTGGCTTGGCGCGCAATGGCGGCGTTGGCTCGGGGCCGAACGGTCAGGATCAGCGCACTGGCCGGGGCCGTTCGGGTCGCATCCCAGTTGCTGGACCGGCGGATCGATCCCGGGTCCAGCCGTGCGGGTGTTGCGCGCGGCACGCTGCACCCTCACCCTAGCCTCTCCCGTTGCAGGGGAGTGGGAAAATCATCGCCATGCTGCCACCCAAGGACCAGCTTACCATCTGCTTTGCCCATGCCGCTTATCAGATGAAGGCGACGTTCGATGCGCTGGGCACCGGCATCGCCAATTTCGAGTTGCGCGACCGCGCCGCGCTGGACCAGCGGATCGGCGAGGCGGACGTGCTGGTGGTCTCCGGCCTGTGGCACAACGGGCTGATTGCGCGGGGCGGCAAGCTGCGCTTCGTCCAGTCGATCGGCTCCGGCACCGACCAATTCGACAAGCACAAGCTGGCCGGGCGGGGCATCCGGCTGGCGAGTGCGGCCGGCGTGAACGCGCGCGCCGTAGCAGAGCATGCGCTGGCGCTGATCCTGGCGCTGGCGCGGCGGCTGCCGGAGGCGCGCGACAACCAGTCAGCCCGGGTCTGGCGCGGCATGATCAGCGACCTGACGCAGCGCGAGGACGAACTGGGCGGCAAAACGCTGCTGATCGTCGGGCTGGGCCGCATCGGCGGGCGGCTGGCGCAGCTCGCCAAGGCGTTCGACATGCAGGTGGTCGGGTTCCGTCGCGATCCGGCCGCGGGGCGCGGCGCCGCGGATGCGGTGCACGCCCTGGCGGCGCTGCCGGAGTTCCTGCCGCGCGCCGATTTCGTCGCGCTGACCTGTCCGCTGACCGATGCAACGCGCGGTGTGATCGACGCGCGGGCGCTGGGATTGCTGCCGCCGGGCGCATGCGTGGTGAACGTGGCGCGTGGCCCCTGCGTGGTAGAGGCGGACCTGGTCGCGGCGCTGCGCGAGGGCCGGCTGGCGGGCGCGGCGGTGGACACGACCGATCCGGAGCCGCCGCCTGCCGACTCACCGTTGTGGGGGCTGGCGAATGTGTTGATCACACCGCACACGGCGGGCGAGACACGGAAATACGAGGCGAAC
>JBEKNT010000405.1:0-6210 GCA_049522565.1 Acetobacteraceae bacterium
GGCCGACCGCCGCCCACGAGCGACCATGACCTTGCCAGTGCCGATCCAGACGATCGGCCGCGCCTCGCCGCGCAGGGTCAGCGCATGGTCGCCGACCGACAAGCGCTCCACCGGCACGTCGCCGTCCGGCGTGGCAATCAGCGTGCCGGCGCAGAAGCACAAGGCTGCCTCGTCAAGCGCGAGTTGCACCGCGGTGGTGGCCTGGATCAGCCCCGCCCCCTGCTCGGCGGACGGCAGCCCCATATCCACCGCAGATTGTTCCAAAAGGCTGGTGACCTGCGACGTGGTCAGGCTTGGGTCGGCCTGCAACATCAGCGCCGCGACGGCAGCCGCATCCGGGGCGGCGGCCGAGGTGCCGTAGAACGCCTGGAAATTCGGCACCGACGTCTGCACCCCGTCCGGCGCGACGAAATCCACCTTGCCGTCCGACCCGGGCGTGGCGATGGCGTTGCCATTCTGGTCGAACAAGAGCTCCCCTGGCCCGACACTGGAAAAGTATTCCGTCCAGTCGGGCGAAACCCCAAAGGCCGGCGAGGTCGACCAGTACGCCGCGCCGACGGTGTTCACACCAGGCACCAGTTCCTGCCCGTGCACCGTGCCCGACCCTTGGCCCGCCGCCGAATCGTCGATCGTGCCGCCCGGATCCTGCGCCGACACGGTGCTGCCATCGTCGAGCGAGGCACTGCTGACGACGACCGTCCCCGGTGTGCCGAACAGGATGTACTTGAATTGCGGAACTGACGCTGTGCCGGTCTGGTAGATCGCCAACTCATATTGTGTGGCGGCGGACGCGACCGGTATCGTCAGGGCAATTTCGGGGACGTAATCGTAACCCGAGCCGGCAAACACCTGGCCCGACGTTGCCACGAGACTGCCGCTGGTTGAGTACAGCGCCATGGCGACCGGATCGGGCACGCTGGTGCCTGGCGCCGGCCAGGCGGCATCCCATTGCAGCTCGATCGTCGTGGCAATGCTGCCCGGCACCGATATGGTCTGCAGCTCCGTGCCGTTGCTGAACTGCTGTGCCGTGACGGTCTGTGGCGGCTGGCCGGCTTGCAGGACAAGCTGCGTCGCTTCGGGTTGCCACGTGCTTTCATAGTAGGCCTCGCCGTAATTCGAGGCCGCGGTAAAGTAATCGACACCGGCGGAAATGGCATTCTCGACCGCGGTATCGACCGGACCGGCGATCTGGTAGAACGGCACGTTCGAAAAAGACCAGTCGTCCACGATGATGTTGGCGCCGGCCTGCACCAGGGCCGTGACGCCCTGCGCGAAACTCGCCTGGCCGCCTTCCGCCGTATAGAAGTCGATGGCGGCGCCGGGCGCGATCTGGTGAACCAGCTCGGCCATCGCCAGCCCTTCGTTTTCCACACCGGCTATCGTGGAGTCCTGCAGCACATCAACGGCTGACGTGCCGCCCCCCGTCTCCGGCAGATAACCCAGCGATGCGGCGGTATCGGCCGGATCCACCACGCCGTTCAGCGTCGCATTGAAGCTGTCGGACATGATGCCGATGGTGATGCCGGTGCCCAGGATCGGCGCGCCCGCCGCGGTGGTCATGGTCTGGTTGACGACGTTGGCCTGCACCGCCTGGGCGGCCGTGTCGATCTCATACGACGTGCGCGACGCGGAACCGGGATAGGTGATCAGCGTGCCGCCGGCGCCATCCGAGCCGGTATTCAACATCAGGCTCGATGCCGGCCCCTGCATCGACAGCACCGCGATCGTCGCGCCGCTGTTCTCGATCGTCAGCAGTCCGGAGCCGGCGTCGTATGACGCATAATTCGCCACGGTGTTCAGCAGGTCGATCGTGTCGCTGAGCACGAACGACGTGATCTGGCCGGCGAAGCTGGACGGCGCCGAGAGATCCAGTCGGCCGGCCTCGCCAAAGGTGATCGTTTGCGTGGTTGGCACCGCGCTTTCGAATTCCAGCGTCGCGCCGGGACCGGCCTCGAACGTGCCGGTGCCGGTCAGCGTGGCAGTGGGAGCAATGAAACTGGTTCCGGCGAAGACACGATCTATCCCGTCATTGGTGAACGTGCTGCCGGCGGCGATGGTCATGCTGGTGTCGGCGATCATCGATCCGGTCAGGATGAGATCGTCGCCGCCGGACACGTCGATCAGGCCACCGTGCAGCAGGACGAAGGCCGCGGCTTGCGTGCCGTCGGCGGCGGTGGCGTCTATGCTGAACGTGCCGTTGGCAGCACTGGCCAGGATGGTGCCCGAAAAGCCGGTCGGCCCGGTCGTGTCCAACCCGGCATAGGCGGCGGTGCTGCTGCTGACGATTTTGAAATTCTGGCCAAAGGTCGCGTCGGTGGCGGCGATGACCGCCGGGCTGAGCGAGGTTGCGGCGCCGAGCGTCACCTGCACCGCATCGAGCGGAAAGCCGTTCGTGGCTTCCTCGGCGCCACTGATGGCGACCGTGCCGCTGTTGATGAACGCGATATCGCCTGGAACGGGCGTGCCGCTCGCGTCGAGCGACGTGGTCCACAGGGCCGCGGAATACCAGTCGCCGCTTCCACCGGTCCAGGTTCGCGTCGTCATCACCGTCTCTCCAGAGCGCTTCTCCGTTTGTAATTTGGCATTAATCCATGTGTCAATTGGGTTTTCAGGCATATCGCTGCGCGACTATGATCGTAACCTGACCTGAATGCGATGTTACATCAAGTTTCAGGTATCATCGGCAGCTTTTGATACGACTGTAGGGTGGGGCGGCCATTTGCTGCATGCAATCGACGCGTGCAGCCAGCAGGGCATACACGAGCCGGAACCACCCCGACAGAGCCCCGACGCCAATCGCAGACCTGGCGCGCAGAACGACCTTTCCGTGCCCTGCGTTCGCCGCTCGTGCACCCGTCACCGCCCGATCCCGGCAACGACTCGGCCAACCGTCCGAACGTTACACGTGCGCACGGGCCACCCCAACCGTCATCGCCGGCCCCGACCCATCCATGCAGCTTTGCTGCCGCGACAAATGGCCGGGTCAAGCCGGGCCATGACAGTTGCAGCGGTTGGTGCGAACCAGCGAAGAGCCGATCGTCAGGACGGCCGTTAAGGGTTCCCGAGCAATAACCGATTCATTGACGGGCGGATCGCAACACCCGTGGCATGGCCGGCGCAGGCCATGACACGGTTGTTGCCACGGGGCCGCTTGAAGCACTTGTTTCCCCGCGCGTCCTAAAGCAAGCCGGCCGGCCGATCGTGGCCGGCGCGGTTCAGACGCATGTCGCCGAATTCCTGCTGGCACCTCCCCGCCAATGCGCTAGGCTCCCCCGGCGGGCACTCGTCCGCCCAAAGCAAGCAAGACGCCGGCCGGAAGAGCCCGGCCGCTCAAGGGAGGCTACAAGATGACGTCACGCCGTAGGTTTTCGCGCCGGCACGTCCTGACCGGTGCTGCCGCCACGCTATTCACCCCCGCCATCATCGGCCGCGCTGCCGACGCCACCCGCGGCGTCTCCGATACCGAAATCATCATCGGCACCATGACCGACCTGTCCGGCGTAACCGCCGTGCAGGGCGTCAACAATGCCAACGCCATCCGCATGGCGTTCGAAGACGCCAATGCCAAGGGCGGCATCAACGGCCGCAAGATCCGCTACGTCATCGAGGACAACGAATACATGGTCCCCAAAGGCGTTCAGGCGATGAATAAATTGCTCAATCGCGACAACATCTTTTTCGCAGTGGCCAATGGCGGCACACCGATGAACGAAGCGGTGATGCCGATGATGTTCGAAAAGAACGTGCCCAACGTGTTCCCGCTGACCTGCGCACGCTCGATGTACGAGCCGTTCAACAAGCTGAAATACGGCCAGTTTGCCTCGTACTATGACCAGATGCGCGCCGGCGTGAAGTGGTTCGTCGAGAACAAGGGCAAGAAGCACATCGGCTCGATGATCCAGGACAGTGATTACGGCCGTGACGTGCTGGCCGGCGCGCAAGCACAGACCGAGGCGATGGGCATGAAGATGGCCGGCGGCACCGCGCACAAGCCGACCGACACCGACTTCAACGCCTCGGTGGCGAAACTGCGTGACGCCGGCTGCGACCTCATCATCATGGGCACCATCGTCAAGGACACCACCATCATCCTGCAGACGGCGCGCAAGATGGGCTGGGACGTCGATTTCCTCGGCAATTTCGCATGCTATTCCACCGCGGTCGCGGAAGCGCCCGGCGGACCGGCCGAGGGATTCTATTCGATGGCACCGGCGCTCTACGCCTATCCCGACGATCCGCGCCCGGCGGTACACGCCCTCGCCGAGCGTTATAAGAAGACCTACGGGTTCGACATCAACTACCTGGGCGAAGCCGGCTACACCGCCGGCACCTTCATCACCGCGGTGCTACAGAAGGCCGGCCGCAACCTGACGCTGGACAGCTTCACCAACGCGATGGAGAGCACGAAGGACTGGCACGACGTGTTCAACGGCCCGCCGCTGTCGATGAGCCCGACCAGCCATCACGCGTCCAGCCAATCGTTCCTGTCGGTGGTGAAGAACGCCCGTTGGACGCCGCTGGTGCAGGAGCCGCTGAGTTTCTGAACGGGCGGCGCCCCCGATCGCCCGACGCGCGCATCGTCATGGCCGGAGGTCCCGCCGATGGACCAAGGGCAATGACGATGCTGGCGTGAGGCATCGGGAGCTTGCAGACCTTCGCGCCGGGTTACGAATACAGCAACTGGGCGTTGAACCGACGCCGCTCCGCTTTGCACCCGGCGCTGGCGTGGTCGCTCCGGGCGGCATGAGCCGGCTCTACGCCTGCCGTTCCAGCCGGAACGTGGACGCCATCGCGACCACGATCAGCGCCCCAACCACGCCCGGTAGCAGCGCCGCTTGCGAGATGTGCGTCGCGTCCCACACCGCGCCGGCGAGATAGGGCACGACGAACGTGATGGTATAGCCCAGTGCAAGCATGCCCGCCGCCAACCGATGCACGTCATCCTGCCGCGCCAGCAATGGCGGCAGCGCGAGCGCCAGGATCAGCGTGAAGGCCGCGGCGAAGCCGATCATTCCGGCTGCGGCGATGATCACCGGCGCTGACCGAACCAGCAGGCCGCCAAGGCTCGCCAGCCCCACCAGCGACATGACAATGAACGGCGCTTTGCGCCCCACCAGGCGGCGGCCGATCAGCATGATGAGGAACGAGGCCGGAAGTTGGCCGGTGTTGAGCGCCGTCAGTCCCGCATTGAGCAGATCGGCGCGTCCGATCGCGTGCAAGTAGTCGGGCAGGAAGGCGTTGCATCCGAAATACAGCGCAGAACCGCCACCCAGCATGAAGCCGAGCTGCCAGGTGTGCAGGCGATGCCAATCCGGCCACCAGCGCGCTCGCGCACGACCGGGATGCGGCTCGACATGCGGTGTGAAGCACAGCACCAGGAACGCGGTTGCCAGCACGGGTGCGCTCCACCACACGAAGCTTGCCCGCCAGCTTCCGGCCATGAGTGGCAGCACGAACGGAATGGTGAGGCTCGCCGGCAACGTCTCGCCGATCAGGAGGCCGTTGGCATAGACCGCGGTGGCGAGCGGGACGCGCGCCGCGAACCAGGTTCCCACCAGCGTCGGCAACGCGGGCTGCATCACCGCCACACCGGCACCCATCACCGCTGTCATTGCGAAAAGCATCGGCACCGACGGTCCGACCCCGCGCAGCGCGGAGCCGCAGGCGACGAGCAGGACCCCGGCGACCGCTGCCCGGCGCGCGCCGATCCGCGCGATCAGCAGCGATCCCGGCACGGCGGCGATGCCGAACAGCAGCACCGGCAGGCCGGTCAGCGCTGCCACCATCTTCTCGTTCAGATGCAGGTCGCGATGGATCAGCGGCAGCACCGGCGGCACCGCGAGGATCGTCAGGCGAAGGTTGATGCCGAGCAGCCAGAGCAGGCCCAGCCGGGGCCATGCCAGTTTTGTTTCTGTCATGTCACGGTCGTCCATGCGGGCGTGTTTCCCTTGTCGCGTATCGTTGCGACGAGCGCCGCGACGAATCCCCGGCGGAGAGTGCGTCGTCGTCGGGGGAGTCGCAATGACCGACAGGATGGGCGCCAAGCGGACCGCGGTAACGGCCAGGCACGCACGACTCGCGGTGACGGCCAGACACCAACGACTGACAGCAGCCAATTGAACGATTGACTCTCGGTTGGTTCGCGCCGTCGCTCCCCTCGTCATGGCCGGGCTTGACCCGGCCATCTATGCAGCCGTGGTGCCGCGATAG
>JBEKNT010000406.1:0-9488 GCA_049522565.1 Acetobacteraceae bacterium
GAACGCCGGGGTGATGGCGGTGTATGCCGGGGGCGGCGCGGTCGATGTGGACGCGGCGCTGGACAACACCGGCTACATCCAGGCGCTGAGCGGGGTGCTGTCGCTGAACGGCGGGGGTTCGTCGGATGCCGGCCACCTGATCGAGGGCTCGGGCGCGGTGCTGCAGTTCGGCACGGCGGCGTCGGGGGTGGGCGGGACGTTCACGGTGACCGGCGGGTTCTACGACGCGGCGGTGACGCAGGTGACCGGCGGGACGCTGGATCTGTCGGCGGCGTCTGGGGCGTCGTTCGGAACGTCGATGGCGGTGTCGGGGACGGGGGTGCTGGCGCTGGGGAGCCTGTTCGTCGAGGCGAACGCGGTGAGTGTGGGCGCGGGCGGTGGCGGCGGGATGCTGCGCAGCGCCGGAATCGTGGTGGTGAACGGGCCGGCGGTGCTGGGGAGCGGGGTGCTGAGCGGGTCGGGGACGATGGTGCTGGAGGACGGCGGGGCGATCGGCGGGGCGTTGCAGTTGGATGGCGGGCTGACGCTGCAGAACTCCGGGACGCTGGTGTGGAGCGGCGGGTCGATCGCGCTGGGCAGCGGGGATGCGGCGGCGGCGACGCAGGCCGGGGTGCTGAACAACGTGGCGGTGTTCGATATCGAGACGGATGGGACGCTCAGCAGCCCGGGGGCGGGGACGGTGTTCAACTCGGGGACGATCACGACTGTCGTGAACGCGGGGATGGACAATACCGGGACGGTCGTTGTCTCGTCGGGGACACTGGCGTTTGGGCAGGCGGTGGGTGGGTCGGGGGCGTTCGTGCTGGACGGGGCGGCGACGCTGGACCTGGTGGACGGCGCCGGGGCGGGCAGCACGATGCAGTTCCTGTATCCGGGCGGCACGCTGGAGACGCAGGCGCTGGGGAGTTTCGCTTCGACCATCTCGGGGTACGCCAGCGGCGACGCGATCGATGCCGCGGCGGTGGGGTACGTGAAGGGGACGACGACGGTGGGGTTCAGCGGCGGCACGCTGACGGTGACCGACGGAGCGCAGAGCGCGGCGTTCAGCCTGTCCGGCAGCTATGACGTGGCCGGGTTCCAGATCGGCTCGGACGGGCACGGCGGGACGGGGATTACATACACGTAGCGGGGCGGTCCATCGTCACCAACCCCCGTGAGACCAATACACTGGGCGCGCGCGAGCGCGCCCAGTGTATCGTGGCCGGTGCTGGCGGCCAGCCACGGCTTTCCTTCGTGCCGCGCAGCAAAGTCGTGGGCGACTGGCCGGCGTCGGCCATGACACGAATGCGCCGCCGGAGAGTCAAACTTTCCAGCGCCTGGAATTATAGATCAGATCATCGGCCGGCGAATCCTTGAGCTATTGCGGCGAATTTGAACGGGTGACCGCCGCGCGCAACGGCGCGGAGGTTGCGACGGACGAACGCCGCCAGTCGTTGCGGAATCGTTTGTTGCCTTCCGCATGCTGCTTCGCCTCGATGATCCCCATCAGGCGTACGGGCGGGATATATCCGACTGGAACAGCCTATCCGGGAAACCCAGTTCGACCAGCCAATCGTCCTGACCCAAAATTGATCGGATGGGTCCAAGGCCATAGGGTAATGCATGCCTCCCTGGCATCACGCCGGTTGGCCGACGCACCGCACCGATTTCGTCGTAATCATACCTGTCGGGGTTACCTTTCGGAGTCTCGATCACAGCCATGATATCCCTGCGCTCAGGGTCCTCCGTCGGACGGCAGGATAGCGATGCCCGACATCGGCATCCTCGTAATTCTACTGCTCGCAAGCGAATCGGTGGCGACGGACGAAATTCGCCAATGGGCGTCGCCGCGTCGTCCAGGCTCCGTTGTGACGTGTGCTGTCAACGCGCTGCGGGACCTCGCGCGATGCTTGCCCCGGCGACGGTCGAGCCAGCCCGGAACTCCCGTCCCGGCAGCGCAGTCGGAACCGCTTGGCAGGCCGGGTCCTCGCATGGCGTTTTCCAGCCAGCGCCTTTATCATGGTCGCGTGTAATCCCTGACGATAGAAGTGGGTCTCGTCTGCTGCTACTCGATGACCAATGGAACAAACGATGCCTGATCTGATTACCCAAACACCTCAGGAAGCCGAGCTGGCTCAACTTATCGTGAGGACCCTCAACCTCGACGTCGCGGCTGACGCGATCGATCCGCGGACGCCGTTGTTCGCCGATGGGCTTGGACTGGATTCGATCGACATTCTCGAACTCGCCCTGGCGATCTCGCAGACCTACGGCGTTCAGCTAAGCGCGGACGACGAGAACAACGAGACGATCTTCCAATCGCTGCGCAGCTTGAACGACGGCATCCAGCAGCGCCGGCCCGGGTGAATGCGCGCCCTGGCATCCCGCCTCACCGGGGCGATGCTGGTCCTCGCGCTATTGCTTGCGCCCGTGGCGGCGCATCTCGCCCTGGTGATGCACTATGGAATGACGCTCGCCGGCATCCTGATTGCCGTGCAGGCCGTACTGGTGACCTGGATCGCGTTGTCATCGGTCATCTCGCGTGCCCTGCGCGTCGGCGCTTGCGGCGCGATCTTCCTCGGCGTGCTTCTCCTCTCGCGCTTCACCGACGGAGGGCCGGTCGTCGCCGCCTCGGTACCACACGCGATGGCCTATCTCGCGCTGCTGGCGCTGTTCGCCGCTTCGCTCCAGCCGGGACGGGAAGCGGTGGTAACCATCCTGGCGCGCAAGTCCCGCGGTCGCCTGCCAGCCGAGGTCGTGCGCTATACCCGCCGCGTCACCTGGGCCTGGTGCTGGTTCTTTGTGGCGCAGCTTGTCGGTTCGCTCACGTTGCTGCTGTTCGCACCGCTTCACGTATGGTCGCTGTTCATCAACCTGTGCAACCTGCCTTTGATCGGTGTCATGCTATGTGCTGAATACGTCTACCGGCAATGGCGTCATGCCGCGCGGCCACCCGAGCGTCTGATCGACATGGTCCGGATCGTTCGCACCCTCAGGACGGCGCCCGTCCGTGACGACCGATAGCGTGCCGATGACCCGGCTCCCACTGCTCGCCGCGCCACGCCCGGGTTCCACCTTCGCCCGGCGCGTTGATGGTCCGGTCACCGTGGAGACCTTTCTGGGTGATGTCGCCGCGCTTGCCGCGCAACTGCCGCCATGCCGCCATGTGGTCAATCTTTGCCGCGATCGCTATCGCTTCGCCGTTGGCTTTGCTGCGGCGCTTTGCCGTCGTCAGGTCAATCTGCTGCCGCCGCACGACGCGCCGGACATGCTCGAACAACTCGCGATCGACTACCCGGACCTCTATTGCCTCACCGACACGGCAGCGCCAGCCGGTCGCGCCTCTTTCGAATATCCCTCGGCGTTGCTTCACGCCGCCACGCAACACGCAATGCCCCGCTTTGCGGCCGATCAGCCGGCAGTGGTGCTGTTCACCTCGGGCTCCACGGGCCTTGGCACCGTGCCGCATCAGCATAGCTACGGGCTCGAATCCGTGCTGATGCTGGCGTTGCAACACGGTCTGGTGCTGCATGCGGAGCGGCCATTCTTTCCGGCGGATGTCGTCGCTGCGTTGGCCGCCGCGCCGCACCCCCGGCTGCTGGTAACCACGCCGGTGCATTTGCGGATCCTGCTGGCGCAGCCAGGCGAGTTACCGCAACTCGCAATGCTGCTGTCGGCCACCGCGCCACTGTCCGCCAGCCTCGCGCGCGAAGCCGAGGTGCGGTTTGCCGCGCCGCTCTACGAAATCTATGGATGTTCTGAGGCGGGGCAGATCGCGGCGCGACGCACCGCGCAGAACGAGGAATGGCGCTGCCTCGCCGGCATCACGCTGCGCCAGGATGCGGCCGGCACCTGGGCGTCCGGTATTCCGATCGCGGTGGAGACCCTGTTGTCGGACGCCATCGAACTGCGCAACCCCGAGCAATTCCTGCTGCTTGGGAGAATCGCCGATCTCGTCAACATCGCCGGCAAACGTGCCTCGCTGGCGCATTTGAACCACCATTTGAATGCCATCGACGGTGTGCTGGACGGCGCCTTTGTCGCCACCGATGACGATGGTGACACCGTCAGTCGGCTGGTTGCCTTCGCGGTTGCGCCCGGCCTCAGCGTCGACGCCATCCTGACTGAGTTGCGCCAGCGAATCGACGCCGCGTTCCTGCCGCGACCGCTGCATCTCGTCCCGGCATTGCCGCGCAACACGCTGGGCAAGCTGCCGCGCGACGAGATCGCGCGCCTGTTGGCCGAAAGCGCACGCGGCAGCGCGGTGAGAGGTTAGCCGATGGCCGCGCATGCCGCCGAGTTGCATGTCCGGGCCGACGAACCCTCCACCCATGGTCATTTTCCGGGCAATCCGATCGTCCCCGGCGCCGTGCTGCTGCGCGAGGTCCTGCGCATCGTTGCCGCGGATGGCGAGGCGACGTGTTGCGAGATTCGCTCGGCCAGGTTCTTCCAACCGGTGCGCCCCGGTGACCGCCTGACGCTTCGTTGGGATGCGCAGGAAGCCGGCGATATCTCGTTCGCCTGTGCAACGGGAATCGCCGAACAGCGCGTGCTGTCCGGCACGATCCGCATGCGGGCCCGGTGATGCCCGGGGCCACGATGCAGGAGGAATGGACGACCCGCCGCGAGCGCGGCACGGAGCCGCTGATCCGGCTCGCCGTCTGGATCATATTGCGGATCGGCCGGCCCGCCGGACAGGCTTTACTAATACCTGTCTGCGGATATTTTTTCCTGTTTTCGCCGCGGTCGCGCGCGGCGTCGCTGGCCTGGTTGTCCCGCGCTTTGGGCCGCCGGCCGACGATATCCGACCGCTGGCGCCACTACCGTTGCTTCGCCACCTGCCTGCTGGATCGCGTGCTATTGCTCAACGGCCGCGTCAATCTGTTCGACGTCACCCTGCATGGCGAGGCGGAAATCATCGCCATGCGCGCGCAGGGCGGCTGCTTCCTGTTCGGCGCCCATGTCGGCAGTTTCGAGGTGGTGCGCGCGGTCGGCCACCACATGGCGGACGCCAGGATAAGCCTGGTGATGTACCAGGCGAACGCGCGCAAGACGAACGCGGTGCTGCACGCGATCAATCCGGAATTGGCAATGCGGATCATCGGTCTGGGCAGGCCAGGCTCGATGCTGGCGGTGCGGGACCGGCTGGACGAGGGGCATCTTGTCGGGCTGCTGGCGGACCGTTCGCTGGAAAGCGAGGGACGAACGCGGATACCTTTCTTCGGGGAGCCGGCGCGCTTTCCCGTCGGACCGTTTCGCATGGCGGCGATGCTCGGGCGGCCGGTGGTGCTGATGCTTGGCTTGTATCGCGGCGACCGGCGCTATGACATCGTCTTCGAGACAATCTCCGCCAGGCCCAGCGACGAGCCAATCGAGGATACCATGCGGCGCTACGTCCAGCGGCTGGAACACCACTGCCGGAGTGCGCCGTACAATTGGTTCAACTTCTACGATTTCTGGGCATGATGCAGTGTAATACGGGGAAGTCGATGAGGTCAGGGGGCTTCCTCCCCCTCCCCGTGAGGGCTCGGGCCGTGAAGCGGACCAAGGTTGGGGGGAGGGGGGCGTGCGCTCCGAATCCGTCTCCCCACGTCTCTCCTGCAACGGGAGGGGAAGGGCCTTCCCTGCCTTCCCCGTCTCGCCCACCTTCCCGGACTCGCCCGAGACGCGCTTATTCGCAACCTGGCGAACAGTTCTGGTTGCCGATGCTGCTTCTTGCGCTGGGGCTGGCGGGCGCGCCACACGCTGTCTCGGCCGATCCGCCAGCGCCGGCCTTGCGATTGGCACAGCTCATGGCCGATATGCACAGCGTGTCCCACGCTTCTGCAACCTTCGTCGAACAGAAATTCGTGCAGATGCTCAAACAGCCCCTGCAATCTTCCGGCCGGCTGACCTACGTCGCACCGGACCGGTTGCAGAAGGAAACCCTCGCGCCGGCCCGATCCGAACTGATCGTCAATGGCGACCACCTGACGGTGCAGCAACCGGACGGCAAGCTGCGCGATATTTCTCTATCCGAATTTCCCGAACTCGGCGCCCTGGTCGAAAGCATCCGCGCCACTCTCGCCGGAGACGCGGCAACGCTGTCCCGCTACTACACCCCCACGCTGGCCGGCACCGCCGATGACTGGTCGCTGCAACTCGAGCCGCGTGACCCGCGGTTGCGCAAGTTGCTGGCGCTGGTCCGTATCCACGGCGACGGAACCAGCATCCGCGCGGTCGAGACCGTGGATCAGGACGGGGATCGAACCGAGATGACCATCACTCCCGATCCGGAATGACGCGCGCAAGATGATGCCTGGCCGCCGTGTCATCATTGCCCTCTGGCTCGTTGGGCTGCTTGCCGGCTGCGTGGTCATCGTGCGGACGAATTTCACCGCCGACATGTCGGCCTTTCTGCCGCGCGCGCCATCGCCGGCGCAGCAGATACTGGTCGATCAGCTCCACGAGGGGGTCGTCTCGCGCATGGTTTTGCTGGCGATCGAGGGCGCTCCACCCGACACGCTGGCCGCGCTGAGCAAGGCAATCGCCGGCACCCTGAGAGCAGATCCGGCGTTCGGCATTGTCAGCAATGGCGATGAGACGGCGTTTGGGCGGGACCGCGATCTGCTGTGGCACAACCGCTATCTTCTGAGTCCCGCGGTCGTGGCGGGGCATTTCAGTCCGGCCGCCCTGCACGCGGCGCTGCAAGCGGATGTCCAATTGCTCGGCTCGGACATGGGCGTCGTCGCCAAGCCAAGCATCCCGGCCGACCCGACCGGCGAGATGTTGCGGTTGATCGCCGACTTCGCTGGTCAGGCGCATCCGGCGACACGCGACGGCGTTTGGATTTCTACCGACGCCAGCAGGGCACTGCTGATGGTCCAGACGGTCGCCGAGGGATTCGACCTCGATGCGCAGGAGCAGGCCCTCCAGCACATTGATGCCGCGTTCGCCAAAGCGCGTCGCGCTATCCCCGCGGATATGCAGACCCAGGCCGCGCAGGCCCGGCTGATCCAAACCGGACCGCCGTTGTTTGCCGTGCAGACCCGTGACCATATGACGGCGGACGTGAAGCGTCTCTCGATGCTCGCCACGCTGCTGGTTGCTGCCATCCTGTTGTTCGCCTATCGCTCCATCCGCATGCTGGTGCTGGGACTGCTGCCGGTGCTGAGCGGGGTGATCGCCGGCATTGCCGGGGTCAGCCTGGCGTTCGGCTTCGTGCACGGCATCACTCTGGGATTCGGCGTGACCTTGATCGGCGAGGCGGTTGACTACGCGATTTATCTTCTCACCCAGACCGCCCCGGGTGCCGCGCCGACGGCGACCCTGCCGCGCATCTGGCCGACTCTCCGGTTGGGCATGCTGACCTCGGTCTGCGGTTTTAGCGTCATGCTGCTGTCGAGCTTCACCGGCTTCGCCCAACTCGGTCTGTTCACCATCATCGGTCTCATTGTCGCGCTGACCGTGACGCGCTTTGTGTTGCCGGCGCTATTGCCGCGCAGCTTTACCACGCTCGCGTCGCTGGTGTTCGCCGCCCCGGTGCTGGGTCTGATCCGCGCCGGCGCGAAGCTGCGTTTCGGCGTGCTGGGTCTGGCGATCGCTGCGGCAATGGCGCTGGCCTTCCACCATGGTCCATATTGGGACGACGAGCTGTCCAGCATGAGCCCGGTGCCCGCCGGGGAAAAATCGCTGGACGACCAGTTGCGCCGCGAGATCGGCGCCCCTGACGTCCGCTATCTCCTGGCGGTGCAGGCGCCGCGCAGCGAGGACGCGCTGGTCGCGAGCGAGCATGTCGCCGCCCAGCTCGAACCGCTTGTCGCCAAGGGCGCGATCGCCGGCTTCGACGCACCCAGTACCTGGTTGCCAAGCCAGGTAACGCAGCGCACGCGGCAGGCGGCATTGCCGGACGCGGCGACGCTCGCGGCGAACATGGCCCAGGCGGTCGACGGCACGCCGTTCCGCCCCGATATTTTTGCCCCGTTCCTGGCGGATGTTGCGATGGCACGCCAGCAACCCTTGCTGCGGCGCGAGGACCTGAACGGCAGCAGCCTCGCGCTTCGTCTCGACTCGCTGCTGGTGCGGACCGCCGATCACTGGCTTGCCATGCTGCCGCTGCGCGACGTTTCGGACAGCCGCGCCATCGCCGAGGCGGTCGCTGCTATGCATGACAAGCAGCTTGTCCTCCTCGACCTCAAGGCGGAATCCGACCGGCTCCTCGGCACGTATCTGCACGAGGCCCTGACTCTGTCGCTCGCTGGCAGCATTGCTATCGTCGTGCTGCTGTCGATCAGCCTGCGATCGCCCCGGCGCACCGTCGCGGTGCTGCTGCCGCTGGCGGCCGCGGTGATCTGCACCGCCGCGCTGCTGCTGACCGAGGCGGGCCGGCTGTCGATCTTCAACTTGTTCGGCCTGCTGCTGGTCGCCGCGGTCGGTTCCAACTATTGCCTGTTCTTCGAGCGTCGTTTGCCGGACGCCGATCACCTGGCACGGCGCCGCATGGTCGCGTCGCTGGTGATCGCAGACCTTTGTACCGTCGTCGGCTTCGGTGTCCTGTCATTCTCCGCCATACCGGTGCTGCACGGTATCGGCCTTACCGTAGCGATCGGTGCGTGTCTGAGCCTGCTGTTCGGCGCCATCCTGAGCGTGGGCCGCGGCAGATCGACCGGTTGGACTTAGTACCAGAGGACCCAGATGGACGCCGTGACGGCAATGCAATCGACAAGAACCAGCGCCGGCGGGGCTGCCATCCGTCGTCTGGGTCGCCTCCGGCAACTCGTCTTGGCGGTGACGGCGGTGATCGGGTTGCCCGGCTGCATCAACGCCTATTACCAGGCGCCGCGCACTGCGATCGACGAACGGGTCTATGCCGCATTTTATCCGTATTTCGCGGAGTACTGCGCGGTTTCCGAGTTCAACAAGAAGAAGGGCTTCGACGTAGACATCGAGGGCGGCGGCCCCGGCGGCCACACGGTATTCTACCTGAACGGCGCCTGCCGCGTGCGTGACGCTGGCTACCCGGTGCTTGCCCTCTGCGACGAGTCACCGGCGGGGATGCTGGGACGCGGCGTCGGGCTGAGCGTCAACGATCATTACCGGAACGCCAACTGGACGGCGACCGAGGGACGCGACTTCTTCTATCACGGCGACCTTGCGCCGGGCGAAGGGGTGACCCGTGCCAGCTACGCAAACATCCAGGAGAAAGCCAAGGCAATGGGCATCCTGGATGGCGTCGAGTACCATCGCGAGGCGCTCGCGGACAAACCCGCGGGCATGTCCGTGCGGGACTACATGTACAACGTTGCCATCGGCACGGACTACGCAATCGACATCGCACGGGATCGCTTTTGCGCGCGGGTGCCGCTGGATCGCGGCAAGATGGCAGTGATCGTGCACTACCTGAATGCGCTGAACGAGCCTTACCGGACGGGCCGGAAGGTGTTTCACTGGGACGTCCTGCGCGACAATTGCACCTACCTCGCGCATAATGCCCTGGCGGTCGTCGGGCTGTGGCCGGTCTTGCCGAGCAA
>JBEKNT010000407.1:0-6179 GCA_049522565.1 Acetobacteraceae bacterium
ATCGTCATGGTGGGCGACGGCAGCTATCTCATGCTGAATTCGGAAATCGCCACCTCGGTGATGCTGGGGCTCAAGCTGACGATCGTACTGCTGGACAATGGCGGTTTCGGCTGCATCGACCGCCTGCAACGCGCCACCGGTGGCGAGCCCTTCAACAACCTGCGCGAGGACGGCAGCGGCACCGCACCCGCCATCGATTTCGCCGCGCACGCCGCCAGCCTCGGCGCGATTGCCGAACACGTGCAGGGCCTGGCCGAGCTGGAAGCGGCGTTACGGCGTGCCTTCACTGCCGAGCGCACCTCGGTCGTGGTGCTTCGCACCGATCCGCACATCGCCACGGCCGCCGGCGGCCATTGGTGGGATGTCGGCGTACCGGAGGTGTCTGACCGCCCATCGGTTCAGGCCGCGCGCGCGGACTACGATGCGCAGCGCGCCGCCCAATCGCTGGGAGAATGATACATGATCCGTATCGGTACCAACCCGATTGGCTGGTCGAACGATGACCTGCGCGAGCTCGGCGGCGCCACGCCATTGGAAACCTGCCTGTCCGAAGCGCACCAGGCCGGCTACGCCGGCATCGAGCTCGGCCACAAGTTTCCGCGCCACGCCGAAACCCTGCGCCCCTTGCTCGCCGCGCACCACCTGGACCTGGTATCCGGCTGGTATTCCGCGTCGTTGCGCACATGCTCTGTGGAGGAAGAGCAAGCCGCATTGCGTCGGCATCTCGACCTGCTGAAGGCGATGGGCTGCGCCGTGCTGATCCTCGCCGAGACCTCCGGCGCGGTGCATACCAACCGCGCCGCTGCGTTATCGCACCGTCCGGTCATTCCGGATGCCGAGTGGCACGCGTTCGCAACGAAGCTGACCGAACTGGCCGACGCCGTTGCCGGGGAAGGCATCGCGCTCGCCTACCATCACCACATGGGCACGGTCGTGCAGACCGGCGCCGACATCGACCGTCTCATGGCGACGACCGGACCATCGGTGAAGCTGTTGCTCGACACGGGACACGCCATGTTTGCCGGCGCCGATCCGGTGGCCCTGGCCCGGCAGCATCGCGCACGGATCGCGCATGTCCACTGCAAGGACGTGCGGGTCGCGGTCATGCGGGAAGCCCGCGACAGGGACTGGAGCTTTCTCGACGCGGTCGTCGCCGGCGTATTCACCGTGCCGGGCGACGGCGGCGTGGACTTCACCGCAGTGCTGCGCGAATTACCGGATTATTCCGGCTGGCTGGTGGTGGAGGCAGAGCAGGACCCGGTCAAAGCGCCCCCACTGACTTATGCGCGGATGGGATACAAGAATTTGCGGCGCTTTGCGGCCAACGCGGGCCTGCCGGCAGCGCCATCGCCTGCATGACCGACTGGCGCAATGCAGCCTCACTGAACCACGTCCGTGCGTACGTGAGCTGCGCCGCACAGCGCTGCTGCCACAACCCATCGTCCAGCAACAATGCACACACCGCATCGGCGAACGATGCCGCGTCGCCACACACGGACGCGACATCCGCAACGCCCGGCAGTCCTTGCGCGCCGACCGTCGTGGTGACCAACGGCACACCGTCCCGCAGCGCCTCCACCACCTTCAGCTTCACGCCGGCACCGCAGCGCAGCGGTACGACAGCGACCCGTGCGTTCCGATAACGCTCGTTCAGCGCGTCATCGCTGACGTTCGCCATCACACGCACCGCTTCTCCGGCCAGCCCACACACGCGCGCCGTCGGGTTCGAGCCAACGATCGACAAAGTCGCATCGGCAACCCGCGCACGCACAAGCGGCAGCACATTAGCGACAAACCAGCAGGCGGCGTCTTCATTCGGCGGATGGGCAAAACCCGCGACAAACAGGATTTCCTGCCCGGCTGGCGGCGACCGCACCGCACCGAAGGTTTCGAAGCAGTACGGCACCAGGGCATGCGCGGCCACGCCCGGCGCCATCGCCCGCACCGACTCCGCCTCGTCTTCCGACAGGTACAGCACAGCATCAGCGCCGCGCCACACCGCGCGTTCACGCTCTTCCATGCGGTCCGCTGCATGCAGCAGGCGTTCGTCCCGCAGCACCGTGCCCTGCATCCGCATTCGGCTGAAATGCAGGTCCACCCCGTAATACAGCACACGTGCCGCGCTGTGCGCCCGCACCGACGGCAAGCACGCCTCCGCCACGTCCGGTCTGCTCAGCACCACGACATCCAGTTCGGCGCCATGCTCGCGAACCCAGGCGGCAAACGATGCCTGCTGCGGGCCATGCACCACTTCGACACCGCGATCCTGCAACGCTTCGACATAACCCGGCTTGTACATCAGGTTGTGCGGCCAGAACTTCACCACCATGCCCTCGGCCAGCAGCGCGCGGATCACGCACAGGATCGCGCGCGAGCCCGCGTCGCGGTCCGGTTCCGGCACCTGGTGATCGACCACCAGCACCACCGGGCGATGCCGCGCCCGCTCGCGCGCGCGCAGCACGCGCATGCCGTTGGCATAGTGATCGCGCGCCAGCTCATCCGCCCAGGCGGCGACAAAGCTCCTCCGGTTCACCCCCTGGCACGACTTGACGCCCACATCCAGGTCGCGACCGTGCGAGATGCCTTCGTAATGCACCACGACCGAGCGCGGCTGGTACAACGTCTTCAGTCCTATCGCACGCAGACGGAAGCAGAGATCGGTGTCCTCGAAATAGGCGGGCGCGTATGCGGCGTCGAAACCGCCGACCCGTTCGAACACGGCGCGGCGCACCATCAGCGACGCACCGGAGCAATAGTCGACCTCCCGCACGTAATTGTACATCGGCCGGCGGGGATCGTCGTGGCGACCGAAATTCCAGCCCGATCCGTCGGACCAGATGATCCCCCCCGCTTCTTGTAGCCGCCCGTCCGGATAGATCAGCTTCGAGCCAACGGCGCCGACGTCATCGCGCGCGCGGAACAGCGCCAGCATCGCATCCGCCCAGCCGGGCAGCACCTGCGTATCGTTGTTGAGGAACAGCAGGAACTCCCCCCGAGCCACTTCCGCCGCTGCGTTGCACGAGCGCAGGAAGCCGTAGTTCACGGCATTGCGTTGCAGGCGAATGCCACGCACCTGTTGCAGACAGGCTGTCTCGTCGCCCGGGAATGCGTCGTCCACGACGATCACCTCGAACGGCACCACCGGAGGATAGGCGGCGATGGAGGCGAGGCAACGCAGGGTGAATCCTGTCTGGCCATAGGCGGGAACGATCACCGAAACGATCGGATGGTCCGTATATGGAATGGTGATGCTTGCGGGTTGTGCGCTCTCGATCAGCACAGGGGCGACGTATGTCGGTGCCACGCCGCGCAGGCGGCGCGCACGCAGCCACAACGGGAATTGCCGGTGCAGTTGCAGTGTACAAGCCCACCAGGCGACCAGAACCGCCCGCCGCAGCAAACCGGCCGCCACCGGGTGGCGCTCGCGCAACGACTGCGCCAGCGACAGGACACGCCAAACCAGCGTATCCGCCATCCCCGCCAGAGCACCGAACAGCCGAACACGACCCACCACCACGCGACCGCCCGGCAGCCGTTGCGTAAAGCTCACGAGGACCTCCGTCAGACGACGGCCCTCGTGTCCCGGATGCGATCGATCGGGCGGAGGGCACGTCGTCCCTCCTACCGATGAGTCCTTAAGCCCAGCTTAACAGCAGCGTATTGCGGGCGAAGGCCCGCCGCTGTTACCGCGCCTTGAAGTCCGGCAGGCGACGCTCGGCCATCGCCTTCACGCCCTCGCGGAAATCTTCCGTGTTGCGCAGCCAGTTCTGCTCTTCGTATTCGCGCTCGGTGGCCGCCGCCACCGCATCCGCCAGGCCGCGCCGCAAGGTTTCGCGCGTCGCAACGATCGCCAGTGGGCCAGATTGCGCGATCTCGGTGGCGACCTCTTTCGCCTTCACGCGCACCTGATCCTGCGCCACGCAATAATCCGCCAGGCCGAGTTCCAGCGCTTCCTCGCCGGTGATGCGCCGCCCGCTATACATCAGCCACGTTGCCTTCTGCATGCCGATCAGGCGCGGCAAAGTCGCAGTCAGGCCAAAGCCGGGGTGAAAACCCAGCCGGGTGAAATTGACCGAGAAGCGCGCGTCCGGACAGGTGACACGAAAATCCGCCATTACCGCGAGGCCAACGCCGGCGCCCACCGCGGCGCCATGCACCGCCGCGACGATCGGCTTGCCGGTGCGCCACAACCGCTGCGCCTCCTTATACAGGTGACGTCCACGCTTTGTTCCGGTTCCAACGCCATCGGGACCGCGGCTGCTGAAATCGGCGCCCGCACAGAAATGTTTGCCGTCGGAACACAGCACGATGGCGCGCACTTCGGGCGTGCGGTCGAACTCCTCCAGTGCGTCGGCAATCTCTGCCACCATGTCGGTATCGACGAAATTGTTCGGCCCCCGCCGGACCTCGATAGTGGCGACAATGCCGTCACGGCTGACGGCAATATGGTCGAAGCTGGCTTGCATGGCTGGTTCCCTGCCCTTTCGTTCGCGTGCACTGCGTGCCAGCCTACGCTCCCTCTCCCGATTGCGGGAGAGGGCCATACGGGAGGAAACACACATGCCGCTGCTCGATCGCGACGGCGTCGGCATCTACTACGAGGCGCATGGCCAGGGCCCGGCAATCCTGCTGAGCCACGGCTACAGCGCGACCTGCCGCATGTGGGACGGCCAGATCGCCGCCTTGCGCGACCGGTTCCGCGTCATCGTGTGGGATATGCGCGGTCACGGTCAGAGCGACGCGCCGGCCGATCCCGCCGCCTATTCCGCGGCCGCGACGGTCGGCGACATGGCGGCGCTGCTGCACGCCTGCGACGTGGAGAACGCGGTGATCGCCGGATTGTCGCTCGGCGGCTATATGTCGCTGGCGTTCCATTTGCGTCATCCGCAACAGGTGCGCGCGCTGATGCTGTTCGACACCGGGCCCGGGTTCCGCAACGATGCGGCACGCGACACCTGGAACGCGCGGGCGCGGTCACGCGCGGACGAACTGGAAGCGCGCGGCTTCGCGGCCCTGGGCAGCAGCGACGAAGTGCGCATGAGCCAGCACCGCTCGGCCGCCGGCCTTGCCGGCGCGGCGCGGGGCATGCTGACGCAGCAGGACGATTCGGTGATCCGCTCGCTGGAAACGATTGGCGTGCCAACGCTGGTGCTGGTCGGCTCGAACGACACGAATTTCCTCGCGGCCACGGATTACATGGCGACGAAGATTCCCGGCGCGACCAAGGTGACGATCCCGGATGCCGGCCACGCCTCGAACCTGCACCAGCCGGCGGCATTCAATCGCGCCGTGGAGGCGTTCCTGGCGGAGTTGCGATAGGCTGTGACGCTATGCTCAGTCCGGCAGGAAATCTTCATTCGTGGCCTGGTCAAAGGTGAACGGGCAATTCGTCGGGAAAGTGTCTTCGGCAAGCCCGGTTTCGCGCGCGGCTTCCACGCGCGCCAGACGATAGGCGTCGCGCATGGCGTCCCCGACCTTTGATTTCAGGCTGGGGTTGTCTGCAAGATGGTCGCCCAACCGAAAACGCTGTTCCCGAACAGTCAGGCGCCAACTGGTGCTACGAAAGGATGGCTGGAATTGCCATTTCAGCAGGTGCAACAGCAGCACGGCCAGGCGGTTGACCAATTCACGCTTCTCGCTCCGCCCCATGCTCTCGATCTCTTCCGCGATGTTCTCAATGTCGGCGCTGTCGAGTTTCCCCGCACGCAACAAGGCCGCTTGCTCATTGGCCCAGGCGTAGAAATCCCGCTCGTAAAGACTATTCGACATTGTCCTGTTCTCATGGACATCCGGATGAGGCATCTTACCGGAATTCACGAGCCCGCGGAAGGTCTCCGTGATATGGCCATCCCCCACATTCCCGCGATAGGCTTACCGGCCGCGCACCGGCGTCAGGGGGGAACCACTGGATGAACTTCGACTTTTCCGACGAGCTGAAGCAGTTGCGCGATGAGGCGCGGCGCTTCCTCGGCGATCGCTGCCCACCCGCGGTGCCACGCCGCATCCTGGAAGGGCCGGAGCCGTATGATCGCGCGTTGTGGCAGGCGATCGGTGACATGGGCTGGCTCGGCGCGGCGATCCCGGAGGCGTTCGGCGGCGTCGGCCTGGGTCACCTCGCGGTCTGCGTGCTGGCCGAGGAAATGGGCCGGGCCGTCGCACCGGTGCCATGGTCGTCGTCG
>JBEKNT010000408.1:0-6136 GCA_049522565.1 Acetobacteraceae bacterium
GGAATACCGCTGGCCCCGCCACAAGCCGATCGCCAACGGCAAGCACACCTACACGCATGTGAACTTCGCCGTGGTGGAGATCGAGACGGATGACGGCATCACCGGCATCGGTCTCGGCGGCGCCGGCCGCATCGAGCGCGCCACCATCGAGCACCTCACCCCGCTGCTGATCGGCGAGGACCCAATCGACGTCGAGCGCCTGTGGCACAAGCTGTGGGTCCCCAAGCTGGTCGGCCGCCGCGGCCTGACCACGCGGGCGATCGCGGCACTCGACATCGGCCTGTGGGACATCCGCGCGAAATACGCCCGCCTGCCGCTCTACAAACTGCTGGGCGGCTTCCGCGACCGCGTGCCGACCTACATCGCCGGCGGCTATTACGAAGAAGGCAAGGGCTTGCGCGAGCTGGCGCAGGAGATGGAAGCCAATCTGCGCATGGGCGCGAAAGCGGTGAAGATGAAGATCGGCGGCGTCTCCATCGCCGAGGACGTGGCGCGCGTGCGCCAGGCGCGCGAGGCCATCGGTCCCGACGTGAAGCTGATGGTCGACGCCAACTGCGCCTATCGCGCCTACGAAGCGATCCAGATCGCCAAGCGCATCGAGCCATACGACATCTTCTGGTTCGAAGAGCCGGTGATGCCGGATGACTACGACGGCCATCGCCGGCTGGCGCAAGCGACCAGCATCCCGATCGCCACCGGCGAGAACGAATACACCCGCTACGGCTTCCGCGACCTGATCAAGCACGAGTGCGCCGCGATCCTCAACGCCGACGCGAAAGTGCTCGGCGGGGTCACGGAATTCATGAAGGTGGCGGCGCTGGCGCAGGCCAACGACCTGGACATCGCGCCGCACGGCTCGCAGGACATCCACGTGCACCTTGTCGCCGCAATCAGCAACGGGCTGATCCTGGAATTCTACCGCGACACGGTCGATCCGATGTGGGGCCGCGTATATCATCACACGCTGACGCTGAACGCCGACGGCACCGTCAGCCCGCCCGACGTGCCCGGCATCGGCGCCGATCCGAACCACGAATCGCTGGCCGAGTTCCGCGTGGCGTAAGCAAGTAAGAAAGCAGATTCACCACAAAGACACAAAGGCACGAAGATTCACACGGCGCACGGTTCGGCCGCGATATCTTCGTGCCTTTGTGTCTTTGTGGTGAATCTGCTTTGTTATGCCGCAAACGCCCCCGTCACCACGAGGAACCCTCCGATGCCCAAAGTCCTCATCATCCACGGCGCCGGCATGAACATGCGCGGCAAGGTGCAGACCGACATCTTCGGCCCCATGAAGCTGCCGGAGTACGACGAGCGCATCCGCGGCTACGCCGCCGAACTCGGCGTGGACATCGAGATCTTCCACTCCAACATCGAAGGCGAAGTGGTCAACAAGCTGTACGACGCCAACGACCGCGGCTTCGATGCCGCCCTGTTCAACCCGGCCGGCTTCTCCCGTGGCTATCCCGCGCTGGTCGCCGCGATCAACCAGGTGGCGTTCCCCACCATCGAAGTGCACATGTCCAACCCGGTGCGCCGCGGCCCGGTCTCGGATACCGCGACGGTCAGCCGCGGCATGGTCACCGGGTTCGGCATTGCCGGCTATTACCTCGCGCTGCGCGGCGTCCGCGACATGCTCGCGAAGTGATGCACCGGGCCTTACGCATCTTCGTCCCGCATTAGCGCGCGCACGCCCTGGCGCTACCGACTACTCCGGCGGCTCGAACCCCATTGCCACGCCATTCATGCAGTAGCGCTGCCCGGTCGGGCGCGGGCCGTCGGGGAACACGTGCCCGAGGTGCCCGCCGCAGCGGCTGCAATGCACTTCGATGCGGGTCATGAACAGGCTGCGGTCCTCGGTGGTGCCCACCGCGCCTTCCAGCGGCGCATAGAAGCTCGGCCAGCCGGTGCCGCTCTCGAACTTGGTGTCCGACGCGAACAGCTTCTGGCCGCAGCCGGCGCAGACGAACACGCCGTCGCGCTTCTCCTGGTTCAGCGTGCTGCTGCCGGCGCGTTCCGTGCCATGCTTGCGCAGCACGGCGAACTGCGCCGGTGTCAGCTTCTGCCGCCACTCGTCCTCGCTGTGCTGCACCGGATATTTTTCCCCGGCCTCCGCTTGGCCGCCGCCGAACAACCGCTTCATGCCGCGTCTCTCCTCGATCCGTCCGTGACCGCCCAAAGTCTAACCGCGATTTGCCCCGCGGGCGACACGTCGCGCCGCGACGCCGGCGGCGCCCTTGCCGGAACGCGCGACAGACGCCTTGATACGCGCGGGGCAGGCAAGCAGGGAGCCGGGGATGACCACTCGTTTCATAGGGCGCACGGCCGTCGTCACCGGCGGCGTGTCGGGGATCGGCGAGGGCATCGCCCAACGCCTGGCGGCCGAAGGCGCCCGCGTCAGCCTATGGGACCGCGACGAACAGGCGCTCGCCAAGGCCGAAGCGCCGCACAAGGTCACCCTGGACGTCACCGATCCCGCCGCCGTGCAGCGCGCCGCCGAGGCAACCGCGGCGGCGCTCGGCAAGATCGACATCCTGGTCACCTCGGCCGGCATCACCGGGCCGAACCACCCGACCTGGGAGTATCCCGTCGCCGCGTGGGACCGGGTGATCGACGTCAACCTGAAGGGCGTGTTCTATTGCAACCGCGCCGTCGTGCCGTTCATGCAGCGCGGCGGCTACGGGCGCATCGTCAACATCGCCTCGATCGCCGGCAAGGAGGGCAATCCGAATGCCTCGGCCTATTCCGCGTCGAAAGCCGGCGTCATCGCGTTGACCAAGGCACTCGGCAAGGAACTCGCCAACACGGAAATCCGCGTCAACTGCGTCACGCCGGCAGCGGTGAAGACGCCGTTGTTCGCGCAGATGACGCAACAGCAGATCGACTGGATGCTGTCGAAAATTCCGATCGGCCGGTTCGGCGGCATCGACGAAGTCGCAGCGCTGGTCTGCTGGCTGGCCAGCGAGGAGTGCAGCTTCTCCACCGGCGCGGTATTCGACGTCTCCGGCGGCCGGGCAACGTATTGAACGAGGAACCCATCATGGATGCCGAGACGCTTGCCTTCACGCCGGCGGTCACCGTCGCCGAACTGATCCGCACCAAACAGCTTTCCCCGGTCGAATACCTGCAAACCCTGCTCGATCGGATCGAACGGCTGGAACCGCGGGTGAACGCGTTCGTGCACCTCGATGCCGGGCCGGCGATGGATGCGGCGAAGCGGGCCGAAGCGGCGTTGATGCGCAGCGATCGCATCGGCCGGCTGCACGGCATTCCCGTCACCATCAAGGACCTGGCGATCACCCGGGACATGCCGACGCAGCACGGCAGCAAGATCTTCGCCGGGCATCAGCCGGCCGAGGACACGCCGTTCGTGCCGCGCCTGAAGGATGAGGGCGCGATCATTCTCGGTAAGACCGCGACGTCGGAATTCGGCTGGACCGGCGTGTCGCGCAGCCCGCTGACCGGCATCACGCATAATCCGTGGAAACACGGCTACAACGCCGGCGCATCGTCCGCCGGTGCGGGTGCCGCGGCCGCTTCCGGCTTCGGCCCGTTGCACCAGGGCAGCGACGGTGCCGGCTCGATTCGCATGCCGTCGCACTTCTGCGGTGTGTTCGGATTGAAGCCGAGTTTCGGCCGTGTGCCATCCTACCCGGTGGCGACTGGCGATTTCACCTCGCATGTCGGCCCGATGACGCGCACCGTGGCGGACAATGCGTTGCTGTTGGAAGCGATGGCGGGGCCGCACGTGATGGATTTCACCTCGCTGGAAGCATGGCCGGCGCATTACCTGTTGCGGCTGCACGAAGGCATCGAGGGCAAACGGGTCGCTTACAGCCCCGATCTCGGCCACGCGCGGGTCGATCCCGAGGTTGCGGCATTGGTGAAGGCGGCAGCCCAGCGGTTCACTGAGCTTGGCGCGCATGTCGAGGAAGTGCCGACCCCCTGGGCCGCACCAGGCCCGGAGCTGATCCGCTTCTTCTGGGCCGCGCACATGTCCCGCCTCGCGCCGCACCTCGCCAAGTGGGAAGCGCAGATGGACCCCGGGCTGGTGGCCTGCATCAAGGCGGCGACGAACTACTCGGTCACCGAGTATCAGTTGATGCGCGAACGCAAGATGGCCTATGTCGCCGCGATCCATCGCTGGTTCGAGGATTGGGATTTTCTGCTGACGCCGTCGGTCTCCGTTGCCGCGTTCCCCGCCGAGCAATTGATGCCGGCGCATTGGCCGCAACATGATTGGGATTGGGTAAGCTGGGCGGAATTTTCCTACCCGTTCAACATGTCATGGAACCCCGCCGCCAGCGTGCCGTGCGGCTTCACCACGGAGGGCTTGCCGGTGGGTTTGCAGATCGTCGGCCGGCGGTTCGACGATCTGGGCGTGTTGCAGGCGTCGGCGGCGTATGAGCAAGTGCAGCCCTGGGCAGACAAGCGGCCGAAATTAGAGTGAGCGAAGCGAGTATACCTCTCCCGCGCTGCGCGCAGGAGAGGTATACTCGCCCCAGACTGACATGAACCAGGCGCTGAACGCCTTCCTGCTCGGCTTCCCGGCGTTGTTCTCGATCGTCAATCCGATCAGCGGCGCCTTCATCTTCCGCGAGGTCACGCTGCACCGCGCGCAAGACAGAGCCGAGCTTGCGCGATTGGTGGCGGTCTACTCGATGGTGGTGATGACGGTGGCGTTGTGGGCCGGGTCTTATGTCCTGGCGATCTTCGGCATCACCTTGGCGGCGTTGCGCGTCGCCGGCGGCATCGTCGTGGCACTGAGCGGGTGGAACCTGCTGAACGCGCCGGAACAGCACGAAGCGCAGAAACAGGAACAGGCCGCGCCGACCCCCGGCGGCGACGACATCGCGTTTTTCCCACTGACCATCCCGATCACCACGGGTCCCGGAACGATCTCGGTCGCCGTGGCGCTCGGTTCCAGCCATCCAAAGGAGCCGTCGGAACTGGTGTGGTTCTTCCTCGGCATGACCGGCGCAGCCCTGGCCCTGGCGGTGGTGATCTGGATCGCCTACCGTTCAACCGATCACATCTCGCGCCTGATGGGGCCGCGGGGCAGCCGCACCGTCACCCGGTTGTCGGCCTTCATGCTGCTTTGCATCGGCGTGCAGATTCTGATCACCGGGGTGGAGGATGTGCTGGGGCCGTTGTTGGCCCAGCGCTGATCCGCCCCGGCAGGGCAGCGACAAAGGAAGGAAACACAACATGGCGTTCTCGATGTTCGATGCCTGCGTGCCGGTGTGCGCGCAGATGCTCAGCGGCCTTGCGGGAGTCATCGACAAGGCGGCCGCCCAGGCCGCGGCAAAGAAGTTCGACGAGGCGGTGCTGCTGGCCGACCGGCTGTATCCGGACATGTTCACGCTCGCCCGGCAGATTCGCCAGGCGACCGACTTCGCCCGCAACGCCCCGGGCCGGCTGGCCGGCGTCGCGCTACCGGATTTCCCCGCCACCGACGATGCCAGCTTCGCCGATGCCAAGGCGCGCATCGAAAAGTCGCTGGCCTTCGTCAAGGATTTTACCCCCGCGCAGATCGAGGGCACGGAAGACAAGGAGATTTCCTGGACCGCCGGCCAGCGGCAGATGGCGTTCAAGGGCCGCGCCTATCTGCTGCATTTCAGCCTGCCGAATCTGTTCTTCCACACGACCACCGCGTACAACATCCTGCGCCACCGCGGCATCGAGATTGGCAAGCGCGACTTCCTCGGCACGTTCTGAGTTTATGAAGCCTCTCCCGCGGGAGCGGGAGAGGTTATCCCACCCGGTTCTCCACCAGTTCCGTCACCACCGCGGGATCGGCCAGCGTCGACACGTCGCCCAAACTGTCGGTCTCGTTCGCCGCGATCTTGCGCAGGATGCGCCGCATGATCTTGCCGCTGCGCGTCTTCGGCAGTGCCGGAGCCCACTGGATCGCGTCAGGCGAGGCGATCGGTCCGATCTCCTTGCGCACCCAGCCCACCAGTTCCTTGCGCAACTCGTCCGATGGTTCTTCGCCCAGCTTCAACGTCACGTACGCGTAGATGCCCTGGCCCTTGATGTCGTGCGGGTAGCCGACCACGGCCGCCTCGGCGACTTTCGGATGCGACACCAGCGCGCTCTCGACCTCGGCGGTGCCCATGCGGTGGCCGGACACGTT
>JBEKNT010000409.1:0-6129 GCA_049522565.1 Acetobacteraceae bacterium
CCGGCCACCCACGTCTTTGCTCGTTGCAAACAGCAAAGTCGTGGGTGGCCGGCCTTCGCCGGCCATGACACGGAGGTTGCGATCCGCCGGCAACTGACTCGGTTGTCCCCGGACGGTCCCTTCAATCAGCGCGCATGGGGCGCAGGCCCGCCATGACGGTGAGGCCGGTCGTGCGCGTCACAAGACGACTCGTTTGTTCCCGGGCGACGCCTAACGGCACGCCCGTCGTTCGCGGAATGACCGATGCGGTCGCCCGGCCGGCCGATCACGCAGCAGCCGTCGATCAGACCGCGATTTCTCCGGTGCCCGGCTTCTCCCCGTCGCGCAGCCGCGTGCCGAACGGCTCGGACAGCCGGGCCAGCAGCGCCAGGATCGCGGCGGCGTCCTCGCCGGTGGCGATCGACGGACGGCCGCGGGTCGCCAGGTCCGCGGCGCCGCCAACCCCGGCCGCGTTCATCTGCACCGGCGTCAGCGTCGCGCCGAGGAACCGAGCCCCGTCGAACCGGCACTCGGCGATCACGCTCTGCCAGGTGGCGGGGCCGTAATGGCCTGCCTCGGTCGCCGTCTGGAAGATCAGGCTGCCGAGGTCATAAAAGATTGGCCGCCCGCGGTACAGCTCCACGCCGAGCATCAGCGGCTCGCCGTGACTGACGAACATCCCGGCGCCGGCGTCGATGCAGCGATGCGCCAGCGTCTGCTGCCAGTCCGGCGGGCGGTCCGGGTCAGGCGCCGGAACGTGGTTGTGATGATACATGATGACCAGGTCGGCCTGTCGCGCGGCCTCGCCGACCGCCGCCAGCACCCGGCCGATATCGGCTTCGTCGAGGCCGGTCGCCGGGCCGCTTCCCGGGATCCGCCGCGCCTCGTTCACCCCGGGGCGCGTTTCGGTCGCGGCGCCGCCGTCGCGGATCTGCCCGCTTGCCATCGCCACCAGCGCGACGGTGCCGGACGGCGTCCGCTGGTAGGCCGGCGCCGCCGCTGCGGCGAGGGTCCGCCCGGTGCCGGCATGGACCAACCCGCGCGCGTCCATCGCCGCGATGGCTGCCAGGATGCCGCCCGTGTTCAGGTCGAAGGCGTGGTTGTTGGCGTGTGCCAGCATCGTGACGCGCAGCGCCTTCAGGCAATCCAGCACCTCCGGCCCGGCTGCGTGGGTAAACACCCCCTGCCGCGTCGGCGGCCCCGCGCCGGGGCCGGAGATCGCCGTCTCGAGATCGGTGAACGCCACGTCGGCAGCGGCGAACAGGCCGGCGATGCGGTCGAAATCCGGCCACCGACTGGTGCGCAGGTCATGCTGGATGAGCGCCTGGCCGCAGACCGCCACACGCAATGGCGGTGCCGCCCGGGCGCGCCGGCCAAGCGAGGTCACGGCCGCCGCGGCAAGCAAATCCCGCCGGCCCAGGGCCAAAATGCGACGCTGCTCCGCCATGGCGCACATCCGCTTCAGTTGGCGATCAGCATCCGACAGCCGGCGCCGGACAACAACCCGACGTCTCGCATACGGCCGGCTCGCACCGCCCGCCGCTCCGATCAGGCCGTAATGTCGGTGTCGCAGCGGCCGGCTCCGCTCATGGACCTGTACCGGCCCGCGTTGCCGCCTGAAGCCGCGCAACCGCCTGCGACACGTCAAATTCCTCCATCGCCAGCGCCGCCAGATCGAACGGACAGGTCGATCCCGCCAACGCGGCCCGGGCGGCTGCGGCCTTGGTCTCGTCCCAGGCATCAAGCCTGGCACAGGCAACAATCACCGCATCGCGCCACAAGTCACCCATGCCGATTTTGCCACGCATCGAGGGCGTGATCCGGCGGCGCATGGCGACCCGCCAGGCAGTGATCTCACCTCGCCAGCCACCCACCGCTGGCGCACCGGGGTCCGCCCAAGCAGGACAAGACGGACAAGGATATTTTCGATCAGGCTTTCGACGGCCCGCAGCTCGCTCCTGCCCGCGTCCTCGATCTCCTCGACGACGTTGGCGAGGTCAAGCTGGTTCGGCAGGTCGCGGCGGCTCGCCAGGCTGCGCAGTGCGGCGGCCTGAACCTCTGACCAGGCGAGGATATCGTCGTCGTACAGCGACGCACCGTCCATCGGCCCCTCCGTCCGCCTGCAACTGGGCACCGCAATCTGGCGCCGCCGGACAGGCCGTGCAACGAGAACCGGCGGCGGCCGGTTCAGTCGTCCCGGTGGACCCGCTCCATGCGCTCGTGCCGCTCCTGCGCCTCGATCGACAGGGTGGCGATCGGGCGAGCCTCCAGCCGCCTGATGCCGATCGGCTCGCCGGTCTCCTCACAATAGCCATAGGAGCCGTTATCAACGCGTTGCAGCGCCTGGTCGATCTTGGAGATCAGCTTGCGGGCGCGATCCCGCGTGCGCAGTTCCAGCGCGCGGTCGGTCTCCACACTGGCACGGTCGGTGATGTCCGCCTCGCGGATGCCGCCTTCGGACAGGCTGGCCAGGGTGCCGTCGGCTTCCTTCAACAGGTCGGCGCGCCAACGCAACAGCTTCTGGCGGAAATACTCGACCTGGATGGGATTCATGAACTCCTGGTCGTCATCGACGGGCCGATAGTCAGGTGGAAGAGTCACCATCATGTCGTTGCAGTTCCTACGCTTCTCTCGTGATTCGGCCCGCCGTCTTGCCGCGGCGATTTCCCCGGCCCATTCCGGATCGTGAACGCGCGGGCTTATAGCGGCGCACCTCTGCCGCGCCAAGGGTGCATGCCGCAATCTTCAAGGCTTTGCAACGAAATGCTGGTGCCCGGGATCAACTGCCTCGGATCGTCCGACCCGGCATCAGCCGCCCCGCCGGGCGAGCTCGATCCGGGCCCGCAGCACGACCAGGTCGATCGCGGCGGCAAGTCCGGGATCGGCCGCCGCCGGCATGGTATCCACCAGCGCGTGGAGTTGCTGCAACGCCGCCCTCTGGTCGCCGTCTTCCAGCAGCAGCAGGCGCTGAAGCCGGCCGAGCGCGCCCAGCAGCGCCTGGCCGTGCCGGCGGGCGGCGCGGTCCCGTTCGGTCGGTTCGTCCACTTGTTGCAACGCCAGCAGCGAGTCGAGAGCCACGGGGGCGGACGCCGCCACTTCGGTTGCCCGGCCGGCATCCGGCCCCGGCTCGGCCGGCGGCAGGAACCCCGTTGCGCCGGTGGTGGCGGCGCGCGCGCCGGGTCGTGCCGGCGGCAGCGGTCCCACGCGATCGATCACCGTCATCCGACCCGGCTCCTTCTTCCCGTCACGACCTGCCGCCCGGCACATCCTGCCGGGCGATGCCTCGCCCCAAGCCAGCGAAACCGCGCCGCACGACATGGCATGACACTTGCGGTTAGCCGTCGTGCCAGCGGCCACACACTGACGCCAAATCCTTATCGAGCCCTTTACCGTGCGCGCCTTTCCCTCCCTGCTCCTGTCGCTGCTACTCCTGCTTGGGGCGCTGGCCCCGGCGGCGGCGCAGGTGCGCATCAAGGACATCGTCGATGTCGAGGGAGTGCGGGAGAACCAGTTGATCGGCTACGGCCTGGTGGTCGGCCTGAACGGCACCGGCGACAAGCTGAACAACAATATCTTCACCCTTGAGTCACTGGTCGGCATGCTGGAGCGGCTCGGCGTCAATACCCGAGACCAGATCGCCAACCTGACCACCAAGGACGTCGCCGCGGTGATGGTGACCGCCGAGCTGCCGGCCTTCGCCCGCACCGGCAGCCGGATCGACGTCACCGTGGGCGCGCTCGGCGATGCCACCAACCTGACCGGCGGCATCCTGCTGGTCACGCCTTTGCTGGCGGCCGACGGCGAGGTCTACGCCGTGGCCCAAGGCGCCCTCGCGACCGGTGCGATCGCCGCGCGCGGCGCCGCTTCGTCGGTGAGCCGCGGCGTGCCCACCTCCGGGCGCATCGCCAATGGCGCCTCGGTTGAGCGGGAGGTGGCGTTCCGGCTCGACAAGGCCACCGCGCTGCGGCTCGGCCTGCGCAATCCCGACCTCACTACCGCGCGGCGGATCGCCGCGGCGATCAACGGCGCGCTCGGCCCGATCAGCCGCGCCACCGATCCGCGCACCGTCGCGATCGACTTCGGCGGGCGCGACCCGATCGATACCCTCGCCACCGTGGAGGATCTGCGGGTCGAGCCGGACAGCCCGGCCATCGTGGTGATCGAGGAGGCGAGCGGCACCGTCGTGATGGGCGCCAATGTGCGGATCAGCACGGTGGCGATCGCCCAGGGCAACCTGACGATCCGGGTGACCGAGACGCCGGAGGTCAGCCAGCCCGGACCGCTGTCCAACGGCACGACGGTGACCGTGCCGCGCACCCAGGTGCAGATCGACGACCAGCACGACAAGAAGCTCGGCATCCTGTCGTCCGGCGTGACGCTGCGCGACCTGGTCGCCAGCCTGAACGCGCTGGGCGTCGGGCCGCGCGACCTGATCAGCATCCTGCAATCGATCAAGGCGGCCGGCGCGCTGCAAGCCGATCTGGAGGTGCGCTGATGCAAGTTGGTCCGGTGCCGGTCACGCCAGCCGCCACCTCCGGTGCCATGGCCGGACGACCTGCCGTCGTGGCCGGAAGCCCAAACGTCATGGCCGGGCGCTCTGCCGTCTTGGCCGGGCTTGACCCGGCCATCTATGCCGCCACCGGTGCCGCGATCACAGGCGGCGCCACCCCCGCCCCTGACATCAGCGCAGCCCAGCTCGCGAAAATGCGCCAGGGAGCCCAGGACTTCGAGGCGATGGCGCTGGGGCAGTTGCTGGCACCGATGTTCGACACGGTGGACACCGCCCATTCCGCGTTCGGTGGCGGCGAGGCCGAGGCGACCATCAAGCCGCTGCTGATCGACGCCATCGCCAAGCATATCGCCGCGCATGGCGGGTTGGGCCTCGCCGCACCGGTGTTTGCCAGCATGCTGCGCACCCAGGAAGCCGCGAACGCCGCCGGACCGGGGGGGCGAGCGACGATCGGACGGCCACGATAATGCGACGGAAGCGATGACCGGAGGAACACGATGACGCAGGACCTGAGCGAAGCCGCCGAGCGCCTGGCCGCCGTGCTGGTGCGCGAGAATGCCGCGCTTGGGGCGCTGGATTTGCGGCGCGCCGCCGGGATGCTGGCGGAAAAGCAGCAGGCCGCGGCGGCGCTCGTCGCGGCCCAGCCAGGCACCGCGGCGCCGCCCGCCGAGTTGGCGCGACGGCTGCGCGACCTGGCGCAGGAGAACCGCGTGAAGCTGGAACATGCGATCACGGTGCAGCGCCGGATTATCGGCATCATCGCGCGGGCGGTCCGCGGCGCCACCCCTGCCCCGCGCTATGGCGCGACAGGCGCGATGGCCGCCGGCCGCCCTGCGGCGTTCACCCTGTCCGCCCGCGCCTGAGCTTGTCGCCGCGCCAGGCAGCAGCAACGCCCGGGCGAATGGCGTGCGGCCAAGCTCCGCGAATCCCCCGCCGTATCAAACGCCGGCTCTGCCAGCGAACGCAGGGCAGCTCTGGCGCGCTGCATGTCGCGGGCAATCGCCACAAGGTCGGTCGTGTCGCGCGAGAGGCGATCAACCGCCGGGATCACCACCACGTCGCCATGCGCGAGGGCAGCCATCAGCCTTTTCAACTGCGGTCGGCGGTCCTGCCGGTGATCTTCTCGCGGAACACCTTTTCGCATCCCGCCGCCTTGAGTTGGGCAAGCTGGCTGGCGAGGTCTGGGGCGACGGTCAAGACGCGGGCATAGCCGTAAATCACGGGCCAAGCTCGCTGTGTGAGCCAGGTCGAACAAGCTCAAGGCTGGTGTCGTCCGGCTTGCGGTCGATGAGTACGAGGTCGGCGCGGACGTGACAATCGCGATGATCGTTCCATTCGCCGGTCAGCGAATGATCGAAATTGCGGCGGGGCAGTGGCTTATCCGCAGCCAGCATGTCCGCGATTTCCATCAGGAGGTTGTCCAGCTTCCTGCCGTGCCGCCCTGATTTCTCACGCCGGTAATCCGGTTTGAAGCGGCTCTGGTATTTAACAATCCGCATTCAGACTCGCGAGAAGGTTGGATGGCTTGCCGACAGTGACGAGATCACCGCGACGCGCTGCCTTCATCGCTTCCACGGTTTCAGCATTCGGCACCAGAGGCTCAAAGGGTAGCGCCTTCTCGGCGGCAACCCGCTTCAACA
>JBEKNT010000410.1:0-6109 GCA_049522565.1 Acetobacteraceae bacterium
GGAAATCCCGGCGGCGACCTGGGTGGCACGCGCCCTCAACTGATCGCTGTTGACGGCACCGCTGAGGTGAACGACGTCCTTGTCGGTCGTGACACTGATGTCGAACGACTTCAGGCCGGAATCATCGAGCAAGGCGGCCTTGACCTTCGTGGTGATCGCCGCGTCATCGACATATTCGCCGGTCGTGTCGGTTGTACTGCTCGACGATGTGCAAGCGGCAATCGGCGTCGCGGCGGCGAGGGCGATTAGCAGGCGCATCCACAATGCTTTTTTCATGATGACTTTCTCCAAACTTCAGTGAACGGCACGATGACCCGACGTCATCGCAACAGCATGACGATCAAGACGATCAGGATGATGAGGCCGATGCCGCCACCCCCATAGCCGAAATGCGGCGGCACATAACCTCCATAGCCGCCAAAGAATGACAGCACGACGAGTACGAGTACGACGATGAGCAGAAGTTGTAACATGGCTCCATCTCACTCATTTGCTCCGACACCGGATTGGCGTCGGGAAGTTTGTGACGGATGCGCCTTGCCCGGTGTTTGGCATTGGCGAATCCCGAACAGCAACGACTCCGTGGCCGGTTGACCGCGCCTTGCGTGCGGGATCCGGACACGGCGCCGCCGGCCCTGCGGCTGATCCGCGGCACCGGTCAGCCGGCGGTTGACGGGTCAGCGCGAGGTCCGGATCTCCCGTGTTCCGCAATTCCAATGGTGGCGGCAGAACCGGGGCGTCATTCCAGGTAGCGGCAAGCGCCAATCGGGCCAACGCCGGAAGACACGTCGTGCCGGTCTTCTTCATGATCGCCGCACGATGGTTCTCGACAGTGCGTTGGCTGATGCCGAGGTCCGCGGCGATATTCTTGCTGGGCTGGCCGGCGAGGACCAAGTCCATGACCTGGCGCTGCCGCCGTGTCAGCCCGGCGAGGTGGTCGGCCGCGGCCTCCCGCCACCCAAGCATCGCGTGGATCAACAGGTCCTGTTCACGCAACAGGGCCTCCGCCTGGGCGAGCGCCTGGCGCAGCCGCATCTCGGTTAGCGCACCGGCGTAGCTCGCGACCCTGCGGGAGGCGTTGAGACCGGTGGGTCGGAGCGGCGCCGGGCTCGTCGCTGAGCGCATGAGGGGCATAGCGTCAGCCCTTTTTTCTGTCTGGGCACCGGAAGTGATGCAGACTACCGGCGCAGGCGGCCCAGCGGCATTGATCCAGGTCAATTTATGTCGGACATCCGACATATCGGCCTTGCCGTTCCAGCCGCTTCGGATTACGCTCCTGTCATCGGCGATGACGCCTGACATGAGCCTCGCCGATTTGGGTAGAGGCGCCTGCCTCCGGAACACCGGTCGCTCCCGCTTCCGTCCCCTTGTGGGAGGAGCCGCGATGATGGAAGAACCCGGTATCATCCAGATGAACATCGATCGTTATCGAGAGATGCTGACCGTTCGCCTGGATGACGATACGCGTGCCCGCGTCGAGCAATTGCTCGGCGAAGCCAGGTGCCAGCTTGCGTTGGCGATGGATTTGAAGGCTCCGGGACGGAGCCCGGGCAGCGCGCGGTGCCGGGAAATGCTTGCCTGACCCACGGCCAGGACCACAGCCGACGGGCATCGGCTCTCGACAACGCCACGGCCGCCGATCGGCCCGCCGGCCGTGCAGTCATTCGACCATGACCAACAGGAGCACCGAGGTGGCATCTGGCCGCAAAGCTGCCGACTCGCACGCCAACCGATTGCTCGGTTTGCTGCCGCGCGCGGATTACCAGCGGCTTCTCCCGCATCTCGAACCGGTTCCGCTGGAGTACAGGCAGTCGCTCTACGAAGCCAACAAGCCGATCGGCTTCGTCTATTTCATCGAGACCGGCGTCGGCTCCCTGGTGAACACCATGGCGAACGGCCAGGCGGCCGAGGTGGGCACGATCGGCAGCGAGGGCATGGTGGGCTTGCCCCTGGTGTTCGGCGACAACCGGGCGCCCACCAGCGTTTACATCCAAGTTCCCGGGGCCGGCCTGAGAATGAAGGCAACGCTGTTCAAGCAGGAACTGGCGCAAAGCGCTTCGATGCGAGTTGCGATGCTGCGTTATGCCCACGCCTTCTTCAACCAGATCGCGCAGTCCGCCGCGTGCAATCATTTTCATAACATCCAGCAGCGAACGTGCCGCTGGCTGCTGATGACGCACGACCGCATGCAAGCGGACGAATTTCTGCTCACGCAGGAGTTCCTTGCCATGATGCTGGGGGTGCAGCGGACCGGCGTCACCGTTGCCGCGGGCGGCCTGCAGCGGGGCGGCCTGATCCGCTACAAGCGTGGCAACGTCACGATCCTCGATCGCCGCGGCCTCGAACGCCTCTCGTGCGAATGCTACGCCATTTCCAAGATGGAATTCGATCGGCTGCTCGGCGAGCGTGCAATGCGCAAGGTCCGTTCGGGCAGAATGTGACAAGGGGGGCTCCCGGCTGGCATGACGGTTGCGGCGTTCGGCACCGCCGGCGCGGCGTTCATTTTGGCACCTGGCGTTGTGCGCCCGATTCCGCCAGCCGGCACGTCGGACCAAAGAGATGGGCGCGCCATACAGGGGAGGGGCGCGCCCATTGAGTTCGGAAACCTGCGCGAGGAGGAGGAAACGCGCGGCCTCACTATCCGGCGGCGGCGCGCTGGTGCCTACCCTCGGAAAATACCTAGTGTAGTGACTCTGACGGATCGACCCCGCTGACCGCCTCCCTTGTGTCATCGCCGGCGAAGGCCGGCCACCCACGACTTTGCTGCGTGCAACGAAGGAAAGTCGCCGATGGCCGGCCTTGGCCGGCCATGACAAAAGGGCGGCGGCCGCTGCCTGTCCTTGGGATCGAAGCGTCAGGATCAGAACACAAGAGCGTGTCCTGCCTGACCGGAATCGGTGGGAACTGTCGTTGCGAGGAGCGCAGCGGTCCCCGCAACGACAGGTGATGGCCGCGTTTCCAGTCAGGGCGGAAGCGCTCCAGTTGGTGAACGTCAACCGACCGCATCCGCGCTAAACGGAGCAAGCGAATGATCCGCAAGGCGCGGCTTCACCGGCTTCAGCTCGACAGCGCGAGATCGATGAGCTGGATGGCGTGCGCCCGATCGCCGCCGCCCAGGGCGTGCCGCGCATCCCTGATCCGGGCGACCAACGGGCTATCACTCGGCGCGTTCGTCTGGCCTTGTACAACCGAACGGTCGAGAGCCCGCGTCTCCGCCATCTCCAGCGACTGCTGCGCCTGGCCGGTATGGCCGGCGACGAGCGCGGCCCGGGCGGCTTTCAGGTAATCCTGCGTCGTCGCATGTTCGCCGACCGCCGGCGCCGGCAGCGTTGGCGCGATAGTGGACCGCGTATCGGCGGGCGCAATGTTGCTCGCCTTGTCAGAGAGCGGCAGCGACTCGCCGGTGCCGGGCTCGTGGCCCGGTCGCGCGCCGGTGGCGGGGTTCGCGCCGGGTGGCATCTGGGCCAGGGCCGGCAGCGCGATCATCCCGAGCAATGCAGCGGTGGCTGGATACACGTAACGCATGGTGATGCCTCTCGATGAGAATTGCGTAACCGGGTTTCGCCTCAGGTCCCCCCGGCGAACATCGGCAGACGCCTTGAACGTTGGATCGAACGACGCAATCGGCCGACACGGGCATCGTTCGCTATCGTCAGGTCAGGGTCGCTGCGTTTGCTGCGTCGTGGTGGTCGTCGTGGATGTCATCGGCGGGGGTGGTGTCGTCGTCGTGGACTGCTCGGTGCTGGTGGTCCGGGTCGTAACCGGCGCGGGACCGCCGCAACCCGCCAGCACAGCCGTGCCGGCCAGCAGCGCCATGCCAACCGTCAGGCCGAAGCGCGATGGACTATCGATCATTGTGTGACTCCCGAGAGTTCGAGCGAGTGGTTTTTCGATCCGGATCGGACAACCCGCATCAACCGATCAGCGAAATGGAAGCCGGACAGGCAGAACTGCCCGGCATCCATATGCAGGCGCGGCTAGTGGGTGGTGGTCGTTTCGGACGACTTCCGTGTCGTCATATCGCCGGACGGAGAAACCGTGGTGCCGCTCGTGGTGGTATGGGTCCTGTCGGTCACCCCGTTGCTGGTGTCGGTGGTCTGGCTGCTGCTCGAGCTGCTGCCGCTATACACCGGAGCAGGCGGCGCCGTCGTCGTCTGGGTCGATGTGGTGCTCGAAGATGAGGATTGTGCGAGGGCGACCCCCGTCATCATCGCAAAGGCCGTCGTCACTGCGAGAAAGGATCGGATCATGTCGTGTTCTCCTTGGAGCCGTCTGCAAGCGGAGATCGCTTGCTGTCGGATTGAGAGGCGTGGCAGGCGTAACGGGGCGTCATGAATGTTGCAGAATCGAAGGGCACGCCGTGCCATGTCAGGATTGTTGCAGGCACGCCGTGGGGAGCGCGGGCAGGCCGGGCTTCCCACGATCGCTCAGGGGCTGTACTTGAACGCCGGAAGGCTCTTGAGCGAGTCTTTGGTCGCGCCCGGAAGCACCATCTTCTTGTCTTTCACGACGAGTGAACTGTACGGCACCACCACGAATTTCGCGTCCATGCCCAGGAAGCCGCCGACCGACAGCACCGCGAAGGGTACAGTCTCGCTGGGGGTGACGATCAGATCGTCGATCGTTCCCACGGCCTCGTTGGCCTCGTTGTAGACGGTGCTGCCCACCACCTTGGATGTCCGGTAGCCGGTGGCCAGCGTCGCCGGGTCAATCTTCATGAGAGACAGCGTCTGCGGCGGGCCCTGCGAAAAGGCCGGGCCGGTCAGCGCCGCCGCTATGACGGCAGCGCCCGCCAGAAGCGTGATAGAACGTGTCATAGCCGCTCCTTTCACCTGATCGGTCCCGCGCACCGGAAGCGCCCGGAGGCGGGGTCACTCACGGTCCGGACAGTTCCGCGTGGCGCTACGGCTTCACCGCGTCCCTCACCGCATCCTTCAAGCCACCGACGGCGTTCTGGATCTTGCCTTCGACCTTGTCGCTTTTGCCTTCGGCGACCAGTTTGGAGTCACCGAGGGCCTTGCCGGCCACTTCCTTGACGGCGCCCTTGGCCTGCTTGGCCGCGCCGGCGATGCGATCTTTGTCCATGTTGTGTTCCTCCGTTTGTTGATGCCCTTGCGAGCAAGTCCGACCTCCCTGCGTATGGTCAGTCTCAGCCGGTCACGCGGCCGCAACGCCCAGGCGCCGTTCTGTCACAGCAGCCCAAAGATCGGTCGGCCTGCGGATCAGCCATGATCAGTCCCGCCATCGGCTCAGCAGGCCGATCGACATCCCGACACCGAGAGCGATCAGCACCGACGTCAACGGATGCCGCTCGATCTCGGCCTCGATTGCGCTGCTTGCCGCGCAAACACGGTGCTGCGCGTCGGCGGCGGTGCTCGCGAGCTTGCCCCTGGCGTCCTCCACGGCCTCGGAGACGCGACTGCCGGCAGCCTGCGTCTGGTGTTGCACCAATGTGCTCACCGAGTCGGTGAGACGCGCGACGTCCTGGCGCAGGGCGGCCAAGTCCGTGGCGAAGTCTCCGGCCGTGCCTTCAGCGTTCGTGGTCATGGCAGTCTCCAATGTAAAAGGACCCGCGGTAGCGTTGTACCGGCGGGTTCGGTGTGTGGCGTGCGTCTCTGCTTGGCCGCGGTGGCCGGCTCCAGCCTTTGCATGCAAGATGATCATTACCGGAGCACTGGGCCAGACTCGGAAACTACGCAGGCTCGATCACCCTCGTGGCGCTGTCCGATCAGGTCGGAGATGGCTGGGCCATCGCCCGACTGGCACGCGTCGCCCGGCTGGCCCTCGCCGTCGCGGTCGAGTTCGTCCAGCGCCAGCAGGAGCGAGCCGATCCGGTTCACCCACGAGGGGCATTCCACCCGTCGAAGGCCGCCCTGTGGTGGCGTCGTTCGACGGCGGCGCGATCACCTTGGATGGTGCCCGCCGCGGCAGCAAAGCCAACGTCCCCGGCAGGTGAATTCGACCGCCCTGCAAGCCCAGCCAATGCGACGCCCGATCCGGGGTGCTAAGTTCGCCGCACCGGGACATCATATCAGCGGGCGATTCCGGCGCGGGAGGAAGGCAGATGGACGGATCTGGCGCCACAGGATACGGCATCGGCCAGCCGGTT
>JBEKNT010000411.1:0-6103 GCA_049522565.1 Acetobacteraceae bacterium
GGGGGGCGGGGGGGGGGGGGGGCCGGGGGGGGGGGGGGGGGGGGCCCCCCCCCCCCCCCCCCCCGGGGGGGGGGGGGCCGGGGGGGGGGGGTGCGGGAACCCAACGCCTGCGGGCGCCCCCACCCCCCCCCCCGCCCCCCTCCCTCAAGGGGAGGGGGAGGAGACTCGCCCCGCAGCGCCGTACCGCCAATATCCTCATGACTTATTCAGCGCCTTCAGCAACGGCAGCAGTTCCTTCTCCACTTCCTCCGCCGTCAGCGGGCCGACGAAGCGCTTGCGGATGTGACCGGTGCCATCCAGCACATAGGTTTCCGGTACGCCGTAAACTCCGAAATCCAGGCCAACACGCCCATCGGAATCGAGACCGACGCGGCGGTATGGATCGCCGAACTGCGCCAGCAGTTTCGCGGCGTCCTCCGGCTGGTCCTTGTAGTCGATACCATACAGCGGCACATGCTCGCGATTGGCCAGGCGCATCAGCACCGGTTGCTCCACGCGACACGGAACGCACCAGGATGCGAAGAAGTTGATCAATACCGGGCCGCCCTTCAAACCGTCGCGGGACAGGCCATCGCCGTTCAACCCAGCCAGGTCGAACTGCGGCGCTTCCTTGTCGATCATCGCCGAGGGCAGCGTCTGCGGATCGTAGCCGGGCCGCAGCGCCAAGCCGAAATACCCGGCCAGCACCAGGAACAACACCAACGGCAGCAGGAACAGGGCACGGCGCATGGCGTCAGTCGCCCGCGGCCGGCTGCATCGCGGGCGCCATGCGACGGGCGCGCGCGCCCACGCCGACTCGCCAGCGGCGATCGCTCAGGCTGACCATGCCGCCGAACGCCATGATGACGGCGCCGATCCAGATCCACGGCACCAGCGGCTTCCAATAGGCACGCAGCGTCCAGTTGCCCGCCGCGTCGCCGTCACCCAAGGCGATATAGAGATCGGACAGCAAGTTGGTGCGAATCGCCGTCTCGCTGGTGGTCTGCTGCTGCAACGGGAAAAACCGCTGCTCCGGATGCACCACGGCAACCAACTGCCCATCACGGCGGATTTCCACCGTGGAACGATTGGCGGTGTAATTCGGACCGGGCTCGCGTTGCACGCCCACGAAATGCAGCTCGTAGCCGGCCAGTTTCACAATGCTGCCGGCCTGCACCGTGTCGATCGACTCGACGTCGAATGCCGAGGCGGCGAAGCCTGCAATCGACACCGCCAGGCCGAAATGCGCAAAGCTCATGCCGTAAGCGGCGCGCGGCAGATGGATGGCGCGACGCAGGCTGTCGCCGAGTCCGACCCGGAACAGCCTGACCCGCTCGGCCCATTCCACGATCACCGCGACGCCGGTCCAGGCGGCGAGTCCGAAGCCCAGCACGGCGAAGATCGGGCCGCCATGGGTGAGATACCAGGCCACCAGCACCGCCAGCGCGGCGGCGATATAGGCCGCCCACACCCGTTGCAGCGCGCCCAGCAGGTCGCCGCGTTTCCACGACAGCATCGGGCCGATGCCGACCGCGACAATCATCGGCACCATCAGCGGGGCGAAGGTGCGATTGAAGAACGGAAAGCCGACCGACAGTTTCGGTCCGCCAACGGCGTCGAGGAACAGCGGATACAGTGTGCCAAGGAACACCGTGGCGCAGCCGCACGAAAGAATGAGGTTGTTCAGCACCACGGCGCCTTCGCGCGAGATCGGCGCGAACAACCCGCCGCCCTTCAGCGCCGGCGCGCGGATCGCATACAGCGTCAGCGACCCTCCGATGGCGACCAGCAGCAGGAGGAGAATGAACATGCCGCGCGCCGGGTCGGTGGCGAAGGCGTGCACCGAGGTCAGCACGCCGGAGCGCACCAGGAACGTGCCAACCAGCGACAGCGAAAACGTGATGATCGCCAGCAGGATGGTCCAGCTTTTCAGCGTGTCGCGCTTCTCTACGACGATGGACGAATGGATCAGCGCGGTGCCGACCAGCCACGGCATGAAGCTGGCATTCTCCACCGGATCCCAGAACCACCAGCCGCCCCAGCCGAGCGTGTAGTACGCCCACCACGACCCCATCGCGATGCCAATGGTGAGCGCACACCAGGAGGCGAGCGTCCACGGCCGCACCCAGCGCGCCCAGGCGGCATCGACGCGGCCCTCGATCAGCGCTGCGACGGCAAAGGCGAAGCCGACCGAGAAGCCGACATAGCCGAGATAGAGGAACGGCGGATGGAACGCCAAGCCGGGATCTTGCAGCACCGGATTGAGCCCCTGCCCGTTCGCGGCCGGCGGCCAGGTGCGCAGGAATGGGTTGGAGGTGAGCAGGATGAACAGCAGGAATCCGGTGGCGATCATGCCCTGGACGGCGAGCACGCGCGCGCGCAGGTCGGGCGGCAGGTTGCTGGAGAACAGCGCCATCGCGGCGCTGCACACGCCAAGCATGAACACCCACAGGACCATCGAGCCTTCGTGGTTTCCCCACACGCCGGTGATCTGGTACAGCAGCGGCTTGTCGGTATGGCTGTTCTCGACGACGTTGATGACGGAAAAATCGTTGGTGACGTAGGCGTGCATCAGCGACAGCATCGCCAGCGCGACCAGCGCGAACTGCACCAGCGCCGCATTGCGTCCCACCGCCATCCACGCGAGGTTGCCGCGCGCCGCGCCCACCAGCGGCACGACCGACTGCACGATCGCGACGCAGAGCGCAAGGATCAGCGCGAAGTGGCCGAGTTCAGTGATCATCGTTGGTCCGTCGTTGCAGGGCTTGTACCAACAGGCATCGGGCTGGTGTGGTCGGAAAAATTCGTGTCATGGGCAGCGAAGGCCGGCCACCCACGACTGTGTCACGTGGCGCACCGCAAGTCGTGGGTAATCGGCCTTCGCCGGCCATGACATAAGAACGCAGGCTAAGCGCTCTTGCACGCAGCGGATCACGCAGCGGCCCGGCGCGCGGGCACCAGTATCGCGCACAACGCGTCCACCAGCGATGCCATCATCGCATCGGTGTGCAGCGGCGTGGGCGTGAAGCGCAGCCGCTCTTCGCCGCGCGGCACCGTGGGGTAGTTGATCGGCGTCGCATACATGCCGAATTCGCGCAGCAGACGCTGGCTGACTTCCTTGCACAGCGCGGCCTCCCCCACATGCAGCGGGACGATGTGGCTGGCGGACGGGATGCGCGGCAGGCCGGCCGCATCGAAGCGGCGCTTCAGCGAGTCGGCGCGCTCGAACAGCTTCACCCGGCGCGCATGGTCGGCCTTGACGTGCCGCACGCTGGCGAGCGCTGCGGCAGCGGTCATCGGCGGCAGCGAGGTGGTGAAGATGAAGCCGGGTGCGACCGAACGGATATAGTCCACCACGTCGGCATCGCCGGCGACATAGCCGCCATGGCAGCCGAACGCCTTGGCGAGCGTGCCCTCGATGATGTCTACCCGATGCGCGACGCCGTCGCGTTCGGAGACGCCGCCGCCGTTCGGGCCGTACATGCCGACCGCGTGCACCTCGTCGAGATAGGTCATCGCGCCATAACGCGCCGCGAGGTCGCAGATCGCACCGATCGGCGCGATGTCGGCGTCCATCGAATACACCGACTCGAAGGCGATCAGCTTCGGCGACGCGACCGGCGCGGCGCGCAGCAGGGCCTCGAGATCCGCCATGTCGTTGTGCTGGAAGATCTGGCAGACGCCTTTCGAGCCCTTGATGCCGGCGATCATCGATGCGTGGTTCTTGGAGTCGGAAAACACCAGCCACGGATTGCCGGGACCGGCCGGCTGGCTGTTCAGGATGGTGGACAGCGCCGCCTGGTTGGAGACGAAGCCGGAGGTGAACAGCAGCGCCGCCGGCTTGCCGTGCAGCGCCGCGAGTTCCGCCTCCAGCGCGTCATGCGCCGGACTGGTGCCGCTGATGTTGCGCGTGCCGCCGGCGCCGGCGCCCATTTCGCGCGCGGCATCGCAGGCCGCTTGCACGACGACGGGATGGCCGCCCATGGCGAGATAGTCGTTCGACGACCAGACCAGCACCTCGGTGCCGTCAGGGCGAAGGTAATACGGAAAACGCTCCGCCTGCTTCTGCAAGGGCGTGAACTCGCGGTAGCGGCCTTGGGCACGGATATTATCCAGCGTCCGGCGGCAATAGGCGTGGAAAGCGACCATGCTCAAGACACCTCTACCCTTCGGGCCAGCCTGTCCAGCCCGTTTGCGACACGCACCTCGTAGCCGGGCGGCGGCTTTGTATGTCGGTAATGAAGTGGATGCTCATTGACCTGGATCAACGCGTTGAACTTACATATCGTTCATCTTTGCGCCTCATCTTAGCCGGCCAGCGCGCCGGGCAAAAGTGCCCCGCGCGCATAACCGAGGAGGCGATATATCGATGGCGGATCGTCCACCGACCCAGCCTTCCTGCGCAAAACGCCAGGAGCCCAGGCGTTGCTGATCCCCCTGAAGCTGGTGCGCGACCAGCCGCTGCAACAGCAACTCTACGATCAGTTGCAGGCGCTGATTGCCTCGGCGCGGCTGCAACCGGGCACGCGCATGCCGTCCACCCGCATGTTGGCCGAGCAATTCGCCATCTCACGCATCACGGTACTGCTGACCTATGAGCGGCTGATCGCCGAGGGCTATCTGCACACCATGCCGGCCAAGGGCACCTTCGTGGCGCGCGGGCCGAACGGCTGCCGCGGATCGCATGGCGCAATTGGCCCGGGAATGAGCGGCAGACCCGGGCTTGACCGAATACCGGAGCGGACCGGGCCGCAACCCGGCTGGGACCATGATCACGCCGGTCCGGCGCAGACCGCGGAGCAGCGGGTGCGGTCCGCCGCCGAGTGCACGGGTACAGCCTTGGGCGCACCGCCGGAGCAGCGGGTCGGCCGACCCGATCCTTCGCTGTTCCCCATCGCTCGCTGGCGGGCCTTGCTGCGCGGCGCGCTGGATCGGTTCGGCGTCGGGCTGCCGCCGGAGCACCCGGCCGGCAGCCCCGTACTGCGCAACGCCATCGCCGGCTGGCTGTCCACTTCGCGCGGACTCGCCGTGGCATCGGATCAGGTGATCCTGGTGAACGGCCGGCAGCAGGCGCTGCACATCGCCGCGCACATGCTGCTGCGCCCGGGCGACCGTGTCGTGCTGGAAGACCCGGGCGACCACCTGGCAGGTTGCACCTATGCCGACGCGGACGCCACGCTGCTGCGGGTCCCCGTCGATCACGACGGGCTGCGCACCGATCTGCTGCCCGCCGGCAAGGCGGCCTTGGTGCACGTGACACCCGAACATCAGCGTCCGCTGGGCGTGCTGCTGGCGCCGGAGCGGCGGACCGCCTTGCTGGACTGGGCGGCGCGCGCCGGTGCCATGGTGCTGGAGGAGGATTGCGACGGCGAGTTCCGCTACGGCGGGATGGAGGCGCCGCCGCTCATGAGCCTGGACCAGGCGGACCGGGTGATTCATATCGGCTGCTTCTCCGCCGCTTTGGGCCCCTGGCTGACCCTGGGCTACATGGCGGTGCCGCGGTCGCTCATCATTCCTGCTCTGGCGGTCCGGCGACTGATCGACGGCAGCACAAGCTGGCTGGAGCACTCGGCACTGGCCGAGTTCCTGGAGAGCGGCGCCTATGCCCGCCACGTGCACCGGCTGCGCAAGGCCTATCTCGCGCGACGGGAGGCGTTGACCGGCGCGATGCGGGAGCATTTCGGCGCGACCACGACGCTGTGGGGCGGCGGCGCGGGCCTGCACCTTGCCTGGCACGTTCCGCCGGCACTCGGCCCGGCGGCGAACATCGCGGAACTGGCGCGAAACTGCGGCCTGGAAGCCGCCGCACTGGCCCATGCGCCAACCCAGGCCGTGCTGCTGGGGTTCGGCGCCTTGTCGGAGCGGCAGATCCAGACGGGTGTCCAGCGGCTCGCCGCGCTGCATGATGCGTGCGAGGTGCTGATCGCGGAGTAGCCGAACGTCAGGCGGCACGAAACCAGCGGCTATGGAGGGTGTGGCAGAGATCTCCCCCTCCCCTTGTGGGAGGGGGTGTTCGCTGGCACACCCTCCAAAGCCGCGGGGTTCGTGCCGCCTGACGTGCCGCTACTCCGCGAGCAGCTCCTCGCGCGCGTCAGGCGGCGCGGCGAGCCGCTGGGCACCGGTC
>JBEKNT010000412.1:0-9620 GCA_049522565.1 Acetobacteraceae bacterium
GCGATGTCCTGCGGGGTGGAGACGATCACCGCACCGGACAGCGCCACCCGCTGCGCCATGGTCAGTTGCGCGTCGCCGGTGCCCGGCGGCATGTCCACCACCATCACGTCCAGCGGACCCCATTCCACCTGCCCCATCATCTGCTCCAGCGCGCCCATCACCATCGGGCCGCGCCAGATCATCGGGGTCTCCTCCTCGACCAGGAAGCCGATCGACATGCAAGACAGGCCCCACGCCTGCAACGGGATCATCTTGTCCCCCCGTACCTCCGGCTTGCGATTCAGCCCCAGCATGCGCGGCAGGCTCGGGCCGTAGATGTCGGCGTCGAGCAGCCCCACTCGGTGACCCTGCTGCGCCAGCGCCACGGCGAGGTTCACCGCCACGGTGGATTTCCCCACCCCGCCCTTGCCGGAGGCCACCGCGACGATCGCCTTCACGTCCGGCAGCAGCAGTGCCGGCTTCTGCCCGCCCGGCTGGCCGTGGCCATGGCCGTGGCCGTGCCCCCCGGGCCCATGACCACCCCCCTGCCCTTGCCGCCCGCCCTGCCCGCCGGGGGGCTGGGCCGCCGCCTGCCGCGGCGCCGCAGCACCGGGCGCCTTGTGCGCCGTCAGCACCGCGGTGGCGTTGGTGATCCCGGGCTGGTGCCGCAGCAGCGCCTCCACCTCGCGCCGCACCGGCTCCATTTCCGCAGCGTGCGCGCGGTCGGTGAGCAAGGACACCTGCACCAGGCCGTCACGCTCCTCGATGCCCTCGACCAGGCCGGCACTGACGATGTCGACGCCGGTGGCGGGATGCTTGATCGCGCGCAATGCCTCGCGCAAAGCGTCTTGTGGGGCGGCCATGGCGCAATCCTATTGCTGCGGCCGGGCCAATCCCGACCGAGATGTGTTGCAAACACGCCCCAGTGAGCCGATAAGGCAGCCCGCCGTGACGCCGGTGCCAGCCGATATGGCGCAGGACGCACGTTCCGCCAACGCCCCTCTCGGGCGCGCGGCCAGACAGGAGCGACGATCGTCTCAATGAACAGCGGCGGACCCATCGTGGTCCAGAGCGGCCAGGGTCCCTGGGGGTTCCCGCCGAGTGGTTCCGGCAACGGCTCGGGCCGGCCACCGCCCGGCGGTGGCGGTCCGTGGGGCGGCGGCGGCGGTCCGGGTGGCCCTCGCCCCGGCGGCGGGCGGCCCGGTGGACCCGGTCCGATCCCCGACATCGACATGCTCATCGCCCGCCTGCAAGCCGCGATTCGCAGCCTGCTTGGCGGCGGCGGCGGCGGACCGCGCATGCGCTTCACCGGCGGCCGGCCGTTGCTGCTGCTCGGCCTGGCGGTGATCGTGCTGTGGCTCGCCAGCAGCTTCTACCGCGTGCAGCCGGACGAACTTGGCGTGGTGATGCGCTTCGGCGCCTATAGCTATCGCACCGATCCGGGCCTGCACTGGCACCTGCCCTGGCCGATCGAGCATGTCCTGCTCCCCGCGGTCACCCGCATCAACCGCACCGAGATCGGCTATCGCTCGGGTGCCCAGCAGACCGAAGTCACCGGCGGCGAACCGGGCGGGCGCGACGTGCCCTCGGAAAGCCTGATGCTCACCGGCGACGAGAACATCATCGACATCAACCTCACGGTGTTCTGGAAGATCAACAACGCGGCGGACTACCTGTTCAACACCCGCGACCCGGACAACCTGGTCAAGGCGATCGCGGAAAGCTCGATCCGCGAGGTCATCGGCCGCACGCCGATCCAGCCGGCGCTGACCCAGCTCCGCGCCCAGATCGAAAACGACGTGCATGCGCAGACCCAGCAGATCCTCGACCGCTACAAGGCCGGCATCGACGTCACCCAGGTGCAGTTGCAGCGGGTCGATCCACCCGACGCGGTGATCGAGAGCTTCCGTGACGTGCAGCGTGCCAACACCGACGCCGAGCGCATGCGCAACGAGGCCGAGGCGTACCATAACGACATCGTGCCACGCGCCCGCGGCGACGCCGCCCGCATCGTGGCCGAGGGCCAGGGTGCCAAGCAGGCGGCGGTGGCGCAGGCCACCGGCCAGGCGCAGCAGTTCGACGCGGTGCTGAAGGCCTACCAGGCGGCCAAGGACGTCACGCTCCAGCGGATGTATCTCGACACCATGCAGGACATTCTGGCGCACTCGCAGCCGCTGGTGGTGGACGACCGGCTGAAGGGCCTGGTACCGTTCATGCCGATCAACCCGCCGCCGCCGGGTCGCCCGGCCGCCGCGCCGCCACCGCCTTCCACCGCCGCCGCCCCCGGCCTGTCGCAGGGGCCGGCCCGATGAACCGCGCCGTCATCGCCCTGATCGCCCTGCTGGTGGTGCTGCTGGTCATCGTCGATTCCAGCCTGTTCACCGTCGATCAGACCGAACAAGTGCTGATCACCCAGTTCGGCGACCCGGTACGGGTGATTACCGAGCCGGGTCTGCACGTGAAGGTGCCGATCACGCAGACCGTCATCCCGTTCGACAAGCGCTTGCTCGCCGTCGAGTTGCCCGGCGAGGAAGTGATCCTGGGCGACCAGCGCCGGCTGATCGTCGACAGTTTCGTGGTGTTCCGCATCAAGGATGCGCTGAAATACTACCAGGCGGTCGGCCCGGGCCAGTTCGCCATCCAGAGCAGATTGAACTCGATCGTCACGGCCAGCTTGCGCAGGGTGCTGGGCAACAACCAGTTGCTCGACGTGCTGTCGGCCGATCGCGAGCGGATCATGGCGTCCATCCGCGACCAGGTGAACGCCGAAATGCCCGGCTTCGGCGTGTCGGTCGAGGACGTGCGCATCCGCCGCGCCGACCTGCCACAGGAGAACACGCAGGCGATCCTGTCGCGCATGCAGTCCGAGCGGCAGCGTGTCGCCGCCCAGGCCCGCGCGGAAGGCGCCGAGGCCTCGGCAAAGATCCGCGCCGACGCCGAACGCGAGCGTACCGTGCTGCTGGCCGAGGCCCGCGCCACCGCCGACCGCCTGCGCGGCGAGGGCGAGGCCGGCGCCATCGCCATCTATGCCCAGGCGTTCAGCCAGGACTCGTGGTTCTTCGGCGTCTGGCGCACCCTGCAAGGCTATCGCGACGCCTTCGCCACCGGCGCCGCGCGGCTGGTGATCACCCCGGACAACGCATATTTGCGCTACCTCCAGGCAGCCCCGACACCACCCGGCCCGTGACCCGAACCCGGCCTCCGATTACACTGCTGGCCGTCGAGCCGCCCGCTGCATTGCCGTGAGGCAATGGCCGGGCCATATGCGGCCTGTCCGCCAGGAACCCTGACCATGCGCCTGATCCGCTCCGCCACCGCCCGCGCCGCCCTGCTCGGCGTTTCCACCCTGTTCGCCATGCCGCTCGCGGCGGGGCTGCCGGTGACGCCGGCCTATGCCCGCGGCGCGCCCGACAGCTTCGCCGACCTCGCGGCCAAGCTGCTGCCCGCGGTGGTGAACGTCTCCTCCAGCCAACTGGTGACCGCACATAACGGCGGCCCGGGTGGGCCGGGCCCCGGGCCGGACATGCCGCTGTTCCCGCCGGGCTCGCCGTTCGAGCAATTCTTCAAGGATTTCCTCAATCGCAACCACCCGGGCGGCCAGGGCGGCCAGGGCGGCGACCAGCCGGCGCCGGAGCGGCGGATGCAAAGCCTCGGGTCGGGCTTCATCATCGACCCCTCCGGGCTGATCGTGACCAACAACCACGTCATCGACGGCGCCGACGAGATCAACGTGACCTTGCAGGACAACACCACGCTGAAGGCCACCGTGGTCGGCCGCGACGAGACCGGCGACATCGCGCTGCTGAAGGTGAAGCCGGACAAGCCGTTGCCGGCGGTGCAGTTCGGCGATTCCGACACGCAGCGGGTCGGCGACTGGGTGCTGGCGATCGGCAACCCGTTCGGCCTGGGCGGCTCGGTCACCGCCGGCATCGTGTCGGCGCGCGGCCGCAACATCCACCAGGGGCCGTACGACGACTTCATCCAGACCGACGCGGCGATCAACCGCGGCAATTCCGGCGGCCCGCTGTTCAACATGGACGGCCAGGTGATCGGCATGAACACCGCGATCTACTCGCCGTCCGGCGGGTCGATCGGCATCGGCTTCTCGATCCCGTCCAACATGGTGAAGAACGTCGTCGCCCAGTTGAAGGATTTCGGCCATCCGCGGCGCGGCTGGCTGGGCGTGCGGATCCAGCAGGTGACGCCCGATATCGCCGAGAGCCTGGGCCTGAAGGACGCGACCGGCGCGATGGTGGCCGGCGTGAACGACGGCGGACCGGCCGACAAGGCGCAGATCCACAACGGCGACATCATCCTGAAGTTCAACAATCAGGACGTGAAGGACATGCACGCTCTGCCGCGTATCGTGGCGGATTCCGAGGTCGGGCAGTCGGTGCCGGTGGTGCTGTGGCGCGACGGCAAGGAGGTGACGCTGCAAGCGACTCTGGCCGAGAAGCCGGACGACACGCAGCAGGTCGCCGCCACGACAGGGACCCCGGCCGTCAAGCCCCCCACGCCGGTGGATATCGCCGGGCTGGGGCTGAAAGTGGCGCCGATCTCGCAAGACCTGAAGGACAAGTATCAGCTCAACGCCGACCAGAAGGGCGTGGTGGTCACCGACGTCTCGCCGAATGGCCCGGCTGCCGAGCGCGGCCTGAAGCCAGGCGACGTGGTGGTCGAGGTGCAGCAGGGCGAGGTCGGCTCGGTGGACGACGTGCAGAAGCGGATCGACGCCGTGCGCAAGGAGAACCGCAAGTCGGTGCTGCTGCTGATCCAGCGGCAGGACGGGCTGCAATGGGTGCCGCTGTCGCTGTCGAGCGACAAGGACAAGGCGCCGGGATAGGACGATTCGGTTCGCGTAGGGCGGAACAGCGCAGCGCTCTCCACTGGTGCTCGGCACGTCGCCGACCGCGTGGTGCGGTAAAGTCCGACAAGCCGGACGCGGGAGCCGCCGCTTCCCAGGGTTGGTGTCTCGCCCTCGATGACGGGGGCCGCTCCGGCCGGGTCCCGTCGGGGCGTCGGCACAGCGGATCGGCGTCGATCGTGGCAGTCCGCACCCCGGACCTTGGCGCGATATAAAGTGCTAGACTCCGACGCTGCTTTTTAAGTAGCATAAAGGTTGGGGGTTTCTATGCTGCAGGTCGTTTGCGTCGGCGCGAGTCATTTACATTCGCTTCGCCACGCGTACGCTCTACGCCAGCGTAGCGGCGAGATCGACTTCGCTTTCAAGATCTTTCAGTTGCTGGAAGATCGCTATAAGCCCGGGTACACTTCCGTAGATGGACAGAACGTTTTCAATGAAAATTTTGGAATAGATTTCCAGGAGTATTTGGAGACGTCAAAACCGTCAGCCGTGTTCACCTATTTGGGGGGCGCTGAGCACGCGCTGTTGTCCTTGACGAAGAGTCCTCGTCCATTTGATTTCTATATTCCCGGCGAGGACGTACAACCTGACCTGAATTCAGAAATCATCCCATACGATCTGATGCTGGCAACGTGTCGGTACCGTGTCAGTAACATGAGTCCGTGGTTTCCCCATCTTCGCAGCTTCACGAAACTGCCGCTTTATCAAGTCGGGCCTCCGCCGCCGATCGCTGGAGACGACCATATCACGCTGCAGGCGGACCCCGTCTTCAGTGAGGCGATTGCCCGGTATGGTGTCGCACCAGCAAGACTTCGCGCCAAGGTCTGGGAGGTCTGCAATACCGCTATGCGGCGTGTGTGCGAGGAGAATCTGGTGCATTTCGTCGCGCCTATTGCCGAAGCGCGCGATGCAGATGGCTGCCTTCTTTTGCAGTATCGCAGCCACGATGCGTTACATGCAAATGCCGCCTATGGCGATCTGATGCTCGACCGGATTGTGCAGATTGCCCGCGAACGCCGGGACACGGAGAGCATATGAGCCAGCATCCATACCGGACACTTCCAGAGCACTGCTTTTGGACCGAGGCGGTCGCCAATCGGAAGAGATCGGACGTGGACCCGGTGCTCACAGCGAAATTCGCGCTTGCGCGCGATGATCGCATTGCAACCGCCGGCAGTTGTTTTGCGCAACATATTGCGCGCCACTTGCGGGGACATGGCTTCAACTATTTCGTTGCGGAGACGGCGCACCCGCTGGAGCACCTGGCTGACAAATTTGGCTACGGCGTGTTCTCGGCCCGTTACGGCAATATCTACACGTCTCGACAGCTCATTCAGATGCTGCAGCGCGCATACGGCTCGTTCTTTCCCGTTGAAGACTGCTGGCAGCGGAAGGATGGACGCCTGATTGACCCATTCCGTCCGCAGATACAGCCCGACGGCTTCGTGTCGAAGGCCGAGTATGAGTCCGACCGACGCCAACACTTCGCCGCGGTCCGTCGTATGGTTGAAGAGATGGACGTTTTCGTCTTCACCCTGGGTCTTACGGAGACTTGGATATCGCGCGGTGACGGTGCGGCCTACCCGCTTTGTCCAGGCGTTGCGGGCGGAGAATTCGACCCCGCCCGGCATGAGTTCGTCAATTTGCGAGCGGCGGAGGTGAGCGCCGATATGCGGGAGGCGTTCAGCTTTATCCGCGCCCGCAACTCCCGTGTCCGCTTCATTGTCACAGTCTCGCCGGTGCCGTTGATTGCAACCGCAGATGACCGTCATGTCCTGGTTTCAACCACGTACTCGAAGTCCGCACTGCGCGTTGCTTGCGAGGAGCTTGCGGCCGACTACCAGGATGTTGCCTATTTTCCCGCTTACGAAGTGATCACTGGCAGCTACACTCGCGGCCAGTATTTTGCCTCCGATCTCCGCTCTGTCACCGAAGATGGCGTCGGGCACGTCATGCACCTCTTCATGAAGCACTACGCACGCGATCGACGGGAGCCGCCGGACGATACGGCCTCTCGCAGTTCGGAAGGCGACGCCGCGGGTTCGCGCCAGTCGCAGATCATCAAGAACATTGTGGAGGTCATGTGCGACGAGGAGGCGTTGCGGCGATAAGGTCCGGCGATTGTCGAACTTGCCGCGCCGGGTAGCGTACGCCAGCGATGAGCCGACGATGCGGCGGGCCGTGCCCCTCCGGCAAATGGGAAGCGTGGGTGCCGCGCAGACCTGAACGTCCGCCACAAGCTGCGGACACTCACCCGGCCCGCTGCGCATCGGCGCCAACAAACGCCGCCGCCCGATACCCCTGCGCGAACAGCAGCGCGCGCAGATCGGCGTGATCCACCCGCGCCTGTGCCGCCGCCGCCACGATCGGCTTGGCGCGGAACGCCACACCCAGCCCCGCGGCGCGCAGCATGTCGAGGTCGTTGGCGCCGTCGCCCACCGCCAGCGTCGCCGACATCGGAAGCGACCGCTCCGCGGCGAGGCTGGTCAGCATGTCCAGCTTGGTGTCGCGGTCGAGGATCGGTTCGGCGACGAACCCGGTCAGCGCGGCCCCATCGTCCAGCAGCACATTGGAGCGTTGCAGGTCGAAACCGCATAGCGCGGCGACGCGTCCGGTGAAGAAACTGAACCCGCCGGAGACCAGTGCGGTCTGGGCACCGTGCGCCCGCATCGTCGCCACCAGTTCGCACGCACCGGGGGTCAGACGCACGCGCTCCCACGTGCGTTCCAGTGCATCGATCGGCAGACCGCGCAGCATCGCCACGCGCTCGCGCAATGCTGCCTTGAAGTCCAGCTCGCCGTTCATCGCGCGCGCGGTAATGGCGGCGATGCGCGGCTTCAACCCGGCGAAGTCGGCGAGTTCGTCGAGCGTCTCGCCGGTCACGATGGTGCTGTCCATGTCGGCGACCAGCAGGCGCTTGCGCCGGTTTTCCGCCGTGGTCGCGATGGCGTCGATCGCGGCGCCATCCAGGACCGCCCGCACCGCATCCATGTCGGGCGCGGCGGGGGCGAAAATGTCGGCTGCTTCGCCGGGCGAGAGGATGATCGGTTCGCCCCCGGCAACCGCGTCACGCACGCGCGCGATGACAGCGGGTGTGAGTGAGGTGGCGACGCGGCTGGCGATCAGGGTGAGAACGTGCGGCATGACGCGGCGCTGTGTGGCAGCCGGATCATGCGGGCGCAAGCGAGGCATGGCGAAGGCGCTGCGGGAGCGCCCATGGGAGGTAACCAGTTGGTCAAGATCACGAACCGCGCGCCGTGTCCTGATCTACCTGCCCCGTGCACCAGCTCGCATGCTTCGATCCGGTTGCTGACAGACCTGTAAGGGATCACAGACCTGTAAGGGATCGAAGCGTGGTTGTTCCCGCACTAAATCGCGGTAGGGACAGCGCCTTACGACGCGGCCTCCGCACAGAACCGTACGTGCGGCATTCCCGCATACGGCTCCCACCTCGGGTGTTCCGGGGCAGCGACACTCGTTCTCCAGCCCAGCTTGCGCGTCAAGAGCGTGTGACTGGCGGAACGGTCTCGCCTCCCCCAGGTTAACCCGGCAACAATCCAGGAGCGAAAACCCCATGTTACGGCTGGCTCTGTTCTTCCTGGTGGTGTCGATCATTGCGGCGATCTTCGGATTTGGCGGTATCGCTGCCGCTTCGGCCGACATCGCCCGCATCCTGTTCTTCATCGCCATCGTCATCTTCGTGGTGCTGCTGGTGGCGGGGCTGATGGCAGGCAGTACCTTGTGGTAGCGGAATTTGCTGCATCGCACGCATAAGTTTTGCAAACGGGAGGCCGGATCGCGCATGATGTCCGCGTATAACAACCGCGGGCCCGTGATCCGGCCTCCCAGCCTCGCCGAACCCTGACCTGCCTCGCCGCAACCGGATCATCGTCCTGCCCCAACCCGAGGGAGCAGTGCCATGACGACGGTAGCGGCCATCCTGAAGCACAAGGGATACGAGATCACCGCGGTCGATCCGACCGCGGAGATCGCGCACGTGGCCGAGGTGCTGGCGACCCGGCGCATCGGTGCCGTGCTGGTGCTGGACCGCGCCGAGCAATTGCTGGGCATCGTCAGCGAGCGCGACATCGTGCGCAGCCTGGCGGCCAATGGCGCTCGGACGCTGGAGATGACCGCCGGCCAATTGATGACGCGAGCGATCCAGGTGGCGCAGCCGCACACCACCGTGCCGCAGGCCATGGCGATGATGACCGCCGGCCGCTTCCGCCACCTTCCGGTGACCGACCATGGGGTGCTGGTCGGATTGATCAGCATCGGCGACGTGGTGAAGGCGCGCATCATGGAGCAGGAGAGCGAGGTTGACAGCCTGAAGGCCTACGTCGCCGGCAGCGCCTGATCGGCCTTTGCCGCGCCTGAACAGGTACGGGGGACCGGGAGGCATAATTCCCCCCCATCCGCTCCACAGGATGAGGCGAGAGCAATCCGGCGTCAGTGCTGCTCGCTGCTCCAGGGCGGCGCCGGCAGCGTCAGGTCCGGAGGCGGCACCGCGGCCCCGGTGGTTGCCCCCACGGCGGCGCCGATCAGCGCACCCACCCCGACACCGATCGGCCCGCCGACCAGGCCAATGAGGGCACCGGTCCCGGCACCGGTCGCCGCGCCGCCGGTTGCCCGGTCAGGTTCCTGCGTGCCGCAGGCTGCAAGCATCGTCAGTGCCGCAACGGCAACAACGGTCGGGGCACGCATCGAGAGCCCTCCCTATGGCTTGGCGGGACTCTACGCGGGCGCGGCCGATTCGGAGGAAGCCGAATCGGCCGCG
>JBEKNT010000413.1:0-6092 GCA_049522565.1 Acetobacteraceae bacterium
TGCCGAAGGATAGCGTGATTGAATACGAGTCCGCCTTGAAAGCCGATGCTTTTCTGGTAATGGCACACGGCCCGGCAGGGGAAGTGGCGCGTGCCCAAACGATCCTTGGGACAGCAAAGCCCGTACGCCTGGATGTGCATGCGGGCGTGCAAGCGACAGAACCGGCGGATCATCAGGTCCCCGCGGCGGTTTGAACGACCGGCGCAAGTCTGCCATAGATTAACGCGTCGTCAGTCAAATCGCGGAAAGATCGGTGATCCCCGGCTGATCCCACCCCCCTTGTCACGGCCAGCCGTGACAAGGGGTTGGTCGGATCGGCCAGTAGAGGGCTTGTCGAACTTAGAGGGTAGATCATGGCCATAACCGCCGTTTTGCCTTCCACAAGCACGCCCTTGGGGAAGTCGGCACCGGCGACGAAGGATGACGGACCAGGCGGCCTGACCGGCGACGAGGCCCGCCGTCGCCTGGTGAAGTTTGGTCCCAACGCAATACCTGATACCACGATGCATCCATTGCGCCGGGCGCTCGACAAATTCTGGGCGCCAGTACCGTGGATGCTCGAAGCGGCGATCGTGCTTCAGGTCGTGCTGGGCGACTATCCCGAAGCCGGAATCATCGCCGGCCTGCTGATGTTCAACGCAGCGATCGGACTTTTCCAGGAGGGGCGCGCGCAGGCCACCCTTGCCGCACTGAAATCGAGACTCGCGCTGACCGCATCTGTCAGGCGCGATGGCGCATGGAACACCGTACCCGCAACCGAGCTGGTGCCGGGCGATATGGTGAAGCTATCGCTCGGGGCCGTGGTAGCCGCGGATGTGCGTTTGACCAGCGGCGAGGTATTGCTCGACCAATCCATGCTGACCGGGGAATCGGTTCCCATCGAAGCGGGCGCTGGCCTGCAAACCTACGCGGGAGCGTTGGTGCGGCGCGGTGAAGCGGTGGCGGAGGTCACGGCAACCGGCGCGCGTACCAAGTTCGGCCGCACCGCGGAACTCGTCCGCACCGCCCACGTCGTCAGCTCGCAGCAGAAGGCGGTGCTGCGTGTCGTGCGCAATCTCGCAGCGTTCAATGGTGTCCTCATCACGTTGTTGGTGGCCTATGCCTGGTTTCTCACGATGCCGGTCGGCGAAATCATCCCCCTGGTGCTGACGGCGGTCCTCGCATCGATACCGGTCGCTCTGCCAGCCACCTTCACCCTTGCGTCAGCGCTTGGCGCGCGTGCCCTGGCGAAGCTGGGTGTTCTGCCGACCCGTCTTTCCGCGGTGGACGAAGCGGCATCGATGGATGTCCTCTGCGCCGACAAAACCGGCACGCTGACACGCAACGCCCTGACGGTGACAACGGTGCGGGCCATGCCGGGATTCGACGAGGCGCGGGTGCTGATGCTGGCTGCGCTGGCGAGTTCGGATGGCGGCGAGGATCCGGTCGACGCCGCCATTCGCGCGGCCGGCAGCGGCAAGGGTGCCACCGATGCGCCGCACATCATCGGCTTCGTCCCGTTCGATCCGGCAACGAAGATGTCGGAGGCGACCGTCGCGGACCAGACCGGCGGCACGCCCAATGGGACACAGCGCGTGGTGAAGGGGGCGTTTGCCGCGGTCGTTGGTCTGGCGCCGCCGTCGGCAATCGCGACACAAGCGGCGCAAGAGCTTGAAGGTCAGGGTTTCAGGGTGCTGGCGGTTGCGGTCGGGCCGCCAACAGCGATGAAGCTGGCGGGGCTGATCGCACTCAGCGACCCGCCCCGCACGGACTCGGCCGCGCTCGTCAGCGAACTGCGGGAGCTGGGCGTGCGCACCGTGATGGCAACCGGGGATGCGCCAGCCACGGCGACCATCGTTGCAAAGGCGGTGGGGCTCACCGGCGCGGTCTGCCCGCCCGGTCCAATTCCGCAGGCCGTACACCCCGAGACGTTCGCGGTCTTCGCCGGCGTGCTGCCGGAGGACAAGTACAAGCTCGTCAAGGCGTTCCAGAGGGGCGGCCACATTGTTGGCATGTGCGGCGACGGCGCCAACGATGCGCCGGCGCTCCGCCAGGCGCAGATCGGCATCGCGGTCTCGACCGCGACCGACGTCGCCAAGTCGGCCGCCGGCATGGTGCTGACCGAGCCCGGGCTCGCCGGCATCGTCGCCGCGGTCAAGGAAGGGCGCGTGACGTTCCAGCGCATCCTGACCTACACACTGAACTCGATCACCAAGAAGACGGTGCAGGTGCTGTTCCTGGCCGTCGGCCTGGTCATGACGGGTCATGCGGTTCTCACGCCCCTGCTGATGGTCCTCATCATGATCTTCGGCGACTTCCTCGGCATGTCGATAACGACCGACAATGTGCGACCATCGCCGATGCCGAATGCGTGGCACATCGGCAATCTGACGGTCGCTGGCGTGGTCATGGGCTGTGGCGAGCTGGTGTTCTGCACATCCGTCCTGGCGTTCGGCGTCTACCGGATGGGGTTCGACACCGGAACTCTGCAGACGTTGGCTTTTGTTGGTGTGGTGTTCGGCAACCAGGCGACCACCTATACCAATCGCGAACGCCGACGCCTTTGGTCCTCTCGCCCGAGCTTCTGGCTTGCCGCATCATCGGTCGCCGATGTCCTGATCGCCGCGGCATTGGCCGTCGGCGGGATCGCCATGGCACCCTTGCAGCCGTTGGTGGTGGCCGCCGCGCTTGCCGCGGCTATCGCCTTTGCCGTCGCCCTGGATTTCGTCAAGGTTCCGCTGTTTCGCCGTCTCAGGATCACCTAGGGTGGCGACAGGCTGTCGCGAGGATACCGATGAAGATCTATTCAAAGGATTTCCGAGTTCACGAGGGAGATGAGGTCGCCCTCAAGAAATGGCCGACGCTGGTCGATCCCGTCTACAAATCCAAAGAGCAGTACCACGAGATTCTCCAGGACCACGTCGCGCGACTAAGCGCGCAACAGCAGCTTCTCTATGCGTCCGGTCGGTATGCCGTCCTGCTGATCTTTCAGGCGATGGATGCGGCGGGAAAGGATGGCGCCATCAAGCACGTGATGTCGGGGATCAACCCGCAAGGCTGCCAGGTGTTCAGCTTCAAGCATCCCAGCGCTATCGAATTGCAGCACGACTTTCTCTGGCGCACCACCCGCGATCTGCCCGAACGCGGACGCATCGGCATCTTCAACCGATCATACTACGAGGAGGTGCTGGTCGTCCGCGTCCACCCGGAAATTCTCCGCAGCCAAGGCATCCCGGATCCGCCGCGCGATAACGAGGTGGTCTGGCGTCACCGGTATCGGTCCATCGTGGATCTGGAACGACACCTGCACGACAACGGCACTCGAATCGTGAAGTTCTATCTTCATCTTTCGAAGGAAGAGCAGCGCAAGCGCTTCTTGCAACGGATCGATGAACCGGAAAAGAATTGGAAGTTCAGCCTTGCGGATATCGAGGAGAGGAAATTCTGGAAGCACTACATGAAGGCGTATGAGGAATGCCTGAGTGCGACAAGCACAGGTCACGCGCCCTGGTATGTCGTGCCTGCCGACGACAAGGAGAATGCCCGACTGATCGTGTCCCAGGTCGTGCTTGATACGTTGGAAGGACTGAAAATGTCCTATCCAAAGACGACGGGTGAGCGTCGGCAGGAATTGCAGGCGATCCGCAAGCATCTTGCGAAGTCAGAACCTTGACTGTGTCGCCGGAACAAGATCGTGACCAAGGAGCGGGCGATTTATACCAGCATCCTGATACTCACGGACGGTTCGGAACTTGCCAGGAAGGCCGTCCAGCACGGCATCTCGGCGATCCTCCTCGGCAGCGAGACGGCCAAGGTGCTCACGCATGCGACGATTCCGGGGCTGGTTTATCGATGAGGGCGGTGGCTGGGCACTGCCGTGCGTCCGCCGTGTCTTGTTTGGCTCGGTGTCTCGGCGCGGTCACGATGGTGTGAGTTCCACCGGGCGCGACCGACAACCGCAACCGTCTCACCGTCTGGCCACCAGCACGCAGGCGAGGGCAGCCGCCGGCATCGCTGTCGGCGGCTGCCTTCGGATCAAGCGCTTACTGAATGCCGATGGTGACGCCCGGCAGGTAGACGCCGACGGCAGGCCCGTAAACCACCGGCGGTGGAGCATAATATGGCGCATAATATGGCGCACCGTAAACCACCGGCGGAGCAGGATAGTAGCCGCCGCCGCCGCCGCCATGCCAATCGCCGTGGCGGTCGCCACCACGGTGCTCGTCCCGACGCTGCTCCGCGTTAGCCGATGCAATAAATGTCCCGAGCACGAGGAACGCGGAGATTGCGAGCCCCGATGTGAGCTTCGCCGACAGATGGCGTCTCGAATTGGTACCGGTGATGCAGGCCATTACGACCTCCTTTGATGAGCATGGTGTCACGCCGCCGATCGGCGACGGCGGACGTGGCTAGCTGTGCGTCGCGGTGCCGTGGTGGCGAGAGCTCTGGAACACCTGATCGGCGACCTTCTTCTGTGCATCAGGCATTGAATTGTACAGTGTCTCGAACGACGCGGTTAGGGTCTTCAATCCATCGACATGCGCCTGGGCGAATTTCTCGTAGTTCTGCAAATCGGCCACCGCGGTGATGCTTTGCGGGGCCTGGGCAGTCTCGTCCGCGATCAGCTTTTGCATGGCGGCGGCATTATCCCGCATCGCCTGCGCGACGCTGGTCCAGTTCGCTTCCTCCTGCGGCGTGATTTTCAGCGCCGCGTGAAGACTGGCGATCCGCTGCTCAACGGTCTCCGCTTTCGTCGCCATGGCTCCCGCCGCGGCCTTGGTCCGCGGTGCCGCCGCCGCCGTGGCGCTGGGCGCGGTGCTGGCGCCGTCGGCGGGAGCCGCGGCCAGCGGACTGACAAACATCGTGGCACCCATCAGGGCCGCGAGCGCAATCGAGCGTGCAAACGGCACGGGCATTGCGAGCGGGTGGGAGAGACGTGACATGAGCGTATCCTTTCTGGGTTCCGGCAAGGAATGATGACGTCGCCGCGTCACCGCTTGCGAGCGGCGCAATGGCAACTTGCCAAATTAGAAACTAGCGCCGCGGCCGACGATCGTCAGCCCTCGGAAACTACCTAGGCCGCAGCGCCTTGCCGTGGCTGGCGTCCGATGCGTGCCGCGCCTGGGCACAACAGCGGTTGTGCCATGTTCCAGCCGGGCAGGCTCCTAGCCGCGACCGGGTACGTCGCTTTTTGGCCACTGCCCCGGATGGGTGCTAAGCTGGGCTGGAAGCTATCGCAGCGCGTGACCATCTCACGCAGGCGACAGTCCCCACATAAGCGGTCAACTCGCGCTGCAAGTGCCGCAGAAAGGCCGAATTGTCATCACTCATCGATCGCCTCGTTCGGCGCGAACCGTCGCCTTCTCCCTGGCTCAGCAGTGATCCGGTTCGGGCCGAGCTGTTCAGCGTCGAACGCCTCGAAGAGCATGCGCGAAGCCTCGCGATTGCACAGCCGGTCACCCCGGGGCCTAGCCGCGGCCAACCCCTGGCCCGCCGCCTGGCCGACAATGGCGCCGTACTGCTCCGCGCCTACCGTGTGATCGCCGGAGCGGTCAATGAGCGCCGTGCCATCACACCGGCGGCCGACTGGCTGGTCGACAACTATTACCTCGTCGAACGGCAGATTCGTGAAATCCGTTCCTCGCTGCCGCCCGGCTACTATCGGCAATTGCCGAAACTGGCCGATGGACCGTTCGCCAGCTATCCGCGCGTGTTCGGCCTGGCCTGGGCCTTCGTCGCGCACACCGACAGCCACTTCGACGCCGAGATGCTGTGCCGTTTCGTGCGCGCCTACCAGGAGGTGCAGCCGCTGACGATCGGCGAACTCTGGGCGGTCGGCATCACGCTCAGGATCGTACTGGTCGAAAACCTCCGGCGCCTCGCCGACCTGATCGTGAACAGCCGTGCCGCACGGCAGCAGGCAGATCGTCTTGCCGACCGCTTGCTCGGCGCCGGCGACTGCATCGCGGAGCCCGCCTCCGTGGTGCTCGCAGAACTGCAAGGTAGCAGCCTGTCCGGCGCATTCGCCGTCCAGCTCGTGCACCGGTTGCGCGACCAGGATCCCAGGATCACGCCCGCGCTGACGTGGCTCGACCAGCGTTTGGCGGCGCAGG
>JBEKNT010000414.1:0-6077 GCA_049522565.1 Acetobacteraceae bacterium
TTGGGAGTTCGAACCACGTTGTCAGGAGATAGTTCGGATGAATTGCTCTGCGATGAGCGCAGAGGCATGAGGATATGGCCGGCCGAGACGACCGGCATGTCGCGAAAATTGGCTGCTACGCCTCTCGCGCGGTGATCGGGATATCCAGCCGCGCCAGCCTGTCCGCTGGCGCACACAGCATGTTCAGTCTGTCCATGATGTAGAACTTGTATCCGAGGCCGGCGAACTGCGCCTTGATGTCGTCGATATTGACATTCCAGTACTCGACCCAGCCCCACGGCAGATACCGTTCGATGCTGCTGCGGGCGCCCCGCAATACCTCGATCTCCATCCCCTCGACGTCGACCTTGAGGAAATCCAGGCGCGGCAGGCCGAGGCAATCGATCGGGACGACCTCACCCTGATCGGGGTGTGGCCCGGCTTGGTCGATCAGGCTGAACGCGCCGAAATCCTGCGGTCGGCTGTAATCAGGCCTGCCGGCGCCCAGGGTGCCGATGGTCGAGCCCAGCGCCTGGTTGCGCACGATCAGGTTTTCCAGATCGTTGAGCGCCGCGCTGCCGCACAGGGCGTAGCACAGCATGCGCTGTACCTCGAACGCATGCACCACGCCACCGCGGAGTAGCACCGCCTGCGCGATCGGAACAGCAACCAAGCCGATATTCGCGCCGGCATCGACGACGACGCAGTTGTCGGGTAGCCGGCTGACCAACATGAGGATCTTGTTGAGTTCGTCTCAGATATGAGGGCGTCCGGTCTTGATCAGGCTTTCCGCCTGGTGTGCGCAGTGGCGGTTGACGATGAACCTGCCAAACTCGGATTCGATGACGGTGAAGTTGTTGACCCTCATCGAAATGCTCCTCGGTCATGATGCCGGAATGAAGCACTGCGTGGCCGGGCAGTCCAGAATTCGTGTGCCCCTTGGGGGCGGTTGCAAGAAGGCAGCAGATAACAGGGTCTGTCTGTATTGGAGGATCTGGTAACGGATGCATGGGCCGACAAGGTTGTGCGACATGAAGGTCTCAGTTGTGGCGCGCAATTCCCAAATCATATGATCACCTTCCGCCTGTCGATGCTTGCGCAGGCGGACAAGGCCACCGCCGGCCTTGATCGCCCACGCAAGTGCTATGCCCAACTTGCTTGCGTACTTCCGATCAGCCTCGGGAAGCACGGCCAGAATCACAGCAAGGTAAGGATTTTTTGCGCCGCCCTTGTGCACGGCAGCCCGGCAGCGCGGCAAAAGCTCATGATTTCGAAGTTACTCTCCCGCACCAGGGTTGCGGTGCCCACAAGGAGATCGGTACGATACTTTCGGGCGTCAGCTTCAAACCCTCCGGCGCTTGCCACACTCGCCGGCGGAGCAACGTCCAAGGCTGGATAGCGGACGTTGGCCTCGACCGGCTGCGGCGCTTGATGCGGCGGGAGCGGGATAGCTACGCGTAGCCCACCTCGGTTCCCCCATTCGCGTCGGGGCCGATGATATGGAACCCACCTGCGGCATAGGTGCCGGTCAGGGTGAACGCCACACTTTGCACCCCCTCGGTCACTGTCAGCGTGCCGCCGGTGAACCCCACCGTCGTCGTTCCGGTCACGAACTTCACCGACGCAGCATCGATCGCGTCCCCCGCCGCGAATCCCGAGATCGTCGAGGCGAACTGCCCCAGCACCTGGGTTTCCAGCGTGCCGCCCGGATGCAGGAACTGCATCGTGCTGCCCGACCCGGTGCCTCCGACCAGGTCCAGTGTCGCCGTGCCGTCCAGCACGAACTCCCCCGCCCCGCCAACCACCTGCCCGAACGTCAGCGTCCCCGACGACGCGATGACCGTCCCGCCATTGCTCATCGCAGCGTTCACCGCCGTGGTGCCCAAGCCGCCCGACTTGTCGATGGTCCCCGAGTTGAACACCTCCCCCGACCCCGGGCTGCTGAGCGTCCCATCCGTCTCGATGTCGAACACCGCCAGGTTGTTCAGCACTCCGGCCTGGGTCGCCGCCGACGCATCCCCGCTGCCCAGCGCGATCGATCCGCTCATCCAGGTCAGCGTGCCGCCGTTCTGCATCGTCATCCCGCCATCGAGCTGCACCTCGCCCGTAATTACGCCGCCGGCATCCAGCACCGTGGTGCCGCTGCCGCTCAGCACGCCCGCAGCGGCGCTCAGCGCTCCGTTGACCACCAGGATGCCGTTGCTGCGCACCATCCCCTCGTCGAGCACGAAGTCGTTCGCCTCCACGAACAGATTCCCCAGGGCCAGGGTGCCGCCGGCGTAAACCCCCATCACTGTTCCGAACGACGCGCCCGACGCCGCCGACAGGTCCAGCGTCTCATCATTGAAGACCGTCGTTACGGCAACGTTGTAGAACCCGCCGGTCACCGTGAACGTCCCGGTGCCGCCGAACACCAGGGTCGCGCCGGCGGCCTCGATCAGGTGTCCGGCATCGGAAGACCCGCCGCCGTCCAGGCCCAGCGTCCCGCTGAGCGCCTGGATGTAGCCCGTGTTGTCGAGCGGCGCGTCGATGTCCACCTCGCCGGCGCCGGCATAGACCGCGATCACCCCGGCGTTGTTCACCACGCCGCCCGCCGCATCGACGATCTGGTCGCCCGAGGCGGTGACGAACAGCGTTGCCCCCGACGCGTTGGTCAGCGTCCCGGCCTGAGTCACGGCGCTCGCATCGCCCGACCCCAGCGTCAGGTTGCCCGACGACCAGTTCAGCCAGCCGTCATTCTCCAGCGTCCGCCCGCCATCCAGCGAGAACCCCGCGCCCCCCAGCACGCTGGTTCCGAACAGTTTTGTCACCCCGCTGCCGCTCTGCACCCCGCCCGCCAGGTTGGCGCCGCCGAACACCAGGAACGTCCCGGAGCCCGACAGCAACGGTGTCCCGCTGGCGTTCTCCCAACTGTCCGGTCCCTCCGAGAACCCGCCGCTGGTCTGGCCGTTGACCCCGCCCAGCAGCAGTGCCCCCGACCCCGCCAGTTGCAGCGAGTCCATCGACACAGTGCTCGCCGCGCTCGCATCCACCGTGCTGCCGGAGATCACCACGCTGCCGGCCGTCAGGGCACCGCCGGTCAGAGTGAACGTCGCCCCGCCCGTGGTTCCCGCGACCGCACCGAACTGCAGCGTGGCACCGGACCCGACGATCAGGTGCCCGGCGTCCGACGACCCACCGCCGTTCAGCGACAGCACCCCGCTCAACGCCTGGATATACCCGGTGTTGGCGACCGAGGCGTCGATATCCACCTCGCCGCTGCCGGCGTAGAACGCCGCCACGCCGGCATTGGAGAACACCCCACTGCCGCCGGTACCGATGCCCAGCCGGCCGGCCGTCGCGGTGACATACAGAATGGCGCTGGCGACGTTGGCCAGCGTGCCGGACTGCGTCACTGCCCCGCTATCGCCCGCCCCCAGCGTGATGTCGCCGGACGACCAGGCCAGGAAGCCGTCGTTCTCCACCGTGCGCCCGCCATCGACCTCGAACGTACCGCCGATCGAGCCGGTGCCGAACAACCGCGTCAGCCCGCTGCCGCTCTCCACCCCGCCCGCCAGGCTGGCGCCGCCATACACGGTGAAGGTGGCGGTGCCGGACAGGTACGTGTCGCTGCTCGGCAATTGGTCGAACGCGGCGTCGGTCTGGGCGGTGACGGCGCCCAGCAGCAAGGCACCCGAACCCTCCAACTGCAGGTCGTTGAAGAACACGCTGGAGGCGGCCGAGGCGTCCAATGTGCCGAACGCTACCGCCGCCTCGACGCCGCCCAGCACGCCCCCGGTCAGGGTGAAGGTACCGTCGGGCGCGGTGTCCTCGAACGCGATCACGCCGGAGCCGGTGGTTTGCAGCAGCGACGCGTTGGAGCTGCCGCCGCCGAACAGGAGCAGGTTTCCTTGGTTGACCGTGACCTCGCCGGTGTTCACCAACGCGGCGTTGATTTCCGCGAAGTTCACCCCCAGGCCCACCGTGATCGAGCCGGCATTGTAGAACGTCGCCGTGCCCGAGCGCCCCACCCGCGCCTCGATTTCGTTGGGCTCGATTTCCAGGGTGGCGCCGGCCGCGTTCACAAAATTCGCCGTGCCGTCCGGGCCAGGCTGCATGATCAATGTGCCGCCGGTCCATGCCATCACCGAGTCGTTGGTGAACGACGTGACGCTCAAGGTGCCGCCCGACATGACGAAATCGCCGGCGGCGTTGGTCAGGCTGTTCACGGTGTCGCTGCCGGTGTCGTGTGTCACAACCGGATCGTTGGCGAAGTCGATCACGGCGTTGGTCGAGGCGCCCGGAACCGCGCCGCCCACCCATTTCGACGGATCGTCGAAATCGCCGGACTGGTCGGTAATCCAGCCGTCCCCGACGACAATGTCGGCGCCGTCCGCGCTGGGCGAGACCACCACCACTCCTGCGCCCGTATAGGGCAGGGCGAAGCTGCCGCCGGTGAAGCTCAGCGTGCCGTTCACGTAGTTGACCAGCTCGGGGTTGACCCCGGCGAGGTCGATCGTCTCACCGCCCTGGAAGCCGGCGATGCTGCCGGCGAAGCCGTCCGGATCGCCGAGGTCCAGAACCGTACCGTTGCCGTCGAGCCCGACCGTCTCGCCGCCGGCAACCGTGCCCTGCACCGCCAGCGTGGCGCCCGGGTTGAGGAAGACCGAGCCGGTGCCGGTGAGTCCGCCCACCGTCATCGTGCCGCCGATCTCGATGTCGCCGTTGTTCACCAACGTGCCGGCGTCTGACAGGGTGGCGCCCTGGAATTCGGTCAGCAACACACCGGCTTCGATCGTGTTCGCACCCTTCAGGGTCCAGCTTGCACCGTCTTCGATCAGGATCTTGCGGAAGTTGTAATATTGCGAACCGAGGCCGCTCAGCGTGCCGGCCGAGGCGCCCGTCATGAGCACCAGCACGCCGGCGCCTGGATTGCCCGAGCTAGTGGCGGCGCCGCCGTCCACGGGACCGCCAAACACCGCGCCGGGGCCAACCTGCACCAGATTGGAATAGAAGCCGGACGGGAGCGACACCGCTAAGTTGTAGTCGCCCACCCCCAGCCCAGAAGGGCCCGTCAGGATCGTGCCGGTATTGGTGACCGTGCCCGCACCGTTCCGGATGTACACCCCATAATTGGCGGACAGGGTGCCACCGAGATTGGCGACCGTCCCACCGTCCTCGAGGTAGACGGCTTCGACGCCCCCCCCGATCGAGCCGTAATTCACCACCGATGCCCCAGCACCGGTGCTGAACACGCCGTATCGCTGGCCGCCGATCACCGGGGTGACCATGATCGCCGCGGTGCTCGCGTTGGTCACGCTGCCGCCCGCGCCAAGAGTGACGGTTGTCAGCAGGTCGCCATCGTTGATCAGCGTGCCGTTGTCGGTGAGCGTATAGCCGGCGGCCAGCGTCTGCGTGTTCGCGATCGTCCAGGACGCGCCGGCATCCACCACGATGTCGGCGAAATGCACGTATTGCGAGCCGATCCCGGCAATCGTGGCAACCACGCCAGACGAGGTGCCCGCTGCCAGCTCCAGCGTGCTGGCGACCGAGGCGCCGATCGTGTTGCCGCCGTCCACCGTGCCGCCGAACACCGCGCCCGGACCGATCGCCACCCGGTTCCGGTAACCGGCGCCGAGAATCACCGCATCCGCGATGACACTGCCGCTGACCTCGACGCCACTACCGTCGATCGTGGCGAAGTTCGCGACGGTGCCGGCACCGCCCACGATACCGACGCCGACGGGGCCCTCGATGGTGCCGGCAATATTGGTGACAGTCCCGCCAGCGACAAGGACGATGCCGGCGCCGAGGCCCGCAGTCCCTATGATCTGACCGTAATTGGTGATCGCGATGCCGCTGCCCGGGCCAAGACTCGCCACCCCCTCTTCGGTGGAGATCGTGCCGGAGGCAAGGTTGGTGACGGTCCCACTGTCCAGCACGACACCGATCGTCGCAGCAGTGAGCAGGCCGGCATTCACAACGTTGACGCGGCCTTGGTCACCGAGGACCGCGAAGGCCGCACCGCTGACCACACCGTCGGCGGCATTGCTGAAGACACCCTTGGCGCCGACGTCCAGCGGGCTCAGCACGGTGCCGTCATTGGTCAGCCTGCCACT
>JBEKNT010000415.1:0-11904 GCA_049522565.1 Acetobacteraceae bacterium
CTCGACCAGCCCGGCGACCCAGACCGGCGGGCCGCCGGGGCGCACCGGCTTGAGGCTGATGCCATGATCCTTCACCTGGTAGAAGCGGCCCTCGAAGGTGACGCGATCCTCGGTCCATAGCCGGCGCATGAGTTGGATGCTTTCGGAGAAGCGCGGGGCGCGTTCCTTCAGCGATACGCCGAACGCGTCGAATTCCCCGGCCCGATAGCCGAGCCCGACGCCCAGCACAAAATTGCCTCCACTCAACACGTCGAGCGTCGCCGCTTCTTCCGCGACGTGCACGGGATTCAGCAAGGGCAGGAGGAGAATATTGCCACCGACGGTCATGCCTTGCGCCTCGCGCAGCAGATAGGCCATCAGCGGTGTGATCTGTAGCATCTGTAGCGGCGCGGTGAGGTAGTGGTGCGGAAACAACAGCGACGCGAAGCCGGCGTCACGCGCGGTGCGCACTTGCTCGACCAGTTCCGGGATTCGTGCGGCGACGGAGTCGCCTTCGGGGAACTGCGTGTTGATGAACATGCCGATCTTCATGTGAGTACACCTCTGCCGCGCTGCGCGCGGGAGAGGTTGTACCGGGCGTTTCCCCTGGTGTCGAACATGCCCTAGCTTCGTGCCGAACAGAGCAGTGGAGGGTCCGGTGAAGCTCGGTTTCATGGTCAACACGCAGTTCCCCGAGGGCAACGCGGTCCCGGCGCGCATCCCCGAGCTGGTGGAACAGGTGCGCACCGCGCGCGACGCCGGGTTCGTGTCGCTGTGGTTCCCGCATCACTACCTCACCGCACCGCTACAGATGCTGCAGATCACGCCGATGATGGCGTTCCTCGCGGCCGAAGCCAAAGGCATGATGGCGATCGGCCCCAATATCCTCATTCTCCCGTTGCTCAATCCGGTGCACGTGGCAGAGGAGGCGGCCACACTGGATGTGCTGACCGGCGGCAACTACATCATGGGCGTCGGGCTGGGCTATCGCGCGCCGGAGTTCGACAGTTTCGGCATTCCGCTCAGCGAACGCGCGCCACGGTTTTCCGAAAGCATCCGACTCATGCGCCGGCTGTGGACCGAGGATCGCGTCACCTTCGAGGGCCGCTTCTATTCGGTGAAGGACCACGGCATCGGCCTGAAGCCGGTTCGCCCCGGCGGGCCGCCGGTTTACATCGCGGCACAAGTGGACGCGGCGATCAAGCGCGCGGCGCGCATCGGCGATGCGTGGCTGATCGTCAACGCCACCGGGCTCGACACGGTGGACCAGCAGATGCGGCTGTATCGTGCGACGCTGGCGGAGGTGGGGCGCACGCCGCGGGAATATCCGATCGCGCGCGAATGCTATGTCGGCGCCAGCCACGCCACGGCGTTCGAGGAATGCCGTGCGGCATTGGAGTACAAGTACAATGCGTACGCGTCGTGGGGGCTCGGCGCCTCGCGCCGCCAGCCGTTCGAGGAATTCGCCCGCAACCGCTTCATCATTGGCGACAAGGTGTCGGTGAAGGAAGAGGTCGCGCGGTATCGCGAGAGGCTTGGCGCGGATCACTTCATCATGCGCTGCCAGTGGCCGGGGTTGGCACAGGAGAAGGTGCTGGGGACGATCCGGCGGCTGGGGGAGATGTTTGCGTAGCGCGCGGCGCGGCAGAACGACCGCCGCGAATGCCGTCAGGTCACAGGATCGTCGCCTCGAACGGCGGGCGGAGGTCTGGCGCGTCGAACTCCAGCACCCAGAGGTCCGGATCGTATCCGGCCTGCCGCGCCACATAGGCGTCCGCGGCCGCCTGGTCGATCGGGGCGGCGCCGGTCGCGCGCCGCCATGCCAGGGCGCCGTCCGGGGTGCGCATCTGCGATAGCACGCACAGGCCGTCGCGTCCCCGCAGCACCACCAATACGCCGCCGGCATCCGGATCGCCACGGCGCAGCACCATCCCGGGACGCCCGTCCATGTCGGCCATACGCAACGCCATCTTCACCCAGATGCCGGCCTTCAGCCGCGGTTCGGCGCCGGACACCGCCTAGGTCTCCCTCGATCGGCCAGGAGCAATCGCCGGCGCGGTGGCGGCCGCCGCGGTCGATCGGCCAGGTCTGAGCCGCGGCGATGGTCCTCGAACGTCCGCGCGCATCGGGTGGGTCTCCGGGTGGCATGTCGATCTCGGTGCGGGCTGATACCGCGCCATGTGCAAGCCGTCGACCACGATTGGGCGAGTGTCCTGTGTCGGCGGCTGCGAGCGAAGCTGTTTCGCCGTCATTGCCAACGCGGCGAGGCAACCTGCCACCTGAGTCGGTGCGATACTTCTCGGAGATTACCCCGCTTCGCTCGCGACGACGGCGTTGGCCGCGGGATTGAACCAGCGCAAACGTGCACCGGCGGCCGACCACCTTGCTCAGGGCATTGCGACTCTGTTGGGCGCTGCGTTGCAGGGCGGCGGTCGCCTCCGCGCTCGCGTGTGGGCTACGCGGATGGGAGAGCGACCGCAGGGGGAATGTCGGTTTCCGCGAAGTCATTGCCTTTGAACAGCAAGGGCAGGCCACGCACCTTCGCCAGCGCGTAGGAAAACAGGTCGCCGAAATTCAGGGCTGCGGGATGGCCGCTGCCTTTGCCGAAGACGATGAAGGCGCGGAACGCCGCGTCCAGATCCTCGGGACCCGGCGGAACGATGTCGAACAGGGGCAGGCGGAACAGGTCCTCGGCCAGCGCGACAGCGCGCGGCCCGCGCCGGCCGTGCAGCACCAGCTTGGCTTCGAGGACCGATGCGGTGCTGATCAGCGCCGTGTCAGCTTGCAGGATGGCGTCGCGGAATACGGCACGCTCCGGCTCGTTGAGCGCGATGGCGACGATCGCCGACGTATCCACCGCGATCATCGCGGCACGCCATGCGCGTCCCAGTCCAACGGATTGGCGGGCTCCGGCAGGTCCGGGATGCGATCGAGCTGGGCCAGAAGGGCGTCGAGCCGCGCCCGGGCTTGCTGACGATCGCGCTGTGGCGCATGGCCGGGCTGCGGTGTCCGGGGCCGGGATGGGATGACTAGCGGCATGGCGGCCTCGGATAGTTCGTTGGCCCGAGGGGACTCGGGGACAGGCTTGAACGGGGGCAGCGCAGCGAGGTCGATGCCGAGGTCCTCCAGGGTGGTGTACCAGACCGGGTATCGGAGGTGAATTTGCCCGGATTTTCGCCAGAGGTTAGGCAGCAGACATTCGGTATATTCTTGGATTTGGATCTGCCAGCGACGCGGATCCTTGGAGGAGGGAGCCACGCCGGACATGCGGCCAATCAGGAAAGCCGCCCCATGCGGCGCGCGAGGCGGACCAAAGCGGGAGTCGATCGGATCGGCATTATGTTGATTCTGGGTGCACACGAGGAACTCCGCCTGCCGCGCCCGCCGAGCATCCAGCCGCCAATCGCCGGAGCCCCCATCGGCGACAATCTGGTCCGCCGGCTTCGCGGTGAAGACCACGATGGCGGCGTGCGGCATCGGATTTCTCCCACCAATATCGTCGCATTATACGGCAATCATTGGGGGAACATCAAGGAAATTCCCGACGGCACGCGACGGGGCCGGGCCGCGACCTACACGTCCAGCTCCTCGACCGTCTTCGCATGCTCCTGGATGAACGCGAAGCGAAGCTCCGGGCGGCGGCCCATCAGGCTTTCCACCAGCTGGTTGGTCTGCGCCCGCTCCTCCGGCCGCGCCACCACCTTCAGCAGCGTGCGTTTCGCCGGGTCCATTGTGGTCTCGCGCAACTGCGACGGCGGCATCTCGCCCAGGCCCTTGAAGCGGCTGACCTCCACCTTGGCGCCGGCCTTGAACTCTGCCTGCGTCTTGCGCTCGCGGTCGGCGTCGTCCATCGCGTAGACCGACTTCGCCCCCTGGGTCAGCCGGTACAGCGGCGGCTGCGCCAGGTAGATGTGGCCATGCCGCACCAGCTCCGGCAGCTCGCGGTAGAAGAAGGTCATCAGCAGCGAGGCGATATGCGCCCCGTCCACGTCCGCGTCGGTCATGATGATCACCCGGCCGTAGCGCAGCTTCGCCCGGTCGAACCGCTCGCCGACGCCGCAACCCAGCGCCTCGATCAGGTCCTTCAGCTCCTGGTTCTGCCGCAGCTTGTCGGCCGACGCGCTTGCGACGTTGAGGATCTTGCCGCGCAGCGGCAGCACCGCCTGGGTGTCGCGGTTGCGCGCCTGCTTGGCCGAGCCGCCGGCGCTGTCGCCCTCCACCAGGAAGATTTCCGTCTCGCCGGCGTTCTCCCGCGTGCAGTCGGTCAACTTGCCGGGCAGCCGCAGCCGGCGGGTCGGCGATTTGCGCGCGGTGTCCTTGCTTTCCTTGCGCCGCAGGCGTTCCTCGGCGCGCTCGATGACGAAGGCCAGCAGGTTGTCGGCCGAGGTGGGATCGCCGGCCAGATAATGGTCGAACCGGTCGCGCAGCGCGGTTTCCACCAGGCGCGTCGCCTCCGGACTGGTCAGCTTTTCCTTGGTCTGGCCCTGGAATTGCGGCTCGCGCAGGAACACCGAGAGCTTGGCGGCCATCGGGGTCAGCAGGTCCTCGGCGGTGACCTGGGCGGCGCGGCGGTTGCCGCGATGCTCGCCCCAGGCGCGCAGGCCCTTCAGCAGGGCGGCGCGCAGCCCGGTTTCGTGCGTGCCGCCCAGTGGGGTCGGCACGGTGTTGCAATAGGTGTGCAGAAAGCCGTCCTCGCCATCCAGCCAGGCGGCGGCCCATTCTACCCGGCCGGTGGATTCTCCCCCCGGCCCGGCGGGCAGGTCGGCCTCGCCGGCCCAGGGCTGCGGCAGCACGCGGGTCGTCTCGCCGATATCCGCTTCCAGGCTGTCGCGCAGGCCGCCGGGGAAGTGCAGCACCGCCTCGGCCGGGGTGTCGTCCTTGGCGCCCTTGAGCAGGGCGGGGTCGCAGACCCAGCGGATTTCCACGCCGCGGAACAGGTAGGCCTTGGAGCGGCACAGCCGGTACAGCCGCGCCGGGGAAAACTGCGCCGGGCCGAAAATCGTCGCGTCCGGCTTGAACCGGATCGTCGTGCCGCGGCGGTTGTGCACCGGGCCGGCATTCAGCAGCTTCGAGGTCGGCTTGCCGCGGGCGTAGCTCTGCTTCCACAGCACGCGGTCGCGCGCCACTTCCACCTGCATCGCCTCGGACAGCGCGTTCACCACCGAGGCGCCGACGCCGTGCAGCCCGCCCGAGGTCTGGTACGCCTTCCCGCCGAATTTTCCGCCCGAGTGCAGCGTCGTCAGGATCACCTCCAGGGCGCTGAGCTGCTTGAATTTCGGGTGCGGATCGACCGGGATGCCGCGGCCGTTGTCGCGCACGGTCAGCCAGTTGCCCTGCTCCAGCGCCACGTCGATGAAGCTGGCGTGGCCGGCCACCGCCTCGTCCATGGCGTTGTCCAGGGTCTCGGCTGCCAGGTGGTGCAGGGCCGTCTCGTCGGTGCCGCCGATATACATGCCGGGGCGGCGGCGCACCGGCTCCAGGCCCTCCAGGACCTCGATGTCCTTGGCGGAGTAATCCGTGCCGGGCGGAGCGGCGGCCTTGCCGCGCTTGCCCGACCCGCCGGCGCCAAACAAGTCGTTCATGCTGTGTTCCGATTTGCCCGCCGCACCCTAGCCGGGGGAGGCGAGTCCCGGCAACCACGACGACAGGGTTGGGCCGGACTTTCCGTGCCGGGGGGCGGTCAAGCCGACGCGGAACGGAAATCGGACGATCCGCAATCGCCAAACCCGACGGCGTGGCGATCGGCGAGAACCCCGGCGCGCTGGTGTACCGAGCCTGACACTCCGATCCCGTCGGCAAGCACTGTCATTGCGAGTTGACCACCGGCCGGTGGCGGCCGACCCGCCCTGGATGAAACTGCGGAGGTCGCCGGAGATAAGGCGGCTCCCCCTCCCACAAGGGGAGGAGGAGTTGTTTCTTGCGAGGAGCGGAGCGACGAAGCAATGACACCTGAGGCCGGGCAACCAACGTTAGAGTCAGAACATTAGAATGCCACGCTCGCGTCCAGGAATGCGCCGTACCACTGCGTTGGAACAAGGTCGCCGGCACCGAGGTGCCGACGCTGCTGGAGAAAGTACTGGTCCCTCGGGTGCTGACCTCCCAGAAGCGGGCGCCTGTGCCGAGCGTCATCCAGTGGGTTAGCGGATAGGACAAGCGCAGCTCGGCCTGGACGCCCTGGATCACGCCCGACTGGGCGATCGGCGTCACGAGCCCTTGCGACCCGGGGTAGTTGAGCCGCAACCAATGTGTATCGGTGCCCGCAAGGCCGCCGACCGGCAGCCAGGCGGCACTCGCGGTCAGGCGGATGCCCCGCCAAAGCTGCGCGTCGGCGGCCAGCCCGAGACGCAGGGCATTCCAGGTCGCATCCTCGGTGATGTCCAGCGCTGAGGACGATACATTGGAACAAACCGAGCTAGTGGCCGTCTGGAGGCAGCCGTAGGCGTTCATTTGGCTGTTGAAATAACTGTAGCCGACGAAGGGGCCCAATGAAAATTGCCCGGTCCGCAGCAACTTATAGCCGATGTCCAAGGTTGCGTAGGACACCGAACCACCGTGCTGCGACGATTGGGTGGACGAATACGGCGTGACGGCTGGCGGAAAATCCTCGTCCTTGAGCTGTCCCTCGTTCATTGCGCCGACGCCGGCGAACCCGGTCACAAAGAGCCCGACCGGGTGGTCGATCCGGCCGAACACCTCGGCGGCATGGGCCTGCAAGCCGGAATAGGTCAGGATCGAATTCACGTGGGAGCTGTCCCCCTGGTAGAGGTGATACTTCATCGAGCCGAGGCTGAAGAAGTACCGGGTGCCGAGTTCGTACGACATGCCGGTCAGCCAGTTCGGCAGGTCCTGGTCAAAGCGGGGAGCATTGCCGGGCGGCGCAGCGGACGTCGTGCCGAAGCGGTGGGTGACGCTGACGCGGAGCATGTCCCCGCGCAGGCCGAGATCGGTCTGCGTGTGATACGCCGAGAGCATCGCGGGGTAGCCGTCGACGGTCGTGCCTTCGAGATGGTAGTGCAGGTATTCGGCGCCGAGCAGCCAGCCGCTGATGACGGCGTATTGCGCGCCCGCGCCCAGGGCCCATCCGGGCTGCACCACGGACCGGCTGCCGGAAAAGCTGCCGCCGGGAAACCCGGGCGACGCCCCGGAGTTGAGCGACGCGCTGGAGCTTGTGCCGCCGATGGCGAGCCCGCCGGTGGCATAGACCAGGGCGTCCGGCGTCACCAGGTAGCCGGCGCGCCCCCGCAGCGTCGCCAGCCATTCAAGATCGGTCTGCCGCGTGGACTCGAAGACCGCGCCCCCCGAGTGCTGCGTCACGCCGGACGTGGTGCCGGATGCATCGATATGGCCAAAGTCGGCGTCGGCGGCTGAGCCGAAGACGAAGGGACCGATCTGCCAGTCGTAGCCGATGCCCAGGCCGCCCGTCAGTCCCTCGGGACTGAGGGAAGAATTGAGCGGCGAATCCGGTGAGACCGAGAGGTCCGTCCCAACGCGCAACGAGGTTTGGGTCACGCCGGTGCTGCCAAAGTTGGAGCCGATGTTGACGCCGACATAGGGGCCCTCCCAGGCGGACGCCGGGTCCGGATCGGGTCCGCCGGCGGCGTGGGTCGGCGTGGCCAGGCAGATCGCCAAGAGCACGCCGAGCCAGACGGGCCTGGCTGTTGGCGCGGCGGCATGTCCTGTTGTGCTTGGCATCGGCGGCTTCCCCCTCCTCGCTGCGCCGGCCGCGTCATGCTGCGCCGTGGCTGTGTTCGGCGTCCCGCGCACGGCCCGTCCCGCCTGCGTGACGGGTCAGGTCTGCGCGAAAATGCCGCCTGAGCCAGCGCGCACTGCGACAGAGATCATGGCAAACCATAGGAAAGCTGTTGGTTGGAGCGGAGGCAAGCCGCTACCCGACGACGCCGGGGCGAGGTTCGGATAGGGGGGCGGTGCGGCCGACCCGACGGTCAGGGTGCGGCGCCGCTATGCAGCTGCGCCATCGCGGCCCAACCGGCCAACGCGTCAGCCCCGCAGCCTCTCTTCGACGCCCGCCAGCCGTTGCCGCAGCCGCGCCACGTCCGCCTCGCCAAGTCGCTCGGCACACCCCTCGACCACACGGCGCGCCCGCGCCAGCAAGGCGGCGCGCACATCGCTGCGTTGCACCGTGCCGGCGATGTCGCCGATCGCCCGCAGCAGCCGCAGGCTCACCGCGAGATCCGTCACCGCGTAGTGCCGGATCTGCTCCAGCGCCGTATCGAGCATCGCCTCGGCGCCGATCCACGGCACCACCACCCGCGCCACGTGCGGCGGATCGAACAGCACCGAGTCCGGCGGCGCGCGGCCCAGCCAACGAATGAGAATACGGCTGAGCTGGTCGATGCAACTGATCGCCGTGCTGGGGTCGTTCACCGCCGGCGAGATCGCCCGCAGCGCGATATCGACGATCTGGATGACGCCGAACTCCACGTCCTGCTGCAGCGTGCGGGTCGGTCCGATATCGAACGCGGCGAGGATCTCCGCGGCGCGCACCGGGTTGATGCGGTCCTCGCGCGACACCAGCAGCAGCGTCACGCCGGCCGGGATGAACTGACCGACGCCGCGCTCCACCCGGATGCGGATGCGCCAGGATTTCGCCAGGTACAGCAGCCGTCCGGTATCGACGAAGCGGATATAGCCCGACCGCTGGTTCAGGATCGGCGTGGCGTCCGCTTCGGACGGCGGCGCCTGGACCATCGGTTCGAACCGCCCCCGCGGATGCGGCATCAGCTCGTCGATCACCAGTTCGGTTTCCCGTGCGATGCGATCGACGATGTGGTTGACGCTGATCGACTGCGAAATGTGGTGGATGAAGAACACCAGCCAGCCGACCGCGACCAGCGCCAGCAGCATGGCGCCGGTGACGGTGACCACCGGCACGAACGGCACCGGCAGCGAGCGCGCCGCCGGCAGCGCCGCCATGCAGTAGCAGAACGTGCCGAGGAACACCCCCAGCGTCCATTGCGTGCCGCGGTCGCGCACGAAGCCGATCAGGATGCGGGGAGAAAACTGCGTCGAGGCCAGCGTCAGCGTCATCAGCAGCATGGCGAAGACGATGGAGACGACGGTCATGATCGAGGTGGCGATGGCGCTCAGGATCACCTGCGCCACCTGCGGGTCCTGCCGCGAGGGGAACAGCGTCGCCGGCACCCACGCGCCGAGCGCCGGGATTTGCTCCTCCAGCGAGGACAGCACGGCGCCCACCGCACCGAGCGCCAGCGCGATGACGAACGGCCGAACCAGAAAGCCGCCGCGCAACGCGTAGGCGATGGCGCGGAACAGCAGGGGGAGCCTTCGGTGCATGGTGCCGTGCGATGTGGGGGAAGGCGGTCGTCGGATCCGCGAGGCCGCCGCTGGAGTGCGCATCATCGCGGAAAACCGCGTGGCATTCCAGGCGAAGCGGTGCGATCGGACATCGGCTGCCAATTACGGCGCCAGGCAGCGGGCCGTCCGCTCCCAATGCGTCATGGCCGGCGCGACCCGCGCTTTTCCCCGCGGCCGGCGGCGGGTCGTGGACGGCCGACCTGCGCCGGCCATGACGCTGCGCCGACCTTCGGCGATAATGACGATGCGCCGCATCGGGCGGCACAGTGCACGCCATCACGCGTGCACCAGCATGACATTGCTATGCCGGTCGCGCCTGTGCAGGATCGAATTTATATGCACCGGCGATCAGATTGGCAGGCAGTGCGCCCGCCGCAGGATCCGCCGCATGCATTGCCCCGTCGCTCGCCACCGCTGCGCCCGCTCACAGTCGGCCACGCGCAGCGCCGCCGTCATCGCATGAGCGCGGGCAGCGACACGGCAGGCTTTGCCGCCGGCCGCCGCCTGTGCGCCCGCCTGGAGCAGTTTGTCGCGCGCTGGCTGCCGGTCGATCGGCGGGTGCTGCGCCGCAGCGCATCGCCCAGGGAGTCGCTGATCGTCGCTCTGGGGCCGGTCGAGCTGCGCCGCACCCGCGCCGGCTTTGTGGCCCGCACCACGGTGAAGGGCGAGCGTGACGTGGCCTTGCAGACCGCACTGCTGCGATTGGCCGACTACGCCGCGGGGCATAATCGCGCAGGGCTTGCCGTGACCACGGCCAAGCCTGTCACGCAACGGTCCGGCGCACCCGGCACGTGGCTGGTGCAGATCGGCCTGCCCGGTCTCTACACCGCATCCGCCGCCCCCATGCCGCGCAGCGGCAAGGTCCGGATCATACCCCAGCCGAGCGAAATCCTCGCAGTCATCCGCCTGCCCGGCCGGCCGCGGGACGCTGCGCTCGCCCGTGGCGAAGCCGCCATCCGTGCCGCCATCGCCGTCGGCACGTGGCGGGCGTCCGGCCCCCCGCTGCTTCGTCTGCATGCGCCGCCCGGCCTGCTGCCCTGGACCGGCGGCTACGAGGTCGCGCTCGCCGTTACCCGGGCCTGAGCGCCGGGGTGGCTCCAGCGGCATCCTTCGCCGCGGCAGCAACAGGATGAAGGGCCGTTGCCTGATGATAAAAACCAGCAGTTTCTGTGCCGGCCTGTTATTGCTCCTGGCCGCCGGCAGCATGAGCCGCGCCGGGGCGCAGAGCGCGACGGATACCGCAGCGAGCGCGCCGGACAAATCGGATTATACGTTGTTCGATCCAGCGCCGGACGATCAGATGCGCAGTTTCTGCACCGATCGGCCGCCCAAGGCCAATCTGCCCTGCACCGTCGATGCCGGGCATTTGCAGTACGAATCCGATTTGCTCAACTGGACTGGTTCGCAAACCGGTGGCGTGACGACGAACACCTGGTTGTTCACCAACCCCACCCTCAAGCTCGGCCTCACCAACAGGATCGATCTGGAACTCAACATGGCTCCGGTCGAGACCGTTACCAGCAGGAGCGCACTCGCCAAGCAAAGCCTGACCGGTATCGGCGACCTGTTCGTCCGGACCAAGGTGAACCTGGCCGGTCCGGAGGGAGGCGACTTTCAACTGGCGATCATTCCATACGTGAAAATCCCGACCGCCAGACCCGGCATCGGCAACGGCGCAGTGGAAGGCGGCATGATCGTGCCGGTGTCGTTCGCCCTGCCGTGGGATTTCACCCTGCTGTTCGACCCCGAGATCGACCTGCTGCGCAATGCCGCGAATAACGGGCGACACGCGAATTACCAGATGCTCGGAAATTTGAGCCATGCGTTGTCCGGCAGTGTCACCGGATATGTCGAACTCTGGGGCCAGGCGGACAACGACCCCGCAAGCCCGACGAAACAGGCGTCGCTCGACCTGTCCGTGTCGTGGATCGCATGGCCGAACCGGCCGAACCTGCAGTTCGATACCGGGGTCAATATCGGCCTGACCTCGGCGACACCGAGGTTGCAGGCTTATATCGGCATATCGCAGCGCTTCTGACCTGCCAAACAGCCGCTTGCGGCAGAGGCCGCTTCAACGGAGCGCCGTTATCCCGTCACCGCGTGATGCCCGGCGATGTAGCCCTGGCAGGTGGCGCGGGCCAGGCCGTGCTGGCTGAAGCCGCCCGCCGATTCACCGCCGCAATACAGGCCGGGGATGACATGGCCGTGCATATCCATCACCTGGCAATGCGCGTTGATGCGCAAGCCCATGCGGGTGTCGTGGATCACCGGCGTCGCCCAGGCGGCGTAGAATGGCGGCGTGGCGATCTTGTAGAGCGGCTTCGGTTTGCCGAAGTCGTCATCCGTGCCCGACTCCACGAACGAATTATAGCGCGCCACGGTGCGTTGCAGATTGTCCGGCGGCATCGGCACGCGCTGATACCGCATCACGATCTTCCCGGCGAGATCGGCCAGCGTATCGGCGGTGAAGAAGAAGCCTTGTGCCATGTCGACATGCGGTGGCGCGGGGTGCCAATGCTCGCGGGTCGCCGCGTCCGCATCGAAGATCGCCCAGATCGGACCGCCGCCGTTATGCCCGTCGCCGATCCC
>JBEKNT010000416.1:0-6000 GCA_049522565.1 Acetobacteraceae bacterium
TACCGGATCAGGTGACCTACCTCAACGATTTCGACCATCTGTGCGCCACCAAGGACTACAACGTCACCTTCGAACGGGGCACGCGCATCGCCTATGCCGATCGCGCGCACTACTTCATCTCCGGCACCGCCAGCATCGATAACGCCGGGCACGTGCGGCATCCGGGCGACGTGCTGCGCCAGCTTGACCGCGCGCTGCAAAACGTCGAGGCGTTGCTGCGCTCCGGTGGCGCCGGCCTCGGCCACATGACCCACCTGCTGGTTTATCTGCGCGATCCATCGGATTTCTTCCGCGTCGAGGCCAGTCTCCAGGAACGCTTCCCGGACCTGCCGCTGCTCATCCTGCGCGGCGCGGTGTGCCGTCCCGATTGGCTGATCGAGGTCGAAGGGATCGGCATCGCTGCCATGGACTCCCCACAGCTTCCCAAGTTCTGACAACCGAAAGGGCATCGCCATGCCAGAAGTCGACGCGCCGCTCGCCATGCTCGATGAAGGCGCCATCGCCTTGGCCGAGTTGCGGCATGATCCGTATGACTTCGCCTTCGTCGAGCATGCGCTGGCACCGGCACTGAAGGACCAGGTGCTGGCCGATGCGCCAAGCATTCCCGACCGCGGTAGCTACGCCCTGCCCGACCTCAATTACGGACCCGAATTCTCCACCGTCGTGCAGGATCTGCTCTCGGCGCGCTTCCGCCACCTGGTGGAGCGCAAGTTCGACATGGACCTGACCGCCTGCCCGCCGGCGATCGTCATGATGGGCAACACCACCGGCCACTACAACGAAGGCTACGCCCATCCGGACTCGAAACACAAAATCATCACCGTCTTGCTCGGGTTCAGCCGCGAATGGCCGTATGAGCGCGGCCGGCTGCGCGTGCTGCGCAGCAACGACCGCGACGACTACGCGTTCGAATTCGCGCCCGAGTTCGGCCGCATGCTGATGTTCCGCGTGTGCGACCATTCCTGGCACGGCTTCCTGCCGCAGAAGGGCCAGCGGATGAGCCTGCAACTCTGCTACGTCGACTCCGAATGGTACGTCCGCAAGGAGTACTGGCGGCACAGCATCAGTGCCTATGCCAAGTCGGTGCCGCTGCTGCACAAGATCATCGACTACGCGCCGCGCCGCCTGACGGGGACCGGACGATGAGCTGCTATCCTCCGGTTCCGTCGGTCGCGCAGATCGCCGATCATTTCATCGGCGCGGTCTGCCGGTCGGAACGCGCCGACTGGCCGTTCCGCCATTGGAAGCTGCGGGACGTGTTCCCCGAGGCGCTGTGCACCGCCATCCTGGTGCTGCCGATCGCCCCGCCCTTGCTGGGCCAGACGGACGGCACACGCGCGACCTACAACCGCCAGCGCACCTTCATCACGCCGGCCCTGCAAAAGAATTTCCCGGTCTGCGCGGCGTTGGCGGATGCGTTGCGGCGGCCCGACGTGGCGCGGGTGATGGCGGAAACCTGCGACATCGACGTGGCGGGCAGCTTCCTGCGCATGGAGTACATGCAGGACCTCGACGGTGCCTGGCTGGAGCCGCACCGCGACATCCCGGAGAAGCTGTTCTCCATGGTGGTGTATCTGTTCACCGGACCGGAGGCGAAGGACTGGGGGACCGACATCTACGATGCAGAGCAACGCTGGGTCGCGCGATCGCCCGGCACGTTCAATTCCGGGGTGATCTTCGTGCCGGGACCGGCCACCTGGCACGGCTTCGATCGGCGCCCGATCGTCGGCGTGCGCCGGCTGATGGAAATCAACTACGTCCGCGCCGACTGGCGCGATCGCGACCAACTGGCCTTTCCGGACGGGTAACAAAAACCGCTCCCGCTCCGTGCGGTTGCGCCGCGGAGTCGACCGACGCGAGGCGCCCTGCGCTGGGGATGAGGGTGCGGCGGGGCGACCGATCACTCTCGCCCGCGACGCGTCGCGCCGCGCATTCTGCCGCGCTCTGTGCTGCCGCCGCTGTGCATCATCCCCCACGCAATCGCGGATCGAGCAATACGTTCGCCATGTCGGCCAGCAATGTCAGCCCGATATAGATCAGCGCCAGCAGCAGCACGACCGCCTGCACCACCGGGAAGTCGTTCTTGCTGATCGACTCCCACGCCAGGTAGCCGACGCCATGCAGCGCGAACACCGCCTCGGTGACGATCGAGCCGCCCAGCATGAACCCGAGCTGCACCGCGGCCACCGACACCACCGGCATGGCCGCGTTGCGCAGCGCGTGCTTCAGCACGATCTTTGCCGGGCTCAGGCCCTTGGCGCGCGCGGTGCGGATGTAGTCGGAGGCGAGCACGTCGATCATGCCGGCGCGCGTCAGCCGCATCAGCGCCGGGATGGCGGAGAATGCCAGCACGACGCCGGGCATGATGAAGCCTTGCCACTGGTCCACCCCGGAAATCGGCAGGAGCTGCCAGCGCAGCCCGAGCCAGATGATCAGCACCAGGCCCAGCCAGAAGCTCGGCATCGCCTGGCCGAACAGCGCGACCAGCGAGATCGTCCGATCGAGCAAGGTGCCCTCGCGCATGGCGGCGACGATGCCGAGCGGGATGGCGACGAGCAATGCGATGCAGAGCCCGGTCAGCCCGAGCGTCAGCGTGATGGGCAGCCGCTCGCGGATCAGGCCGGCGACCGACGCGTGGTACAGGTAGGAGCGCCCGAGATCGCCCTGCGCGGCATGCACCGCCCAGTCGACGAACTGCACCGGCAGCGGCCGGTCGAAGCCGTAGTTCTTGCGAATGACCGCCACGTCCTCGGACGTGGCGTTCGGCCCGGCGATGGAGACCGCGATGTCGCCCGAGAGCCGTGTCAGCGCGAAACTGACCACCAGCACGGTCAGGCAGACCAGTATCGCCAGGATCAGGCGCCGAACGAGAAAGCGCAGCATGTGCCAACCTAGTGTCGTGACTCTGACGGATCGACCCCGCGGGCCGCCCCCCTTGTGTCATAGCCGGCCCAGCGGCGGTTTACAGCGCACGCCGGGGCGAATGCTAATTCGCCGCAGGGCCGCGCCCCGACGCGCTGGCGGCCTGCTTCCGCAGCGCCTTCATTTCCTCGAAGCGTTGCGTAACGTCTCGAATAACCGCCGCGATTCCAAGCATGCCACTGGAGTCATCGTAGAACGGCACCACCGTGAACTCGATCGAGATACGCGAGCCGTCCTTGCGTAGAGCCGGCACGGCGAGCAAGTCCCCGGCGCCATATCGGGTCACGCCGGTGTGCATCGTCTTTTCGTAACCCTCCCAGTGCCGGTGCCGCAGACCGGGAGGAATGATCACGTCGAGCGACTGGCCGACGGCTTCCGCCTCCGGGAAGCCGAAGATGCGCTCGGCGCCGTGATTCCAAAACCGGATCTGGCCCGCCGCATCGGCATAGACGACGGCGTCAGGCATCGCGTGCAGCAGCGTGGCGGCGAAGCGCTGGGTGTCGAAGCTCATGGCTGCCTCATGACGTGAATTGAAGGGACGAGCTGAGAGACCCTGCGAACGGCTGCGTCGCCGGCCAACGCGAGCGCGCCGCAGCGTCGGCTGCTGTGGGCAACGGCCGCATCCGTCGCGCCATCCTGCGGCCGAGGATGCATGGCGGCAAGGGTGCGCCGGCAGCGCCGTCCGCTGCGGATGACGAGCCGGCGATGCCCGCGGTCACGCCGGCGTGCCTGGCTTCGGGCTGAGCAATGCGGCCTTGCCCGGCTTGTCCTTCCAGTCGTCGGCATCGGCCGGCGGTTCGCCCTTGCGCGTGATGTTGGGCCATTGCGCCGCATAGACACGATTCTGCTCCGCCCAGGCGGCGGCACGATCGTCGCTGTCGGGAACGATCGCCTCGGCGGGGCATTCCGGCTCGCAAACGCCGCAATCGATGCACTCGTCGGGATGGATCACCAGCATGTTCTCGCCCACGTAGAAACAGTCCACCGGACAGACCTCCACGCAGTCCATGTATTTGCAGCGGATGCAGTTCTCGGTGACGACATAGGTCATGGGAGGTTTGCCATCCTTGCCCGCTTCTGCCGCGCGCCACGCGGTTTCCGTTGATCCGCGCCGCGCGGGCGAACCGGTGTCGTCGGACCTGCGCACCGGCCTGCGCCGGCCATGACATGGCGGCACGCGTTGCGGCGAGGGTAGCGCGTCAACCGACGCGCTCCCGGGGCACCGCTTCCAGTCGCAGCCACCCGGCAAGCGCCCGCTTCGGGCGGAGCAGATCGGCGAGCGTCACCCGGTCCATGACCGCCAGAAACGCCGCGAGTGCATCGGCCAGTGCCCCGCGCAGCACGCAGTCCGGCGCAATGCAGCAGCCGTCGCCCGAGGCGAAGCAGGGCGCGATATCCAGGTCCGGCTCGGTGCGGCGGAGCACCGTCCCGATCGTGATCGTCTCCGGCGCCCGCGCGAGCCGCAGCCCGCCATGCTGGCCACGCACGGTCAGCACCTCTCCCGCCTGCCCCGCGTGGTGCACCACCTTCATCAGGTGGTTGGCGGAGATGCCATAGGCCGCGGCGATCTCGTCGATCGTGCACAGCGTGTCCGGACGCAATCCGAGATACATCAGCGTGCGCAACGTGAAGTCGCTGAATGCCGTCAGGTGCATGTGCGGGCGACCGGTGGCCGGCGGCGGAGGTCCTCGGGCCAGTCGCGGTCCGGACGGAAGAACAGCGCAAACTTCAGGCTTTCGGCGATGCGGCGCGCCGCGGTGGCGAACCGGTTGGCGCTCTCCGGAACGAACAGCTCGGCGGCGGTTGCCTCGAACAGGTCGAGCCAGTTGCCGAACATCGGCGGCAGAATCGCCGGGACCTTGCCGTGCGTGGCGACCGGATTGCCCTTGTAGCGGCCGCTGGTCAGCATCACCGACGACCAGAAGGCACATATCTTCTCCAGATGCGCGGGCCAGGCATCCTCGGCGATGGCCTCGGCGAACACCGGCCCGAGGATCGGGTCGCACCGGACGCGCGCATAGAAGCCATCCACCAAGGCCCGGATCGTCGCTTCCGTGACCACGTGGTACGGCGGCGTCATCGGAAGATCGCCGCCGCGCCGAGCACGACAACGAGATTCCAGAACAGCATATCGATCAGGGTCCGGATCATCATGCGATCGTCGGCTTGCTTCGCACCGAGCAGATCGGCGACGAAATTTCCGGGCAGGAAAAACAGGGTCAAGGCGAACTTCATGCCGCACCTACCGTGTAGCTGAAGCCAGGATAGACCGGCTGCGAGCATAAAGCAATATGCAAAATCCATCTTTCTGGCCGCACCAGCACCGGACCTGTCAGCCGACCGGCCGCGACGCCCGCACCGGCGAGCCAATCCGCGCCTCGCCATGCTGGCGTCGTTCCGGCCGGTCTGGCTTCACGCGGTCGATCCGCGCAACATGGCGCAGGCCAGGAAGGCAACGGCACATGAAGATCACCGCGATCGAGACGGTTTGGACGCGCATTCCCTTCGACATGGGCGGCAAGCCCGCTTCGGCCGGAGGGCTCGGCTGGCAGTCGATGAACACGATCTGGCTGCGCGTCATCACCGATCAGGGGCTGGAAGGCTGGGGCGAGGGCTTCGGCCACGCCGCCGCCGCCGCGACCAAGACGGTGCTGGATACCCAGCTTGCACCGGCGATCCTCGGCCAGGACGCACGCGACATCGCCGGGCTGCGCGCGCGGTTGTCCAAGGCGTTCCATTCGTTCGGCCGCAACGGTCCGCACGTATTCGCGCTGTCGGCGCTTGACATCGCGCTGTGGGACATCGCGGGGAAAGCCGCCGGCCAGCCACTGTGGCGCTTGCTCGGCGCCACGCCGGTGGAACGGCTGACCAGCTACGCCAGCCTGCTGCGCTATGGCGACGAGGGCATGGTGGTCGCCGCCTGCGAACGCGCCGTCGCATGGGGTTATCGCGACATCAAGCTGCACGAGATCACCGTGCCGGAGGTGCGCGCCGCGCGGCATGCGCTCGGTCCGGACGCTCGGCTGATGGTGGACACCAACTGTCCGTGGACCGTGACGCAGGCGATCGAGATAGCCC
>JBEKNT010000417.1:0-5997 GCA_049522565.1 Acetobacteraceae bacterium
CGCGTTTCAATCATTCTGCGTGCTCGCAGATAGGTCGTGGATGGCCGGCCTTCGCTGGCCATGACGTATAGAAAGAAGGAGTCACCCCACATGCCCGGACGAATCGAAGCGAAACTGGCGGAAATCGGCATCACCCTGCCGCGTCCGATGCCGCCGATCGCGAATTACGTGCCGTATGTCGTCACCGGCAATCTCGTTGTGGTTTCCGGCCAGGTCCCCGCGCGCGACGGCGCGGTTGCCATTACCGGTCGGGTCGGGGTGAACCTGTCGATCGAGCAGGGCAAGGAAGCCGCGCGGCTTTGCTTCATCAACGTGCTGGTGCATTTGAAGGCGGCGTGTGACGGCGATCTCGATCGCGTCAGGCGCGTGGTGCGGCTGGGCGGGTTCGTCGCCTCGCCGGCTGAATTCACCCAGCATGCGTTGGTGATGAACGGCGCGTCGGACCTCGCGGTGGCGGTGTTCGGCGACGCCGGCCGCCACGCCCGGACCACGATCGGCGTCCCTGCCCTGCCCGCCGACGCGGCGGTCGAAGTGGAAGGCATGTTCGAGATCGGCTGGGTGTAAACCTCTCCCGCCTTCGGCGGGGTTGAGCCGCGAATCGGATCGACGCGAGGCGCGTAGCGCCGAGGGTGAGGGTGACCGGGTCGGCACGTAGCAGAAGAACGCAGCGAAGCGACCCGATCACCCTCTCCCCCGGTGCTGTCGCACCGCGACCTCTCCCGCTCTCGCGGGAGAGGTAAACGCTGCATCCTGCTCTGTCTGCCGCAGTATCGCCTCCAGCGCCGCCTGCAAGGCCTGAACCACCGCCGGCGGTTGCGTGCCGGTCAATGGTGCCGTCGCGCTCTCGGTCTTCTGCAACAGCACCCGCAACGGCTTCGGCCGTTCGTCGAGCAGCACCAGCGCCAGAGCGGCACGCGCGACGCCGGCCTGCGGGTCGCCCCGGAATTCGGTCAGTTCCGCCTCGAGTACCAGATCTGCCGGCAATTGGCTGCCCGGCGCCACCACCGCGGCGAACAGTCCCGCATCCGCCAGCCACAGCCGCAGCACATCCTCTACCGCCTGAGCCGGCGGTACCGCCCATTGCTCGTAGTAATCCACGTGCAGGCTGCCGTCGGGCAGCTTCCATTGCAGGCCGCGCGACTCCAGCCCGGGCGCGGCCTGGACGCTGCTTACCAGCAGCACCGGGCCGCTGGTCCGCGCCCGCAGCGCGGCCGGGCGCCGCGCCAGCAATGGCCAGTCGCGCTTCTGCACGTACGGCTGCTGCGGCAGCACGGAGCACCCCGCCAACGCCGCCGCACCGGCCAACCAGGTACGTCGCCTCATCGCCCATGCTCCTCCGATGAACGCGGCGGCGGCGGCGCCAGCAATACCTGCGCCGGCGCCTGGCGCAGCGCCTCGGTGATTTCCCGCAGGTTCTGTGCGGCTGCCTGCATATCGCGCAGCAACGGCACCAGGGCGCGTTGCAGGTCGGCGACGCCGCCGTCGGCGCGCTGCGTTGTCGCCTGCAACGCCGCGATCAGCGGCGGCAACTGCGCCGCCGCGCGCGCCAGCCGGTCGGCCGACTGCGCGCCGCCGGCCAGCAGCCGCTTCATGTCCTCGCCCTGCACCGTATCGCGCACCGCCAGCGCCGTGCGGCGCCATTCCGCGCTCAGCCCGGGCAGGTCCGCCGCCTGCACCGCGTCATGCAGCGTACGCAACAGCTCCTGCGTCTGTTCCAGGGCCGCATGTGCGCCGCCACTGGTCAGTTCCTCGCGCAGGTCCTGCACGAGCTGGGTCAGCGACGTCGCCAGTGCCGCGAAGTCGACCGTGTTCAGCTTCGCCAGCACCTGCTGCGCCGCGTCCTGCACCTGCGTCAGGGTGCTGGGCACCGACGGGATATACGCCGCCTTGGGGCGCCAGGGCGGGGACTCCTCCGGATAACGTGCCGGATCGACGAAATCGAGTTCGATGTAACTCAGCCCGGTAATGCCCTGCGCTGCCAGCCGAGCCCGCAGGCCGAGATGCACCATGGTCGCCGTGTCCGGCATCTGGCCCATGCCGGCACGATCGAGCTCGTAGCGCACGAAGACCTGGCGGTAGCTCGCCCAGGTCACCGCCAGCTTCTGGCCGGCGTCGTATTCCGTGCTGACCAGGCCGATCTCCGTCACCCGGCCCAGCGTGACGCCACGATATTTCACTTCCGCACCGACTTCCAGCCCCTGCACCGACTCGTTGAAATAGCTTTCGCACCGCGCGGCATGGCCGACGGTCCAACCGCCGAGGAACCAGACGAATCCCAGGGTCAGGGCGATCCCCACGAGGATCAGCAGGCCGACTCGCGTTGCTGCGCCGCTGGTCGCCATCAGGCGCCCCCGAGCGGTTCGCGCCGGAAGAACGCGCGCACCGTGGGATGCGTGCTCTCGTCGCGCAGGCGGCGCGGATCGCCCTCCGCGATCACGCCGCCGGCATCGGGGAAGGCGGCGCGATCCAGCATGAGGCAACGATCGGCGATCGCCAGGATCGAGGCAAGCTCGTGCGTCACCACCACGAAGGTGGCGCCAAGGTCGCTGCGCAACGCAAGGATCAGCCGGTCCAGCCCGGCCGAGGCGACCGGGTCGAGACCGGCGGAGGGCTCGTCGAGGAACAGCAGCGGCGGGTCCAGCGCCATGGCGCGGGCGATGCCGGCCCGCCGCGCCATGCCGCCGGAGATTTCCGCCGGCATCAGCGACGCGGCGTCGGCCAGCCCGACCAGCGCGAGCTTGACTCGCGCCACCGCGGCGCGCGCGGCAGGCGGCAGATCGGTGAATACTTCCAGCGGCAGCATGACGTTCTCGAGCAAGGTCATCGAGCCGAACAACGCGCCGGACTGGAACATGACGCCGATGCGGTGACGCATGGCCTCGCGCGCGCCGGTGGCGTCAGGTCCGGTGACGACCCGGCCGTGCAGGGTGATGCGGCCGGCGGTGGGGGGCAGCAGCCCGATGAGTTGCTTCATCAGGGTGGACTTGCCGCAGCCGGAGGCACCGAGGATCACGAAGACCTCGCCCGGCATCACCTGAAACGACACGTCGCGGAAGATGGTGCGCGCGCCGAAGCGTTGCGTGAGGTGCTCTGCGACGATGAGCGGCAGTTCGGTCATGCGCCTGCCGGCAATAACCTCTCCCGCGTTGCGGAAGAGGTTGCTGTGCGACAGCACCGCGGGTGACGGTGCGGTGGGCGCACGGTATTGTTGCATGCCTCCGCCGCACCCTCATCCGTCGCTGCGCGGCGCGTCGATCCGCTCCGCGGCTCAACCCCGCATTGCGGGAGAGGTTTTTGCCGGCGATGCCCGGCATCGATGGCGGCCATGCCGGTCGCCCCTTACAACTGCAACCGGTAGAACATCAGTGCGAAGACGCCGTCCAGCACGACGGTCGCCACAATACCGCCGACCACCGCCGCGGTGGCGGAGAGCCCGACCGCGCGCGGCCCCACGCCGGTCGCCAGCCCGGCACGGCAGCCAATCAACGCCACCGCCAAGCCAAACGCCATCGATTTCACCAGGCCGCCAACCAGGTCGGTGACGTAGGTGGCGCCTTGCGTCTGGTGGATGATCGTCACCAGCGGGAACCCGAGGGCGCGCATCACCGTGGTCATGCCCAGCAACCCGGCGAGTTCCAGCACCACCGTCACCACCGGCATGACCAGCATCACGGCGGCGATCCGCGGCAGCACCAGGTTGGTGGTGGGATCGATGCCCATGGTCTCCAGCGCATCCACCTCCTCGTTCACCTTCATCGTACCGATCTCGGCCGCGAAAGCCGAGCCGGTGCGGCCGGACAGGATGACGGCGGCGAGCAGTGGGCCGAGTTCGCGCACCAGGCTGATGGACACCAGATTGACCACGAACAGATCGGCGCCGTACGTGCGCATCGGGATGGCGGACTGGAAGGCGAGGATCAGGCCCATCAGGTAGCCGAGCAGTATGGCCAGCGGCAGCGAGCGGGCGCCGGATTGCTCGGCGTAGAGCAAGAAGTCGCCGAAGCGGAACATCCGTCGTCGCCGCGGCAGGCGGACCAGCGCGATCGCCGTCTCGCCGAGGCAACCGATGGCAAAGGCAATCGAGGCCAGGCCCGCGGCGAGCATGTCCTGTGGCCCCGCGCTCGATGCCGGCGCGGGCACAACCGGGGCGGCGAGGCCGGTGCGTGCCAGTGCGAGCAGCGCCGTTGTGCGCTCGGTGGCGCCGAGCAATGTGGCCGGCCCGCCATGCGCGGCTTCCGCCGCCGCCAGCAATGTGGCGCCGTCGAGGTCGCAAAAGCTGGCCGCGGCCAGGTCGATTGCCAGCGACCGCCCACGCGCCGCAATGACGGCGCGCAGCGTCGCATCCCAGATGGCGCCCGCGCCTTGCGCGTCGAGGCGGCCGGTGACCGCCAGCACGACCTCGCCGGTTCGTTGCGTTACCGACAAGCGCACTGGGGCGGGCATGGATGGTGCGTCCTGGTCCTGGCGGGCGGTTGCTGGATGGGCGCTCCGGACTTCCGCCGCATTGCCGGAGCCTAGACACAGGAAGGCAGCCTTTATCACGGTGGACCGATGAGAGCCACGGAGCGCCACGGCGGTGTATTCCTGGCGATCGCGTTTGGCCGCGCTAGCCCCCGCGCCATGCGGGCGAAGGCTCGCGATCCACGACTGCGCGTGGCGGCACGCAGCAAAGTCGTGGACGGCGAGCCTTCGCCCAGCCTTCGTCCGCGATGACGGGGCGGCGGCCACAGCGAATCGCCGTAAATCCGACTCCCTGACGGAGGATTGTTGATGCCTGGACTGCCCGCACCCGATCGCGGTGCCAGCAACGCGAGAAACCCCTGACAAACGCAGCGAACCCCCTTACTCTGGCGCCATGCCCGACGGGTCCGCCACGCTCACCCTGACCCTGCACCGCGCGATCGGCGAAATCCCCGCCGCCGATTGGGACGCCTGCGCCGGGGGGGAGAATCCGTTCGTCAGCTACGCCTTCCTCAGCGCCCTGGAAGACAGCGGTTCGGCGTCTTCACGAACCGGTTGGCTGCCGCAACATGCGGCGCTGCGCGGCGAGGACGGCAGCGTGGTGGCGGTGGCGCCGATGTACGCCAAGTCGCACAGCTACGGCGAATACGTGTTCGACCACGGCTGGGCGCACGCGCTGGAACGCGCCGGCGGCGACTACTATCCGAAGTTGCAGGTCGCCGCGCCATTCAGCCCGGTGCCCGGGCCGCGGCTGTTGCGCCGTCCGGGGTCCGGCGTGCCGGTCGGTGCGCTGGCCAGCGCGTTCGAACAGGCGTGCCGCTCGCTGGACCTTTCGTCGGTGCACGTGACGTTCTGCACCCAGGACGAATGGACCGAGCTGGGCGCCGCCGGCTGGCTGCAGCGGGTCGGCATGCAGTTCCATTGGGAGAACGCCGGCTACGGCAGCTTCAACGATTTCCTCGGCGCGCTGTCGTCACGCAAGCGCAAGGTGCTGCGGCGCGAACGGCGCGACGCCAACGCCGCGGGGTTGACGTTCCACGCGCTCACCGGCGCAGAGCTGACCGAGGCGCGCTGGGACGCGTTCTATCGCTTCTACCGCTCGACGGTGGACCGCAAATGGGGCTCCGCCTACCTCACCCGCGACTTCTTCTCTCTGCTCGGCGAGCGGCTGGGCGATCGCGTCGTGCTGATGCTGGCCGAGAACAACGGCAAGCCGGTGGCGGGTGCGCTGAATCTGGCGGGCAGCGAGGCGCTGTACGGCCGCAACTGGGGCTGTCGCGGCGACTGGCCGTTCCTGCATTTCGAGCTGTGCTACTACCGCGCGATCGACTGGGCGATCGAACATGGGCTGCAACGCGTCGAGGCCGGCGCGCAGGGGCGGCACAAGATCCAGCGCGGCTATCTGCCGCAGCCGACCTACTCCGCGCACTGGATCGCGCATGCCGGGCTGCGACGGGCGATCGCCAGTTTCGTCGAGGAGGAGCGGCGGGGGATACGCCACGAGATGGCGGCGCTGGCGGAACAATCACCGTTCCG
>JBEKNT010000418.1:0-5986 GCA_049522565.1 Acetobacteraceae bacterium
CGCCGATCGTCTGTGCCTTCCGCGAGCGTGTCTCGGCGAAGCCTGGCGAGACCATCCATATCACCGCCAACCCAGCACTGGTGCATCTGTTCGATGCCGGCAGCGGCCAACGGCTCAGCGGATAGCGGCTTTACGCATTGGGACAAAGCTGCGACGATGCAACCAACAACCCGGATCACATAACGGGCCGGGTGAAAACCGCAAAGGTGGGAGGATACGCATAATGACGGACTATACTCGGCGCGATTCACTGAAGCTCGGCGCCCTGGCGTTAGGGGCGGCTTCGGTTCCGATCATCGGTGCGCGCGCGCAGGTTGGCGATGTACCGACGGCGAATGTCAAGCCACTTGAGTACAAGCTCGAGCAAGGTGCGGCGCTGCACGTGCTGCGTCCGGCGAAATTCGTCGATCCCGATCAGACCTTTTGGGAGATGAACACCAAGAAATACACCCAGGCGACCGGGATCGAGGTGAAGACCGACTTCCTGAGTTGGGAAGAGATGCGCCCGCAGGAAGCTGTCACCGCGAATACCGGCGCCGGGCCAGATGTCATCATCGGCTTCAGCTCCGATCCGCAGATCTATGCGTCGAAGATCCACGACATGACCGATCTGGCGGACTATCTCGGCGCGAAATACGGCGGCTGGTTCAAGCTGGCCGAGCTGTACGGCAAGAAATGGGGCACCAACCGCTGGATTTCGATCCCGATCGGCGGCGGCGCGGGACCGACGGTGTATCGCATGTCCTGGATCAAGGAGGCAGGCTTCAACGACGTCCCCGATGATCTGGAGGGATTCCTGAAGCTCTGTCAGGCACTGCAAAAGATCGGCCATCCCTGCGGCTTCTCGCTGGGTCACGCGCTGGGTGACGCCAACGGCTTTGCCTCCTGGCTGCTGTGGACCCACGGCGCCTTCCTGGTGGACGACAAGGGCAAGATCGCGATCGATTCGAAAGAGACGATCGAGGCGATGAAGTACGCCACCGAGCTGCAGAAGACGATGATCCAGGGCACGCTGTCGTGGAACGATTCTGGTAACAACAAGGCCTATCAGTCGGGTCAGATCGGTCTGACGTTCAATGGCGTGTCGATCTACTACACCTGCAAGAACTCGCCCGATCCGGCGGTTCAGGCGATCGCGGCGGACACCGCGCACAAGCTGCAGCCGCGTGGCGTGTCGAAGACCAACGTGCAGTCGGCCACACCGCTCAATGCCATGGTCTTCAAGCACACCAAGTATCCTAACGCGGCGAAGGACTACATCCGCTTCATGATGGAGCGGGAACAGTACGGGCCCTGGCTGTCGAATTGCATCGGTTACTGGTCGGAACCGCTGAAGGCCTACTCCAAGATGAAGTTCTGGACCGACGATCCGAAGCTGGCGCCGTACGCGGGAGCGATGGATACCCAGTACTACTCCGGCTACAAGGGCCCGGTCACGCCGGCGTCCAGCGCGGTGGAGGCGAATTATACCATCGTGGACATGTTCGCCTCGGTCGTCACCGGCAACGCCACCCCGGAGGCGGCCGCCAAGATGGCCGCGAAACAAGCAGAGCGGTATTACAAAAGCAGCAGTTGACGAATGCGCGCCGCCGGTAGAGGCAGGGCTACCGGCGGCGTCCCACCTGTTCGAGGGAGAGCGATGCCAGCCCGGGCGGGAATGAAAGGACAAGTGTGATGCAAGGCTTTACCAGGCGCCAATCCCTGGCCGTTGGCGCCGCCACATTGGGTGTCGCGGCACTTGGCGCGACCGCGGTTCCCTTGGTGGGAGCCCGTGCCGAGGACACCGACGTGCCGACCGCGGATGTCAAGCCGCCTGACTTCAAGATCGAGAAGGGCGCTGCCCTGCGCGTGCTGCGACCCGCCAAGTTCGTCGATCCTGACGAGACTTTCTTCCGCGCCAACACCAAGAGGTTCACCGACACCACCGGCATCGACGTGCGCGTCGATTTCGTAAGTTGGGAGGATCTGCGGCCGCAGACCGCGGTCACCGCCAATACCGGCGCCGGCCCCGACATCATCGTCGGATTCAGCGGCGATCCGCAGATCTACGCCAGCAAGCTGGTGAGCATGGACGACCTCACGGCCTATCTCGGCGCGAAATACGGCGGTTGGTTCCAGTTGGCGCAGCTCTACGGCACCAAGTGGGGCACCGAGAACTGGCTTTCGATCCCGATGGGCGGCAGCACCGGTCCCACCGTCTATCGCGTGTCCTGGCTGAAGCAGGCCGGCTACGACAAGGTGCCGGACGATCTGAACGAATTCATGACCTTGTGCCAGAAGCTCAAGGAGATCGGTCATCCGGCCGGGTTCGCGCTCGGCCACGCGGTGGGGGATGCCAACGGCTACGCGAACTGGTTGCTATGGACGCACGGCGCATATCTGGTGGACGAGAAAGGCAAGGTCGCGCTTGATTCGAAGGAGACGATCGCGGCGCTGAACTATGCCAAGGCGCTGAATCCCTCCCTGATCTCCGGCACGCTGTCCTGGAACGACGCAAGCAACAACAAGGCGTTTGCCGCCGGCGACATCAGCATGACCTTCAACGGGGTGTCGATCTACTACGTCTGCAAGAACTCGCCGGATCCGAAACTGCAGGAGATCGCGGCGGACACCAATCATCAGCTCGCGCCGCGCGGTCTCTCCAAGCAGGTTCCGGAGTCGGCACTGGTGGTCAACGCCATGCTGTTCAAACACAGCAAGTACCCCAATGCCGCGAAGGAATACCTGCGCTTCATGATGGAGAAGGAACAGTACGGCCCCTGGCTTGCCTCCTGCCTGGGTTACTGGTCGAACCCCCTGAAGGCCTATTCGAAGATGGGCTTCTGGGACGCCGATCCGAAGCTGAAGCCGTATGCCTCGGGCATGGATACGCCGTACTACGCCGAGTACAAGGGGCCGATCTCCGCCGCATCGTCGGCGGTGTCTGCCAACTACACGCTGGTGGACATGTTCGCCTCGGTGGTCAGCGGCAATGCCACGCCGGAGGCGGCGGTGAAGTTGGCGGCGCGCCAGGCGGAGCGCTACTTCAAAGGCTGAAGCGTGACAGCGGGGGCGGCGCCGCCGTCCCCGCACAGCTTGCGGGACACGGTCCCGAGGGAGGGTCGATGGACGCGACCGTTGAAACCGCTGCCCGGTGGGTGCCGAGCCGCACGGAAGGCAGGCTGAGCAGACTGTTCGACAACAAGGCGTTCTTGGTGACGCTGTGCCTGCTGCCCAGCGCCGGACTGCTGATCGTGTTCCTGACCTATCCGTTGGGCCTCGGCCTGTGGCTGTCGCTCACCGATTCAACCATCGGCCAGCCTGGCGAGTATATCGGACTCGACAACTTCATTTCACTTGCGCAGGACCCGGTGTTCTGGATGTCGGTTACCAATACGATCATGTACACAGTAGTTGCCACGGTGGGTAAATTCCTGCTCGGCCTGTGGCTGGCCATGCTGCTGAACCACAACATCCCGTTCAAGGCATTCATCCGCGCGATCGTGCTGCTGCCCTGGATCGTGCCCACGGTGCTGTCAGCCATCGCCTGGTGGTGGATCTACGATCCGCAGTTCTCCATCGTCTCTTACGTACTGGTGAACGTGCTGCATCTCCGCAGCAGTTATATCGACTTCCTCGGCTCGCCGTGGAACGCGCGTGGGTCGCTGGTCGTCGCGAATATCTGGCGCGGCATTCCATTCGTCGCGATCACTCTGCTGGCGGGGCTGCAGACCATCTCGCCCTCCCTCTACGAGGCCGCATTGCTCGATGGCGCCAGCAACTGGCAAAAGTTCCGCCGTATCACGGTGCCGCTGCTGCTGCCGATCCTGTCGGTCGCGCTGACGCTATCGGTGCTTTTTACATTCTCCGACTTCCAGTTGGTCTATGCGATCACCCGCGGCGGTCCATTCAATACCACGCAGTTGATGGCCACGCTGGCATTCCAACGCGCCATCCCCGGATCGCAGCTTGGCGAGGGTGCGGCGATCGCCGTGTCGATGATCCCGTTCCTGGTGGGTGCTACGCTGCTGTGCTTCTTCGGCGTCGGACGACGTAAATGGCAACAGGGGTCCGACAATGACTGACACCACATTCGAACCCACCGGCCCGGAAGAGATGGAGGCCATCGCCGGCGCCATCCGGGATGCGCCGGAGCGGATGTCCTGGGATTCCGGCGCCAAGCAGATGGTGACGATCTACCTGCCGCTGGCGCTGTTCGTGATCATACTGCTGTTCCCGTTCTATTGGATGGCGATCACGGCCGTCAAACCCGACTACGAGATGTACGACTACGCGAAGTTCAGCCCGTTCTGGGTGCACTCGCCGACCCTTGCGAATATCGACAAGCTGCTGTTCCAAACGGAATATCCGCAGTGGCTGATGATCACCATGGGGGTGGCCACCGCGGCCACGTTCCTCTCGCTGTTCGCGAGCGTGCTGGCGGCCTATGCGATAGAGCGGCTGCGATTCAAGGGCGCGCAACATGTCGGCCTGGCGATCTACCTGGCGTACCTGGTGCCCCCAACCATCCTCTTCATTCCGCTGGCGACGCTGATCTTCCAGTTCGGCCTGTTCGACAGTCCGGTGGCGCTGATCCTGACCTATCCGACCTTCCTGGTGCCGTTCTGCACCTGGCTGCTGATCGGCTATTTCAAGTCGATCCCCTATGAGCTTGAAGAATGCGCGCTGATCGACGGAGCGTCGCGCTTGCAGATCCTGTGGCGGATCACGCTGCCGCTGGCGATCCCTGGCCTGATCTCGGCTGGGATTTTCGCGTTCACGCTGTCCTGGAACGAGTTCATCTACGCGCTGGCCTTCATTCAATCGACCGACAGGAAGACCGTGCCGGTGGCGATCCTGACCGAGCTGGTGACCGGCGACGTCTACCAGTGGGGCTCGCTGATGGCCGGGTCATTGCTTGGATCGGTGCCGGTGGCGCTGATCTATTCGTTCTTCGTCGAATATTACGTTTCGTCGATGACCGGCGCGGTGAAAGAGTAACCGCGCGACACCCGGCCAAACCACCATCCCCAGCCCCGCCCAGCGGTGGGGAGGATGACAGTCGCCGCCGCTTGCCGCATGCTGTGCCCATTCCGGACAAACGGGAGGGAACAGCATGGCTGGAATGCTTGACGGCAAGGTTGCCGTGGTGACGGGTGCGGGCCGCGGTATCGGGCGCGCGACGGCGATCTGCCTGGCGGCGAATGGCGCGCAGGTGGTGGTGTGCGATGTCGGCGCCGCGGTGACCGGCGAGGGCCACGATGTCGGCCCGGCGCAGCAGGTGGTGGCCGAGATCACCCAGGCGAACGGCGCCGGCCGCGCCGTGGCCAATACCGACAGCGTCGCCGAATGGGAGAATGCCCAGCGCATCGTGCAGACCGCGATCGACAATTTCGGCCGCATCGACATGGTGGTGAACAACGCCGGCATCCTGCGCGACCGCATGTTCCACTACATGTCGCCGGAAGAGTGGGACGCGGTGATCAAGGTGCATCTCTATGGCGCGTTCTATGTCAGCCGCGCCGCGGTGCCGTATTTCCGCAAGCAGGAGAGCGGCTGCTACGTGCACATCACCTCCACGTCCGGGCTGATCGGCAGCGTGGGGCAGACCAACTACGGCGCGGCCAAGCTCGGCATTGCCGGCCTGTCCCGCTGCATCGCGATGGACATGCAGCGCTACAAGATCCGCTCCAACTGCATCGGGCCGCACGCATTCAGCCGCATGATCGAGACAGTGCCGGGCCAGACGGAAGAGCAATTGCAGGCGCGCGCGGCGCGGACGCGGCCGGATCACATCGCCCAGTTGATCGCGTTCCTCGGCACCGATGCGGCGGCGGAAGTGTCGGGGCAGATCTTCGGCGTGCGCGGCAACGAGGTGTATTTGTACAACCAGCCGCGGCCGATCCGCATCATGGCGCGCACCGATGGCTGGACTCCGGAAAAGCTGGCCGAGAGCTGGCTGCCGGCGGTGAAGGGCAGCTTCACCCCGCTGGAGCGCACGCGCGAC
>JBEKNT010000419.1:0-6824 GCA_049522565.1 Acetobacteraceae bacterium
AGTGTCCGTCCGGGAACAAATTGAGTCTTTTGAATCGGTTAGCGGCCCCCTCTTGAACCCGTTGATTCCGCTACCATTTTGCGCCCCCTGCATTGAATTGGGGGCACCTTATGTGGACCAGGGAGAACCGCCGCCGCTATGACCGCAGCGGCCTGCGCTATGAGACCGATCTGACCGACGATGAGTGGGCGGAGATCGCGCCGATGCTTCCGCCTGCCAAGCCGGGCGGCAACAAGCGATCGGTCAACCTGCGCGAGGTGGTCAACGGACTGATGTATATCCTCGGCACCGGCTGCCAGTGGCGCGCGATCCCGAAGGATCTTGCGGCGCGCAGCACGGTGTACGACTACTTCGACCGCTGGAACTGGGATGGAACGTTGGAGCGCATCCACCATGCACTCTACGTCAAATGCCGCGAGCAGGCGTCGCGGGAGGCCAGTCCAACCACGGCGATCATCGACGCCCAGAGCGTCAAGAGTGCGGAAAAGGGCGGTGCCCTCGTCGATCCACATGGCTACGACGCGGGCAAGAAGATCAAAGGCAAGAAGCGGCACGTTCTGGTCGATACGCAAGGATTGGTGCTCCACGCCATCGTCACCGCCGCAGACGTCCAAGATCGCGACGGCGGGGCCTGGCTGTTGGGTACGCTGTTTGGCCTGTATCCCTTCCTGCTGAAACTCTATGCCGATGGCGGCTACCAGGGACCCGAGTTCCGCAAGTCCGTCAAAGCCGTGCTGTCACAAGTGCAGGTGGAGATCGTCAAGCGCTCCGACCAAGCCAAAGGCTTTGTCGTGCTACCCAAGCGCTGGGTGGTGGAGAGAACCCTAGCCTGGCTCAACCGCTGCCGCCGCCTGGGCAAGGATTGGGAAAACCTCAACCGCAAGGCGCGGGCGTTCTTGCTGATGGCCTCCATCCGACTCATGGTCAGGAGGCTATGCCGGGCCTAGCGATGTTTCCGGACAGACTCTTAACAATTTTAGGTCTTGGCGCACTGTCACCAAGACCGGACAGGTCGCCGACGCGCTTTCGGATCTCGTCAAACGCCTTCATTCTGGCGGCAGATATCGTATGATCCACCTGTATGTCGTCAGCGATCGATCTTGCTCTATCGGCCGCTGTTGCGAATTCACCGTATAGTTTGGCGTAGGACGAAATTCTATCAGAAAGCTTTAGAAACGGCTCAGCAATAGAAAGTACGATAGCAATTGCAGATAGTACGCCCCATAATATTTGTCCTGACCCCGCTTTTAGAACTGCTATGCCTGCAATACCGCTACCAGATGCACCAGACGCGATAAGGATCTCCAAGATCATGTTGTAGCGCTTGAGCTGGTCCAGGCGCCGTCCGTAATAAGTCTTATTAAGTTGCAAAGTCTTTAGTCCGTCATATATCTTATAGCATTTATTGTCTTCTATTTGGAGGCTGTCCATCTTCATCGCACCTTACGCGGCCACTGTTCTACGGGATCGACCAAATTATCCGAACCCGGCTCGCCGGTCGTCACATTGGAGATATCATTGCAAAGACCGAGGATCGTATCGGACAGACACCTGTCTATGTCGAGTTTCATCCAGTCGAACGCGTACGGTGGATTGCCCACGGCCAGTCTATCACTGACCACGCTGAGAAACATTCGCATCGAGCCCGCGTCGTATAGGTGTGATGCAACCATGCTCTGCGCGTAGATCGGGGTCGGCATGCCGTTGCTCTCAAGCAGCGCCCAGACAGCGGCCTGAATGGCTGATCGCTTGTCCATTATTTTCTCCCCTGCGGTCCCCAATCATGACCCCTTCCTTACAATTTTCCAAGGTTTCCTGACCGGGCGCAACTCGCAGAGGGAAAACAGCAAGTCCGGTCACTCCCGAGTAGACCCCTGTTACAGTCTGATCCGCTCGACTTCATCCTGTGTCAGCCGCTCCTTTGTCCGGTCGTAGAGCTTCGTTGTGCGCGGACTTTCGTGTGCGGCCATCTCCTGGGCGTGCTCCAATGCGCCACCATTGGAAAGATATGCTGTAATGCCCGTCGCCCGAAACGAATGATTGCCGATCGGCGCGTGAATGCCAACAGCCGCCGCGCGCCGGCGGATCATCCGCCATGCATCCGGCTGGCCCATCGGCTCCTCGGACAGTTCGATGCCACGATGTCCCCGCGAGGTGCGGAACAGAAGGCCCTTGCGGTCGCCCGCGCTGTCGGCGGCGTCGATGTAAGCGCGCAGCGCCTCGGCAAGCGCGTGGTGGCACGGCATGGCGTGATGCTTGCCGCCTTTCTCGTGCAGCCGGAGCTACCCGCCGGCGCCCTGGGGTCGGAGATCCCCCACTTTCATCGTCAGCGCCGCCGTGATGCGCGCGAAGGAATAGGTGAGGGTGGCGATCAGCGCCCGGTCGCGCAGATCGCGCACCGTGTCGGTCGGGATGGCGTCGATCAGCTTGCGCCACTCGGGGGCGTCCAGCACCGGCGTCACGCCGGTTTTCACGACATGCTTCGGCCCGCGCACGGCGGAGGCCGGGTTGAAGGGCACCACTTGGCCGGTGATCAGCCAGTCGAACAGCATCCGCACCGCGGCGAGCTGCTGCTTCACGCCGGGCGCCGAATGGGTCTGCTGGAGCATCTCTATATAGGTGGCGACATCGTACGGCCGGATCGTGGTCAGCGTCAGGCCGCGATCCTCGCACCAGGCGACGAAACGGCCGCACGCCCGGGCGTAAGCACGACGGGTGTGCGGGTTGCGGATGTTGGCGGTGAAGAACTCGACGTAGCGCCAGCCGGCCGCTTCGCCGGCGTCGGCGATCAGCGCCGGGATCAGGCAGGTGGTGTTGGCCGGGCTCGTGAGCGCGGCCGGTGGGACGATCGCGGGGAGCTGGTCAGGTGGGTCCACTTGGTCGGAGGGAGGCGTCATGCCCCCTTCTGTACCACAAATCTCACGCATGATAAGGACGTTATCATGCGTGAGATTAGCACGCCCCCCGACGACGACGGTGTTTCCAAGGCCGGCCACAATCCGTCCGAGAGCGGCAAGCACCGATACGTCAGTGACGGAAGCGACGGACCGGATATCCTGGCACTTCGAAGCTAGCGTCTCTGACATTAATATAGTTGTGAGCGTATTGCTCATAGGCTACCTGGGCAAGATGTTCGAATCCCGCTTGATAAAGCCCCGGTGGCTTGCCTCCAATTGCCAAGGGTTCATTTTCAATTCCACTTTCACCTTCGGTCTCGGTTCTACGAAACTCCCGTTCCACATCAAGACAGTTTCTAAGCATCAGCCAATGCCTGATGACAGGAGGACCTATGCAAGTCAGAAATATCTTTTGGTCTATATTGCCGGTAACTAATAACCAGCCCGCGTAATCAAAAGAGTGGCTCACTCTTTCTATTGCAGCACGATCCTCAATCGACTGTTTTCCATATCCAAGATCCCACGATGATACATCCCGTGACAATTTTTTGCTTATCGAGTTAATATGCTGTCGCGCCGGCACAAGATCCCTTCGCCATTCGTCCAGCAAGCTCATTGTCTGGCTGAATCTCGCTGTCGCAAGACCTCGTTGCCTAGCTTCCACGAAACTCACCAATGAGAATATCAGTGCCGCGAGGCTTACTACCGATTGCACGGGCGCATTCACAATTCCGGACCACGCGACGTTAAAAGCCCAGGAGACGAAAAAAAGGATGTGCGTTAGCATGCAACCCAGCTCCATCAACAGTCGTCAGGTTCACAGATGGTATGTTAGATGCCGCATAAGGCCCCACTACGACAACCGTTCCGCCAGCCGCCGCGGCCACCACCCCTCACCGCCCCACCTCCCCCGCCAACCGCCGCTCCACATCGGCCAGCAACCGTTCCGCCGCGGGATACCCCGGGCGCAGCGCCAGCGAGCGGCGCACCGCCTCGATCGCCCCAACGTAGCCGCCGCGCTGGAACCGGGCGATCGCCAAATTGAACCAGGCGGGCGCGTTGTCCGGCGCCGCCAGCAGCATCGCCGCGAGCCAGCGCTCGGCGCGCTCCCAGGCCTGACAGCGGAAGGCGACGCGACACGCCAGGTCGCGCAACGCCACCGAGGCATCGCCGGCGACCGCCGCTTCGAAGCGCTCCAGCGCTTGCGCCGTCAGGCCCGCCGCCAGTGGCTCGCAGGCCGCCGCCGCCACCCGGACCTCGGCGAAGCGCGCGCCGTCCGGGGGGCGCGGCAGCACCACCGGCACGGCGGTGGCCGCGGTCAGCAATCCCCACCACGCGGTCAGGCTGTCGGCGTCGCGGTCCAGCACCTCCAGCCAGGCCTGCGCCGCCGCGTCGGGGCGCCCTCCGGCGTCGTACAGCACCGCCAGGTTGCGCCACGCCTTGACCCCGAACATCCCGACATCGACGCTGGACAGATGCCGCCTTTGCCGCGGCGCCAGCACGGCGCGGAAGGCCTGCTCCGCCTCCGCCAGCCGCCCCAGGCGTTGCGCCACCACGCCGCGGCGAAACAGCAGCTCCTTGTCGTCGGGGAACGCCTGCAACCCGGCCAGGCAGGTCTTCAGCGCGGTCTCCAGCCGGCCGAGCGCGGTGTAGGCCTGCACCAGCAGCGCATGGATCTTGCGCACATGCGATTCGCCCGGATCGCTGAGCACCAGGCTGCGGCAAAGCTGCAACAGCGCCGGTTCCGTCTGGCCGGCGTCAAGCAACGTCATCCCGAGGTTGAACAGCGCAAAGCTGTCATCGGGGTGCTCGGCCAGCTCGAGTTGCAGCAAGTGAAGGTCGCGCGCCTGTTTGCGGCGGCGGCCTTCGGGGGAGGTGTCGGCGCCGGAGTGCCGCACGGCGATGTCGGTCCAGCGCACCTCGCCGCCCAGGCGGCGGATCGCCGGCAGGATTTGCTCGTGGATGCGGCCGGAGAAGCGCAGCCGCGGATCGTTGCGCAGCAGCTTGACGTGGTCCACCGCCACCGCCGATTCATGCTCCGGCTCGTCATCGGCCGGCGGGCACTGCACCTGCACGACGAAGCCCAGCAGCGCCGGCGGGTGCGCGGCGTCGGCCAGCGCGCGCAGCGCCCGGCCGTTGGCGGCGTCGATGGTGTCGTCGGAATCCATCCAGAACAGCCAGTCGCCGCTGGCCAGCCGCAGCGACTCGTTGCGCGCCGCGGCGAAATCGTCGCACCAGGGGAAATGCGCGACACGGGCGCCGCAGGCAGCGGCGATTTCGGGCGTCGCGTCCACCGAGCCGGTGTCCACGACCACCATCTCGTCAACCCAGGGACGGATGCTGTCCAGCGCGGCGCGCAGGGTGCGGGCTGAATCGCGGGCGATCATGCACATCGAGAGCCTGGGCTGCGGCATGCTGCCTCCGGTGATAGGCCGTGTCAGGAATCTTTACAGATGCCGCGCCGGCGCCGCCACAAGCTATTGACAGGGCGCAAATCCTGTAAGCGGCATGCTGTTTGCATGTAACGAATCGCACGATCACGGGGGTTTCACGGACTGCAACATGGCGCCCGACCAGAGGCGCCGGACGGGGAGCGAGGGACATGCCGAACCATGACGGCGGACCACGCCGGAACGCGGACACCGCCGCACAAGACGGTACCGGCGCGCCTCAGGGCCGCGCCACGCGGCTCGGCCTGTCGATCGGCGGCGGCGTGCTGTCGCTTGCCGCGCTGCAATCGGCCGCACTGGCGGGACCGTGCAGTACCGGCGTGGTGCTGGAAAGCCCGGACCGGTCCACCATCATCAGCCCGGACGGCGCGGTAAGCTGCATCGTGCTCCCCGGCGGGGACGCCCTGCTGAGCCTCGATGGCCAGGTGACGCCGCTGGTGCCGCTCGGCGCGCCGACCGGCCCCACGACCTATAGCTATGACAGCCAGGGCCAACTGCCCAGCGAGACCGACTCGCTCGGCACGACCACGATGTCGTACGATTTTTCCGGCCAGCCGACCGCGGCGACCGACGTGCTGGGCCGCGTCACGACCTACACCTACCAGTACGGCGCCGGCGGGGGCGAACTGACCCAGGTGACGCAGCCGGGCGGCAGCGTGACCACGTACGAGTACGATGGCGGCAGGTTGACCAGCGAGACCCTGCCGGGGGGCAGCACCGTCACCTTCACCTACGACCCCGGGTCGGTGACCGAGACCGCGACCGGCGGCAACGTCACCACCTACACCTACGACTCCCGCAACAACATCACGACCGGGGACGCCGTGGGCCGGGTGACCACCTACACCTACGACGGCGGCCAGTTGACCGCCATCACCGACCCGACGGGCGGTGGGAGGACCTTCACCTACGACTACGCGGCGGGCCTGATCGGCTCGAGTACGGACCCGATCGGCAACATCACCACCTACACGTACGATGCTCGGCCGCAGCTCGTGACCGATACCGGGAACTCGGATGGCGCCGCCAATTTCGCCTATGCGGCCAGCGTCCCGGAACCGTCCACCCTGGCGGTGTTGCTGTCCGGGCTGGCCGGCTGGATCGGGTTGCGCCGCCGCCGTTGAACGGCGGCGGGCGAGGCCGCGGGCGCGCCGCGCGACGGGGGTGGACGGAGCCGGTAGAGCACTTCCACCCTGACTGAGATCGTCGGGACCGCTGCCATTGCGAGTTGGCCGCCGGCTGGCGGACGACCCGCCCTGAATGAAACTGTGGAGGTCGCCGGAGATAAGCCGGCTCCCCCTCCCCTTGTGGGAGGGGGAGTTGTTTCTTGCGAGTTCCCCACCGGCCAGCGGCCGACCCGCCCCGGATGAAACCGTGGAGACTGTCGCCGAGAAGGATACTCCCCCTCCCCTTGTGGGCTTGGGCCGCGAAGCGGACCGAGGTTGGGGGGGAGGGGTTGATGCGGCACGAACCCCTC
>JBEKNT010000420.1:0-5965 GCA_049522565.1 Acetobacteraceae bacterium
GGCGCCGCTGCGCCTCGGTGAGCGGCTGGCGCACGGTGGCCTTGCCGCCGCGTGCCCGCATCATGTCCCAGAACTTCGCGAAATCATGCGTGGCCGTCAGCGTTTCCAGCCGTGCCTGCAAGGCTGCCGGCAGGTCGTCGAACGCGGCGGCCATGTCGGCGAACAACGTGTCGCCCAGCACGCGGCCGTTGCGCCGCGGCACCTGCAACGCATGCAGCACGTTGACGAAGGCAATGGTGCGGCTGAATGACATGTCGGTGTGCCAGTCCTGCCCGGCATCGGCGAGACCGATCGGTTTTCCCCCCGCGACGATATTGGACAGGATCATCACTTCGGGGTGGTCCGGCACCTGGAACGCGCCGGAGACATGCACCTCCAGTTCGCCGAAGCGCCGGCTGAACGCGACCTGCGCCGCCGGATCAAGGCGCTGCGCCGGAAAGCACAGCACGCCGTGCGCCGCCAGCGCAGCGAGAATGAACGCGAAATCCGCGCGCGACAGGGGCGATGCAAGATCGATCCCGCCGACGCGGGCACCGAGACTTTCGCCGGATGGCGTGACGATTGGCGTCATGCCGCCGAGTTTGGCGCAGCGCGGTATCCCGCGCTAGACTCCGCCGCATGGCCAGACTGAGCGTGAACCTCAACAAGGTAGCGTTGCTGCGCAACTCGCGCCGCACCGGCGTGCCTGACGTGCTGCACTTCGCCCGTATCGCGCTGGATGCGGGCGCCGCGGGGCTGACCGTGCATCCGCGCCCGGACGAGCGGCACATCCGCCGCTCCGACGTGCCGGCGCTCGCCGCGCTGATGCAGCCGGTGCGGCCGGGCGTGGAATTCAACATCGAGGGCTATCCGGACGCGCGGCTACAGGAGATCCTGGCCGAGGTGAAGCCGGAACAATGCACGCTGGTGCCGGACGCGCCGGACGCGTTCACCTCGGAAGAGGGCTGGAAACTCGACGCGGCGCAGATGGCGCTGGCGCGGCCGGCGGTGGCGGCGGCCAAGGCGCTGGGCTGCCGCGCCATTCTGTTCATCGACCCCGATCCGGCGGTGGTGCCGCGCGTGCGCGATGCCGGCGCCGACGGGGTGGAGATTTATACCGGCGGTTACGCCGCGGCGTTTCGCGGCGGCACGCATGCCGCCCTGCTGGCACGGATCGGCGCAACGGCGCGGCGCGCGGCGGAGCTTGGGCTGGTGGTGAATGCCGGCCACGATCTGAACCTGCGCAATATTCCGCCACTCATGCAGGTCGTGCCCTTCCTGGCGGAAGCGTCGATCGGCCACGAACTGACGGCGGACGCGCTGGAGACGGGCTTTGCCGCCGCGGTGCGTGCCTATGCCGCCGCGCTGCGAACCGCCTGACACGCGCAGCAACGACAACTGGGAGAGAGAGCAATCATGGCGACGGAAAAACTCGCGCATCGCAAGCTGGGCACCGGCGGATTGTCGGTGTCGGCGGTTGGCCTGGGCTGCATGTCGCTATCCGGCATCTACGGCGCGGCCGATGACGCGGCGTCGGAGGATTTGATCCGCCATGCCATCGACCTCGGCGTCGATCATCTCGACTCGTCGGACATGTATGGCTGGGGGCACAACGAACAGGTCGTCGGCCGCGCCATCAAGGGCCGCCGCGATCGCGTCGTGCTGGCCACCAAGTTCGGCCAGACGCAGAACCCCGGCGGACCCAATGGCGTCAACGGCCGGCCTGAGTACGTGATCCAGGCCTGCGAGGCGAGCCTGAAGCGGTTGGGCGAGGAGGTGATCGATCTGTATTACCAACATCGCGTCGATCCCGGCGTGCCGATCGAGGAAACCGTCGGCGCGATGGCGACGCTGGTGCAGCAGGGCAAGGTGAAGCATATCGGCCTGTCGGAAGCCAAGCCGGAGACGATCCGCCGCGCCCACAAGGTGTTTCCGGTTACCGCGGTGCAGACGGAATTTTCCCTCCTGTACCGGACAGAAGCCGAGGAAACCCGGGAAACCACGCGCGGGCTGGGCATCAGCTTCGTCGCCTACGCCCCGCTGGGACGCGGCTTCCTGACCGGCGCGATCCAGACTTTTGCCGATGTCGATGGCCGCCGTGCCGCGCATCCGCGTTTCCAGAAGGAAAACTTCGATCGCAACCGCGCGCTGGTGGCAAAGATCGAGGCGATCGCGGCGGAAAAGCAGTGCACGCCGTCGCAGCTCGCGCTGGCCTGGGTGCTGGCACAAGGCGACGACGTCGTGGCGATCGCCGGCACGCGCTACAAGGCACGGCTGGAGGAAAACCTCGGCGCGTTGCGGGTGACGCTGACGCCGGCGGATGTGGCGCGGATTTCCGCCGCGGTGCCGGTCGGTGCGGCGGCCGGCACGCGTTACCCCGCGGGCGGCATGGCGGCGGTGTACGTTTAGCCGAACCTCTCTCGCTGCGCTTGGTTGCGCCGCGACGCGGATCGACGCGAGGTGCGAGAGCGCCGAGGGTGAGAACGGCACGCCGCGCAGGGTGCGTCACGCCTCGTCTTCGCCCGGCACGCCAGGTGCGTCACGCCGGACCACGTCGCGGTCCAAGCCCGCCAGCCGCAGAGGGTTGTCGAGCACCTGGCGGAGCTTGCGTGCGAGGTCGGCTCTTCGGAATGGCTTGGTCAGGAGATGAACACCCTCATCGAGGGCACCATTATGAACGACGGCGTTCCTGGTGTAGCCGGACATGAACAGCACATGCAAACCGGGCCGGCGTGCTTGCGCTGCACGGGCGACATCGAGACCGCTCATTCCATTGGGCAGCATAACGTCGGCAAGCAGCAAATCGACGTGCCCGGTCTGATCCAGCAATTGACGGGCCGCCTCCCCATCCTCCGCCTCGATCGCCACATAGCCGAGCGAGGCGACAAGGCTGACCACGAACTTTCGCATGGCCGCGTCGTCTTCGACGATCAGGATCACCTCGCCGCCGCGGGCCAGCGGAACGGTGTCCGGAGCGGCTGGGCGCACCTGGTCCTTGCTCCCGATATCCACTCCCGGGAAATATAGTTTGACCGTGGTACCGCGGCCTGCCTCGCTGTTGATCTCCAGATGGCCGTTGGATTGCCTGACGAACCCGTAAACCATGCTGAGCCCGAGCCCGGTGCCCTTGCCGACCGGTTTGGTGGTAAAGAAGGGTTCGAGAGCCTTCTCGGTCACCTCTTTGGGCATTCCCGTCCCGGTGTCGGTCACCGCGATCAGCACATACTCGCCCGCAGTCATGTCCGCGTGCTGATCCGCGTAGCTCTGGTCGAGTACGACGTTGTCCGTCTCGATGGTCAGCACGCCGCCGCCCGGCATGGCGTCCCGGGCGTTCACCGCCAGGTTGAGCAATGCCGTGTCGAACTGGTTCGGATCGACGCGTACCCGCCATAGGTTGCCGGGGATGCGCGTCCGTATCTGGATGGTTTCCCCGATCGTGCGCCGCATCAACTCTGTCAGGTTCGATACCAGCCTTGCGATGCTCACCACTTTTGGGATCAGCGGTTGCCGTCGGGAATACGCGAGCAGTTGTTGGGTCAGGCTGGCACTCCGCAGAGCAGCGTCGAGGGTGTCCTGAACCATTTCCCGCATGTCGTCATCGATTTGCGCGCGATCCGCGATGAACTCCAGATTGCCGATGATCACCCCGAGCAGATTGTTGAAATCATGCGCTACACCGCCGGCCAGCATGCCGATGGCTTCCATTTTCTGTGCCTGGCGCAACGCCGCCTCGCTCTTGCGCAACGCCCTCTCGCTGCTGCACCGTTCCAGGGTCATCTGGATGGTTGCGTGCAGCTCCCGCTCCGAGAACGGCTTGATCAGGTAGCCGTACGGCCTGGTCGCGCGGGCACGCTCCAGTGTCGCCTCCTCCGAATAGGCGGTGAGATAGATCACCGGAATATGGTAGTCGGCGGGTATCCGCGCCACGGTTTCGATTCCGTCGATCCCGCCCTCGATATGAATATCCATGAGGATCAGGTCAGGACGCGAGGCTTCAATCTCCAGCAAGGCCTGCTCTCCCGAAACAGCGACCCCCGGCACGCCATATCCAAGCTTCATCAATTGCTGCTGCAAATGAAGGGCGACAATTCTCTCGTCCTCCACGACCATGACCCGGGCGGGCATCATCGCGCGGCACCGTTCGGCTTCGCCACGGGAAACCGCAGCGTGAACTGCGTCGGGTTCGAACGCTGCATCTCGACGCGGCCACCGAGCTGCTCGGCGAGCAGCGTCACAAGCTGCAAGCCGAGCGTGCTGGTGCGGATCATGTCGACATGGTCGGGTACGCCGTTGCCGTTGTCACTCACCAAAAGCCTCACTTGCGAGCTGCCTTCGTACGCCAAGGTGACCTGGATTTCGCCGCGATCGCGATTTTGGAATGCGTGCTTCAGGGCGTTCGATATCAGCTCGTTGACCACCAGCCCGCAAGGGATCGCGGCGTCGATCGGCAGCAGGACCTGCTCGGCGTCGATGGTGAGCAAAATACTGTTCGGATCGACGCCATAGGATGCAACCAGCGTCGGCACCAAGGTTTCCAGGAAGCGTCCGAAATTCACCTCGGCGAAGTCCTTCGACTGGTACAACGTCTGATGGATCAGGGCCATCGAGCGAATGCGATTCTGGCTGTCTCGCAGCATGTCCAGAACAATCTGGTCGGAAATGCGCGCCGATTGCAGGTCAAGCAGGCTATAGACGATCTGCAAATTGTTCTTGACCCGATGATGGATCTCGCCGAGCAGCACATCCTTTTCGCGGAGTGCCGCGTGGATGCGTTCTTCCTTCTGCTTACGGTCCGAGATATCGACGATGGCCGACAGAACCATGGCCCCATCCTCGGTTTCGATCGGGTTCAGGCCGATCTCCACCGGGAATTCGCTGCCATCCTTGCGCAAGGCATAGAGATCGCGCCCGGCTCCCATCGGACGAACGTGCGGATCCGCCAGGAAGGAATCCCGCAGCCGCGGGTGATGGTCGCGGAATCGGCCTGGCACCAGCATCTCGACCGGCTGTCCCAGCAATTCGGATCGGGAATAGCCGAAGACCCGTTCGGCCTGGGTATTGACCATCTCGATCCGCCCCGCTTCATTGATCATCACCATGGCGTTCGGCGCCGCCTCGACCACACGCCGGAAGCGTTCCTCCAATCGCTTGCGCGCGGAAATATCGACGATGGCGGACAGCACCATCGACCCGTTTTCGGTGTCGATCGGGTTCAGGCCAATCTCCACCGGGAATTCGCTGCCATCCTTGCGCAAGGCAAAAAGTTCGCGCCCGGCCCCCATCGGGCGCGCCCGCGGGTCCGCCAAGAACGAGTCCCGCAAGCCCGGATGGTGGCCGCGAAAGCGGTCGGGCACGAGCATCTCGACCGGCTGGCCGAGCATGTCGGCCCGTGGGTAGCCGAAGACCCGTTCCGCCTGAGCATTGACCATTTCAATCCGCCCGGTCGCGTTGATCATCACCATGGCGTTCGGGGCAGCTTCAACCACCTGGCGAAACAGCTCTTCGCTTTTCCGCAGCGCCTGCCCGTACTGGTGACGCCGTGCCTCGATCGCCTCAAGGCTCTCAGCGGTCATATCCAACGACCTCCCTCCGCCTGCCGACATCAGCCAAGCCGCGGTTGAAAACCGCTGGTACCATCGAGGTCCCAGAGACGGACGGGGCAGATCCGTCCATCGCACAGGAGCCGCGCCGCACCGCAAAGCGGGTTCGAGGCGCTTTGCGGCGTAATCATTCCGACTGGTTTCGTGCTGCCGCTCCGGCCGCCCTATTGGCGAGAGTCCGCTATCCGACGAGGTCAGTACCTTGGAAGCACCGCCAAGCCGTCACGATGCCGACCCTAAGGGATACTATCTGCGGTTGTAAATCCCACCACTGGGCAATAATTCGGGTTCCTCGGACGTGAACCTTGCACTGGGGTTGCCGTCGACCGCATGCCATCGCGCGCCTGCGAAGGATTCGGCCGAAACGGGACAGCATCCGAATGCTG
>JBEKNT010000421.1:0-5960 GCA_049522565.1 Acetobacteraceae bacterium
CGTCCACCCAGCCAAACGGATGGATTGCAAAGGCTGCGCCTTTGCTGGGGGTCCATGGGGGCGAAGCCCCCTGGCGGGTTTCAGGGCAGAGCCCTGATCTTCCTTCGTTCACCCGCTGGCCAACCGGGCTGCCCGGGCCGTGACCGCGCGGCAGGCGGCGGTCTACACCGGCAGCCCGTTCTCGCGGGCCCAGGCGGCGATCGGCTCGCGCAGGCTGGCAGCCCCGTTCGAACCGCGGCGGATCGCGGCGAGCACGGGTCTGAACGTGGCCAGATCGACCTCTCGCAGCAGCGCCTTCACCGCGAGGAGCCCGGATGCCGGCATCGACAGCGTCGTCATCCCCAGTCCGACCAGGGTCAGCGCCTCCAGCGGGCGCGATGCCGCCTCGCCGCAGAGCGACACCGGAACGCCGACCCCGCCTTTCGCCGCCTTGGCCGCGATGAGCAATTGCTCCAGCAGATCCAGCACCGGCTGCGACAGCAGGTCGTAACGGCCATACAGCGAGGGCGTGCCGCGATCGACCGCAAACATGAATTGCAGCAGATCATTCGAGCCGACCGAAATGAAATCGGCATCGCGCAGCAGTTCCGGGAGCTGCCACATCAGGGCCGGCACCTCCAGCATGGTGCCGATCTCCAGCTTTTCCGGTGCCGGGCGCACGCGGCGCGCCTCGGCCAGCAGTAGCGCGCGGGCGGCGCGGAACTCCCCCACGGTGGCGACCATCGGGAACATCACCGACAGCTTGCGCCCGCCGGCAGCGAGCAGCAGGGCGCGCAGTTGCCGGCGCAACAGGGCGGGGCGGTCGAGGCCGATGCGCAGCGAGCGCCAACCCATGGCCGGGTTCTCTTCCTCCGTGGCCATTCCCGGCAGCAGCTTGTCGGCGCCCAGGTCGAGCGTGCGGAACAGCACCGGCCGGTCGCCGGCGTCATCCAGCACCCGTGCGTAGATCGCCGCCTGTTCCGCGACATCGGCCACCGCCCCGCGCGCCAGCATGGCGATTTCGGTGCGGAACAGGCCGATCCCGTCGGCCCCCACCGCGTCGAGCTGGGCCAGTTCCAGGCTCAGCCCGATATTCAGCATCAACCGCAGCGGCGTACCGTCGGCGGTGACACCCGGCTGGTCGCGCAGCAGCGCCCAGCCGGCGTGCTGCGCGGTCTGTACGTCCAGGGCGCGCGCATAGGCCTGGCGCACCTCGACTTCCGGCCGCAGCACGAGCTGGCCCTCATCGGCGTCCACCACCGCCTCGTCGCCCGGCTCGGCGGTGTCCAGCATGCCGCGCGTGCCGCCGATGGCCGGGATGCCGAGGGCGCGGGCCAGGATCGCCGCATGCCCGGCGGGGCTCGCCTCCTCGATGGCGACGCCGGCGATGCCGCGGCCGTGCCAGTCGAGCAATTCGGCCGGGCCAAGGCGGCGGGCGAGCAGAATGGCGCCTTGCGGGATGTCGGCGCGCGGGACGTTGCCGAGCAAGGCGGAGAGCAATCGGCCAGCCAGGTCTTCCATGTCGGCGAGGCGTTCGCGCAGATACGGATCGCTGATGCGGCGCATGCGGTCGTGCAGCTCGCCGGCGACACGCTGCACGGCCGCCTCGGCGGCGACGCCGCCGCGCACGACCTCGGCGACCCGGCGCAGCCAGCCGGCATCCGCGGCGACCAGGCGGTAGGTCTCCAGGACCTCACGCGAGGCCGCGGCATCCTCGGTGCTGCCACCATCCGGCACGCCGGTGGCGATCAGCTCGTCCAGTCCGCGCTGCATCCGCTCGACCGCGGCGTTCAGGCGGACCAGCTCGGCAGCGGGGTTCTCGGCGAGCAAGCGCAGCGGCACGCGCGGCGGGCCGTGCAGCACGACGGGGCCAATGGCGATCCCGCCGGTGAGCGGGGTGCCGGCGAACACGCGTGGCACGGTGGCGGCGATGCCCTCCGCCCCGCCATCGGTGGCACCGCTCGCCGGCAGCATCTCGGCCAGCAGCATGGCCACGGTTTCCAGCTCGTCCACTTCTTCTTCGGTGTAGTGGCGGGGTGCGCGGTTCTGCACCACCAGCACCCCGAGGGTGCGGCCGGCGCGGCGCACCGGTACCGCGAGCATCGAGGCGTACGGATCCTCGCCGGTCTCCGGGCGGTAGGCGAAGGCGGGGTGGTTCTGCGCGTCGGGCAGGTTCATGACCGCGCCGGTGGCGGCGGACAGGCCGACGATGCCTTCGCCGACGCGCAGCCTGGTGCGGCCGACGGCGGCCTGGTTGAGCCCCTCGGTGGCGGCCAGTTCGAGGACATCGCCCGGCTTCTGCACATAGACGGAGCACACCTCGCTGACCAACTCGGCGGCCACCAGGCGAACCAGATCGGTCAGCGGGGCGGCGCCGGAGGCCCGGAGTGTACGCAGGCGGCCCAACAAGCGGCGTGGCGAGGCCATTGGCTTTTGTTAACCTCTCCCGCGCTGCGCGCGGGAGAGGTCGAGACGCGAAGCGTCGAGGGTGAGGGTGATCGGGCCGGCACGTAAGAAGATGCAGCGGGGCGACCCGATCACCCTCGCCCGCCGCTGCGCGGCGACCTCTCCCGCGCAGCGGGAGAGGTTATTACCTGGCATGGCGCGCCACCAGTGCGGCGACCGCCTGGTCCACCAGCTCGGCGATGACCGCCGCCACCGATTGCTCTGCGGTCACCATGCCGACCGACTGGCCGGCCATCATCGAGCCGTTCTCCACGTCGCCGTCGATCACCGCGCGACGCAGTGCCCCTGCCCAGAAGCGCTCGATGACGAGCTGCGCCGCTTCCTTGTCCAGTTCCCCGGCCAGGAACCGATCGCGGGTTTCCCCCTGGTGGCGCAGGAACCGCTGCGTCCCTGCATTGACCAGCCCCCGCACCGGGATCACCGGGAACCGCTCGTCGAGCTGCACCGAGGGCACCGCGTCGCGTGCGTTGGCGCGGATGAACGCCTGCTTGAACTTCGGATGGGCGATGGATTCGGTGGTGGCGGCGAAACGCGTGCCGAGCTGCGCACCCGACGCCCCCATCTCCAGGTAGGCGAGGATCGCCTCGCCGCGCCCCAGCCCGCCGGCGACGAATACCGGCACCTCGCGGATATGCGGCAGGATCTCCTGCGCCAGCACGTTCAGCGACACCGGGCCGATATGCCCGCCGGCCTCGGAACCCTCGATCACCAAGGCGTCCGCGCCGCTGCGGATCAGGCGGCGGGCCAGCACCAGCGCCGGCGTGAAGGCGATCAGCTTCGCCCCGCCATCCTTCACCGCGCGCACCGCCGCGCCGGGCGGAATGCCACCGGCCAGCACCACGTGGCCAACCTTCGCCTCCAGGCACACCCGCACCAGGTCGTCGAGCTGCGGATGCATGGTGATCAGGTTGACGCCGAACGGCTGGGTGGTCAGCGCCTGGGTGCCGGCGATCTCGGCGGCCAACTGGTCCGGGTTCATCGAGCCGCAGGCGATGACGCCGAACCCGCCGGCATTGGAGATCGCGGCGACGAGGTGGCGTTCGCTGACCCAGCTCATCGCGCCCCCCAGCAGGGCGACACGACAGCCGAGGAATGCGGTGCCGCGCGCCCAGAGTTGGTCGAGTTTTGCCCGGGCGGCACGAGCCAAATCCTCCCCCTCCCCTTGAGGGCTTGAGCCGCGAAGCGGATCAAGGGTTGGGGGGAGGGGTGCGTTCATCCGCGGGTCGGGGCGGTACGTACCCCTCCCCCCAGCCCCCTCCCTCAAGGGGAGGGGGAGATTATTGCGAGGGTCAGCCGGCATCGAGACCGTACGCGGTATGCAGCGCCCGCACGGCCAGTTCCGTGTACTCGGCGGCGATGAGGACGGAAACCTTGATCTCGCTGGTCGAGATGACCTGGATGTTGATCGCCTTGTCCGCCAGCGCCCGGAACATCGTGTTGGCGACGCCGGCGTGGCTGCGCATGCCGACCCCCACGACGCTGATCTTCGCCACGTTCGGGTCCTCCAGCAGCTCGGCGTAGCCGATCGCCGGCTTGATCCCCTCCAGCGCCAGCCGGGCGCGGGGGAGATCGGCCTTGCCGACGGTAAACGTCATGTCGGTCGTGCCATCCGCCGAAATATTCTGCACGATCATGTCCACGTTGACGTTCTGGTCCGACAGCGCGCTGAAGATGGTGGCGGCGATGCCGGGCCGGTCCGGTACCCGGCGCACCGTGATCTTGGACTCGTCGCGCGAGTAAGCGATGCCGGAAACGTTCTCTTTTTCCACGATTTCGTCCTCATCCACCACGAGCGTGCCGGTTTCGGCGCCAACCGGGAGGTCCTGGAAACTGGACAGCACCCGCACGCGCACCCGCTCGTTCATCGCCAGCTCGACGCTGCGGGTCTGTAGTACTTTAGCCCCCACCGAGGCCAGCTCCAGCATTTCCTCATAGGCGATCTTGGCCAGTTTGCGCGCCTGCGGGACGATGCGTGGGTCGGTGGTATAGACGCCGTCCACATCGGTATAGATGTCGCAGCGGTCGGCCTTCAGTGCCGCCGCCAGCGCCACCGCGGAGGTATCCGAGCCGCCGCGCCCCAGCGTGGTGATGCGGCGGTTCGGGGCGATGCCCTGGAAGCCGGCCACCACCGCGACATGGCCCATTTCCATGCGGTGGATCAGGTCCGATCCGTCGATGTCGAGGATGCGCGCCTTGCCGTGGGAATTGTCGGTCTTGATGGGGATTTGCCAACCCTGCCAGGAGCGCGCCTCCACCCCGATCTCCTGCAACGCGATCGCCAGCAGGCCGGTGGTGACCTGTTCGCCGGTGGAGACGACGGTATCGTATTCCCGTGCGTCGTGCAGCGGCGACAGCGCCTGGCACCAGGCGACGAGCTGGTTGGTGGCGCCGGCCATCGCCGAAACCACGACGGCGACCTGGTTCCCCGCGTCGACCTCGCGCTTGACGCGGGCCGCGACGTTGCGGATGCGGTCGAGGTCGGCGACCGAGGTGCCGCCGAATTTCATCACGATACGCGCCATTGTCAGGGATCGATTGCCAGCGTTCAGTGCTCGCGCACACATACTGGCGCGCGGCAGGAGGGGCAACCATCGGCGGCACGACCGTTGCGGTTGCAGCGGCGGCACGGTTCGCCGCGCCGTGGCTGACCTGGCGGCCGGGGGGCCGCGCCGAGGGTGCCGCCGGACTGCGTCACGATGAGCGCCATTGCCAGCGGCCGGTGGTCGGACACACATACCGGTGCACGGCGGCAGGAGGAGCAGCCATGGGCAATACGACCGTTTCGGCTGCGGATGTGGCGCGGTTCGACTCGCTGGCCGCGGGCTGGTGGGACCCGAACGGGTCGATGCGGGCACTGCATCGGATGAACCCGGTGCGGATCGGCTGGATCGCGGATCGCGTGTTGCGGCGCTTTCCGGACAGCGCGGGCGTGCGCGTGCTGGACGTGGGCTGCGGCGCCGGACTGGCGGCGGAGGCACTGGCCCGGCGCGGCTTCAACGTGCTTGGCCTGGACGCCGGCGTCGAGACGATCGCCGCGGCGGAAACGCATGCGGCCGGCCAGGGTCTTCGCCTGACCTACCGGGTGGGCGCACCGGAGGACCTGCTGGCGGAGGGGCTGCGCTTCCCGGTGGTGACCGCACTGGAGGTGATCGAGCATGTGCCTGATCCCGCCGCCTTCGCGCGAACCTTGGCAGGGCTGTTGCAGCCGGGAGGACTGCTGTTCCTGTCCACCCTGAACCGCACCTCCCGGGCTTTCCTCACCGCCAAGGTCGGGGTGGAATACGTGCTCCGCTGGCTGCCGGTCGGCACGCATGACTGGCGCAAGTTCATCACCCCGGTGGAGCTGGGGAGCCTGGTGCGCGATGCGGGGCTGCGGGTGACGGATGTGGCCGGCTTGGTGCCGGACCCGCTGCGCGGCGGCTGGCGGACCTCGCGGGACCTCGGGGTGAACTACCTGATGGCGGCGGCGGGGTAGGGCAGGAGACTCCCCCTCCCCTTGAGGGAGGGGGTTGGGG
>JBEKNT010000422.1:0-5938 GCA_049522565.1 Acetobacteraceae bacterium
AGCGCATTCCGTGACCGCTCAAATATCGCAAAGCAGACTGCGTTGTCATCGTGCCGCGAACGCACCGAGCCTGGCGGTTGCAGCGTACAGCGCCCCATAGCTTCCGTCCGGTGCGTTGAGGCGGCCTGCCGTGCTGCGATCGAAGTAGATCGGGTGATGCGGCTTCGTGCTGAAGCGATGCAGAGCTTTTCCCGCCCGAAGCTCCCTGATCGCCGGCCTGCGGCGCATGAGATCCGGTGGCGGCGACGGCCCCGAGTTGCTCAAGCGCCCATCTCGGCGACCTGCGCTGCGGCTGCGACAACAGAAGCCGGGTCGCCATCCCGGAGTAAGTCGCAGGGCCGTCGGCCGGCAAGGCGCGGCTCGGGATTGACGAGAAAGTTCAGCCGGAACCAGGGATTGCGGCTTGGCAGGGCGTGCAGCACGGCACGAAGTCCCGCGACGACAACACCATTGTCAAACTGACAGGCTGGGTAGCGCCGCTCATTGCCAGGCCCGGGCACTGCCAGCAGGGCATCCTGCTTCACCTTCTTGTCGATCGCCTGACGGCTGACGCGCAGCAACGCCATCACCTCGAGCAGGCTGAACGTGCCATCGGCGGCCCGCAAATCCGCCTCCGCAATCTCGCGCCCTCGCAACAGCGCGCGGGCCTTCGGGCCAGGGGTGAAGGCGTTTGGCGGCTCGATGGCGGACGCCTTGCCTCCGGTCTTTGGCCCATCGGCATTTTCATCTCTGCTGATGCGCGCAGGCTGCTTTTCCCTCCCGCGGATAACCGGCCCCACCAGGATTTCGATTTTCTGTGCGGCGAGAGGCGGGGCGCGCCAGCGAATTTTGCCGAGTTCCGCGGCGTCGCCGACGATGCGAAACCTCCCCTGCCGATCCGGCGTCACATCGAGGCCAGCGGCCCTCGCCTCTGCCGCGACAATCGGAGCGGCATCCGGTTTGTGCCCAGACCTTGCGCTGCGCGGTGCTGTGGGCGGGTTCCTCATCGCGGCCCTCCTCGGTGGGTTGCCAGATAGGTGGTTGACGCAAGTCAACGTCGTCAACCTCAGCTACCGAGGTTGCTCCGGAGCCAGCGGGGGAGCCGCCGGCACGGTGGGTTGCACCTGTAGCGGACTGACCGTGCGGGTCTGGGGGGTCTGGGACGCAGCAAGCACATCATGGGTCACGGTGTTGAACCGAGTGCACCGGCTCGATTGCGAGGACGGATAATCCCGCCCCGATTGGGCCATCGGGATGCGGATGTTCGAAACCGCGGCGCCTGGAGCACCAAACAGGAATTTGGCGGCAGTCGTTGAAGACGTTGCGGGACCGGCCGCAATGGCGGGGTTGGCCGTCGGTGATGCGGCCGGACGATCCAATCACGCCCGCGACGTCGGCACCCGCGCCTGCTTCGCCTCGTCCGACGCGCGCCAGAGATACCACGCGGCCAGCGAACGGTGCGGCGACCACGCGAGGCCAATCTCGGCCAGCGCGCGCGGCTTCGGCTGCGTCTCCAGGCGGTGCAGCACGCGGTAGCCCTCGCGCACGCCGAAATCGTCCACCGGCAGCACGTCGGGGCGGCCGAGGGTGAAGATCAGCAGCATCTCCACCGTCCACCGCCCGACGCCGCGGATCGTGGTCAGCCGCTCGATCAGTGCCGCATCGGACAGCCGCGTGGACTCCCGCCGCGTCGGGATCGTGCCATCCAGCGCGGCGGCGGCGATGGCGCGGATGCAGGCGATCTTGGTGCCGGAAAAGCCGCAGGCGCGCAGCGTCGTTGCCTCGGTGGCCAGCACCTGCGCCGGGCTGGGAAACGCGTCGTCCGGGTATAACGCGGCGAAACGGCCGAGGATCGCCTCGGCGGCGCGGCCATGCAGTTGCTGGTGGGCGATGGCGCGGGTCAGCGCCTCATAGGGGCTGCGCCGGCGCTCGATGGTGAGCCGCGGCGGCCCGACGCGCTTGATCAGCGCGGCGAAGCGGCGATCGGCGCCGAGGTGGCGAATGGCGTCCTCCGACATGCGGCGGATTATCGCCGCCGGCCGGGTGCGGAACAATCCCCCGCCGCTCGCCGCGCTCGACACGGCCCCTGGCGGCTTTCGCCGGACGCGCGATGGGCCTATTATGCTGCGATGCAGCAACAATAGGAGGGCGCGCGCATGAGCCTCAAGGGCAAGGTGGCCCTGGTCACCGGTTCCACCAGCGGCATCGGCCTGGGCATCGCCCGGGCGCTCGGCGCCGCGGGAGCCGACCTCATGCTGAACGGCTTCGGCGATCCGGCGGCGATCGAGAAGGAACGCGCCGGCCTCGCGGCGGAGTTCGGCATCCGCGCCGCCTACAGCCCGGCCGACATGTCCAAGCCGGAACAGATAGCCGCGATGGTCGCCGAGGCGGAGCAGAGGCTCGGCGCGGTGGACATCATGGTCAGCAACGCCGGTATCCAGCACGTCGCCAATATCGAGGATTTTCCCGCCGAGCGGTGGAACGCGATCATCGCCATCAACCTCTCGGCGGTGTTCTTCGGCATGCAGGCCGCCATCCCGGGGATGAAGCGGCGCGGCTGGGGGCGGCTGATCAACATCGCCTCGGCGCATGGGCTGGTCGCCAGCGGGCAGAAGGTGGCTTATGTGGCGGCCAAGCACGGCGTGGTTGGCATGACCAAGGTCGCCGCGATCGAGCTGGCCAATTCCGGCATCACCGCCAATGCGATCTGCCCCGGCTGGGTGCTGACGCCGCTGGTGCAGCGCCAGTTGGACGCGCGGGCCGCGGCGGAGGGCATCAGCGTCGAGCAAGCGGCCCACGCTTTCCTGGCGGAGAAGCAACCGATGCTGCGATTCTCCACGCCGGAAGGGATCGGCGGCTTGGCGGTTTTCCTGTGCTCCGACGCCGCCGAAACGATCACCGGCGTGCCGCTGTCGATCGATGGCGGCTGGGTGGCGCAATAGCGGTCAGCGGACAGTCGGTGCGGAAACTACCGGGCCGGCCGCAGCAAGCTGAACGCTGAACTCACCCGATCCACCGAACCCAAACGGCAGCTCCCGCGGCGGTGGCTGCGGCGACGGCGCAACCGGAGCGAAGAGATTACGCCGTTGCCAAGGGCATGATTGACACGATTGGCGCAATTGGCAACGCTGCGCGTCACGGTTTGGTGACAGCAGCGCCCCGTCGCACAGGGAGGCGCGCAGGCAAGCCAGTCTGAACCGGGGGGAGCGAGCCCAACCATAACAGGAAGGGACGCCCCAATGACGGAAGCAACCTCGAGCGGCCCGCGGTTGACGGCCATCAGCGGCCACATCGCCGCCCGCATCGACCGCCTGCCCCTGACCCGCGTGCAATGGCAACTGGCCATCCTGGTGGAGGTCACCTGGGGCTTCATCATCGTCGATACCGACGGCATCGGCGCGCGCCTGTATCCCTTCGTCTGGCGCCCCAACCATTTGCTCAGCGTGGTGCAGTACTCGGTGATCCAGGCGCTTCAGGTCGGCCTGGGCGTGCTGGTCGGCGCCTATCTCATGAGCTGGGTCGCCGGCCGCTATGGCCGCCGGCCCGCGATTCTGCTCTCCACGCTGCTGGGCGGCGTGTGCCTCTGGCCCTTCGCGCATGTCTTCAGCTTCTGGCCGCTGGTGGTGCTGTCGGTGCTCAGCACGCTCGGCGTCGGCGGCATCGTCGCGACGCACGCGGTTTACCTGTCCGAGATGATCGCACCCAAGGTTCGCAGCCATGTGCTGCTGGCCTCCCAAGGCAGCACCGCCGTGGTCGGCGTCGGCATCAGTCTGCTCGCATTCTTCTGGATCCCCATCCACTGGCAGTGGTTCGTCTGGGCCAGCGCGGCCGTCGAGGTCGTGATCCTGTTGCCGCTGCTCTACTGGCTGCTCCCGGAATCACCGCGTTGGCTGGAAGCGCATGGCCATCCGGAGGAAGCCGAGCGGGTGATGGCCGATCTGGAGGAACGCTGCCAGCGCGCCAGCAATGCGCCGCTGCCGGAGCCCGATCACGGCCGGCACCCGGTCCTGATGGCCGACAAGGCGGCGTGGCGCGAGCTGTTCAGCAACGCGCGCTATCGCGGCCGGGCGTTGCTGATCCTCGCCTGCTGGCTGTGCTGCTACCCGGGCATCATCTACGGCGTCGGTGCCTTCGCCGCGGTCTATATGGTGGATCACGGCGTCACCCCGCATTTCGTGTTCATGACGTTCACCATTGGCTACGTGGCGCAGTTCCTCGCCTTCATGGCCAATTCCTGGCTGGGCGAGCGGGTGGAACGCCGCGATACGCTGCTGTTCCTGGGAATCCTGTTCGCCATGGCGTGGGGTGTGGTCTATGTGTTTCCCAGTCCGGCGGCCATGGCGGTCTGCATCAACATCGGCCGCGTCTGCACCGGGTTGTTCCTGTTCAATTTGTACAACTATACGGCGGTCTCGTTCCCCACCCGCATCCGGTCCGTGGCCTTCGCGTGGACCGATGGGCTTGGCCATCTTGGCGCCTGGGCCGGCGTCACGCTGACCGGGCCGCTTTACCTGATCGGGCCGAACCATCTCGGCTGGGTCTTGTTCATCATGGTGCCAGGCGCGTTGCTGCCCGCGCTGCTGATCCGCGGGTTTGGCATCAGGCAGAGCCACGCGGTACTGGAGCAGGTGTCGACGTAGGAGTGGGCAGGGGGTCATTGAGGCGGGCCGGCCGTGTGCCGGCCTGCCTCGCTGGTTCGGCAGTTCCGGAATTCAAAAATTGCGCAACACAGGGCGTGCTACCCAGACCAGTCCTCGCCACGCTTTGACGCCGTCGTAGTCTGCTATGAAGTCGCGCGATGGATCACGCTCCAATCTTAATCGGGTCATCACCGCCTGTGACCTGCGATTGTCTGGCGCGGTATAGCTGACCACTTCGGACAGGCCTATGCGAAGAAAAGCATCGTCCAGCGCCGCACGCGCGGCTTCCGTCGCATATCCATGCCCCCACGCATGGCGCACCAATCGCCAGCCAATATCGATATGTGGGCCGATTGGATGATCGGGACGCGACGGCATGATGCCAGTGTAGCCGAGAAAAGCACCTTCCCTGCTTTCAACTGCCCAGCGGCAGAAACCATGTTGACGGTATGCCATTGCATAGCGGTCAAGCTTTGCGTCGCTTTTCTTCCGGCTGATCGGTCCTCCGTAGTCATGCATCACCGCAGGGTCAGCGTGCATGGTGGCAAACGCGTCGCGGTCAGTATCCTCCCAACAGCGAAGGCGCATGCGCGGCGTGGCGATGATCATGGTGATATTATACACAGTCCCGGCTCAAAGGGAGGTTGGCGAAACTCAAGACTTATGGCGTGTCCCCGCGCGAAAAGGCGCGGGGCCGGGTGCTATGCCAGAGCACCGAGCCGTCCGCCTTCGCAAAGGGGCTACGGCGGCCGTCTCGGCCCTTCGGGTAACGCCCCCTCACGCACTATCCCCGCCTCCCGGCGGAGCCTGGCGCGCGGCTCCCGCCGCCGTTGCAAACAGATCGGGCAGCAGCATCAGCGGCCGACTTTCCATAACGCCCGTTATCCGGCATTTGACTGTAGCCGCAATATAGAGATGACACCCCTCTGCAAGATAGAGGTGACACTCCCCCGGGTTCTGGGGTCCCGGGAGGTGCGCCGTGGCGGTGGTGTCGATGAGCAAGCAGGAGTTCAGCCGGCTTGACGTGTTGCTGCGTGTCCAGTCCGGGCGGTTGCGGGTCACCGACGCCTGCGCGCTGACTGGGCTGCGGCGACGGCAGGTCTTTCGTCTATTGCGTGGCCTCAAGCAGGACGGTGCCACGAGCCTGCTTTCCAAGCATCGGGGCAAACCCGGCAACCATCGGCTGCCGGCCGAGGTTCGCACCCTGGCGCTGTCGCTGGTGCGCGAGCGGTATGCGGACTTTGGCCCGACCTTGGCGGCGGAGAAGCTGGCGGCGCATCATGGCTGCACGATCTCGCGCGAGACGTTGCGCGGCTGGA
>JBEKNT010000423.1:0-5926 GCA_049522565.1 Acetobacteraceae bacterium
CGAGTTGGGGATCATTGCTAACCGGCAGGATTGTATCATCGGTCGTAAATTCGTTTTGTGCGGCTGTCCATTTGTTTGGGGTGAGACGCCATAGGCTGCGGCCTACCTGTTCGATCAATCCTCTCTGTGAAAGGGTACCGAGCGCACCTTCGATCCTCTTGTACCACCGCACATTGCTTCGCTTCTTTGCGCCGCCGTCGCTAGGTATGTAATCATAGTCGTCCGGGGTGAAGGTATGCTCTACCCTCTCATGGACAGCAGTGATGATGTCCTGACGGGCCATAGCCTCGCCGGAATTCAATATGGCGAGACACGCGGCAGTCAATATGTTGACACGGGCCATGTCGGAGTTCTAATAACTTATTGCGATTCAATAATAAGTCGCGGAAACCAAGCAGCCGCCCCTGCGTCGTCCGTGATGTAGCCGATCCACTCCACCGACGCAAGCCACAACTATAGGTTGTCCACCTACGCTAACCGGATAGGGACATTTCACAGATTAAGTCACAGATTAAGGCACGGAATAGGTGCGGCATTATGACCTTCTGTATCGCAATATATACGCGTGATCTGCGACTTAATCTGTGACTTAATCTGTGAAAATCTGTGTTGACGCTTGCTTGCTCTTCTGCAGTCGCCCCGAAGCCTGGAACAGGCACCGCCGCCCGTGCCGCCCGCGGCTTAAAGGCGATCACACCCCGGGCGGCCGCCATCGGGCGAGGCTCCGACACCAGCCGGCGCCTCTCCTGCTCCCTCGCCTACGCCGAGTGCCGGCCGGGGCCGCATCAGCGAGAGGAGCCGCTGGCCATCGGACCTTCACCCCGGCATGATCCAGCTCCGGCACAATCGGCTTTGGCCGGCGGGGCCTGCCGACCAGGGTTGACGAAGGTTTTGCGCCCCCGCTCCCTCCAACTTGCAGATCGGCGTTGCGTCAATTGCATGGCCGACAATCTGGCAGAGATATCATAACGCCGCTTATAATCACAAAAGTGACCTGTCTGAGGGACGTCCCTGGTTTGACCGAGTTCCAACGCGATCTGCTGTTCCTGCTGCACGACGTTGCTCGTCTGCTGCGGGTTGACGCCGACAAGCGCGCCCGCGCGCACGACATGACCCGCGCCCAATGGGGCATCCTGATCTGGCTCGAGCGCCAGCCCGGCATCTCCCAGAAGGAGCTGTCCGAGTTGCTGGAGGTCGAGCCGATCACCGTCGCCCGGCTGATCGACCGGCTGGAAGCGCGCGGCATGGTGGAGCGCCGGCCGGACCCGCGCGACCGCCGCATCTGGCGACTGCACTTGCAGCCGGCCGCATTGCCGGTGCTGTGTGAGATCGGCCGCCAGCGCGCGGACATCACCTGCATGGTGACCGCCGGGCTCGACGAGGACACGCTCGACACCCTCACCGGCACCTTGCTGCGGATGAAGACGATCCTGATCCAGGAGGCGCATGCCGGCCGCCGCAGCGCCGATGCGCACGGTGAAACCGACGCGGCCCACGCCGAAGCCGCAACGACGGAGCTGGCCTGATGTCGCAAGCCGCCACTGCCGGTTCGTCCGCGCCCGCCGCCTCCGCCCGTGTCACCGAGACGCCTACCCGCCGCCGCGTCACCCGCGCCGCCGTGCGGCCGGTGCTGATGCTGGGCGGCATCCTCGTCGTCGCCGTCGCGTCCGGTGCCTGGTGGATCACCGGCGGCCGCTATGTCTCGATCGACGACGCCTATGTGCGCGCGGCGAAGGAGACCGTGGCCACCGATGTCAGCGGCATCGTCGCCGCGGTGCCGGTGCATGAGGGCCAACAGGTGAAGAAGGGCGACGTGCTGCTGCGGCTCGATCCGCGGCAATACGAGATCGCGGTCGCCAGTGCGCGGGCCAATGTCGGCGGGGTGATCTCCGACCTCAACGCGGACAAGCTGACCTATCGCCGGCTGCTGCGCGACGCTGACGTGAAGGCGGCGCAGGTGCAGGCCGACCAGGCGAATTTCGAGCGCTTCGCCAACCTGGTGAAGTCCGGCGGCGTGACCCGCGCCGAATACGACAACGCCCGTTTTCTGCTCGCCGCCGACCAGCAGGGGCAGGATGCGCTGAAGGTCCAGGCGCAGGTGCAGCTTGCCAAACTGGGCGGCGATCCGGATGTCGACGTGCACAAGATGTCGGATTACCTGATCGCCCAGGCCAAGCTGGATGAGGCGCAGCGGGAGCTGGATCACACGGTGATCTACGCGCCGTTCGACGGCATCGTGACGCAGGTCGATACGGTGCAACCGGGCATGTACCTGGCCGCCTCCACCGCCGCCTTCGGCATCATTTCCACCGAACGCGTCTGGGTCGAGGCCAATCCGAAAGAGACCGAGCTGACCTGGGTGAAACCGGGCGACCCGGTGGACGTGACGGTCGATACCTATCCCGGCCGCACCTGGAAGGGCGAGGTGGAAAGCATCGCGCCGAACAGCGGCTCGGAGTTCTCCGTGCTGCCGGCACAGAACACCTCGGGCAACTGGGTAAAGGTGGTGCAGCGCATCCCGGTGCGCATCCATGTGGACCGCCGGGCAGGCGATCCCGACCTGCGCGCCGGCATGAGCGTCGAAGCGGATATCGACACCAATCATCACCGCACCTGGCGCGACCTGTTCTGAGTCTTGTCTACCCTCTCCCGCTACGCGGGAAAGGGTAGGGTGACGGTGCAGCGCGCGCCCCGCTGCACCCTCCCCTGACCCCTCCCGCAGGCGGGAGGGGGAAGAAGCGCGCCTGCCCCGATAGAAAGTTCCATCCTTGGCCCCTGCCCCATCCGATCGCGTTCCGCACCGCCTGCTGATCACGCTCTGCACGGTGGGCGCGACGCTGATGCAGGCGCTGGACCAGACCATTGCCAATGTCGCGCTGCCTTACATGCAGGGCAGCCTGTCGGCGACCTATGACGAGATCACCTGGGTCCTGACGTCCTACATCACCGCCGCGGCGATCATGACCGCGCCGGTTGGCTGGCTGGCCGGGCGCTTCGGCCGCAAATACCTGTTCATCGCCTGCCTCATCGGCTTCACCATCACCTCGATGCTGTGCGGCGCGGCGCAGTCGCTGCCGCAGATGGTGCTGTTCCGCATCCTGCAAGGCGTGTTCGGCGCCGCGCTGGTGCCGCTGTCGCAAGCCACGATGATGGACATCTACCCGATCGAGCAACGCGGCCAGGCGATGGCGATCTGGGGCATGGGCGTGATGGTCGGGCCGATCCTGGGACCGACGCTCGGCGGCTACCTGACCGAGATGTACAACTGGCGCTACGTCTTCTACATCAACCTGCCGTTCGGCATTCTCGCCACGCTCGGGCTGCTGTTTTTCATGCCGCGCTCGCATCCCAATTTCAACATGAAGTTCGACTGGATCGGCTTCGGCGTGCTGTCGCTGGGCATCGGCGGGTTGCAGATGATGCTGGACCGCGGCCAGGACCAGGACTGGTTCGGCTCGGGCGAGATCATTGTCGAGGCCGTGCTGGGCGGCCTCGGAGTCTATCTGTTCATCGTACACATGCTGACCGGCAAGCGGCCGTTCATCCCGCCGGCGATCTTCCGGGACCGCAACTTCTCCGCCGGACTGGCGATGATGGCCGCCGCCGGCACCATCCTGGTGTCCAGCTCGTCGCTGATGGCGCCGTGGCTGGAGGGCCTGGCGAACTACCCGGTAGAGACCGCCGGCCTCATCATGGCCCCGCGCGGCATCGGCACCATGGCTGCCATGTTGATCGGCGGACGCCTGTCCGCGCGCATGGACCCGCGCAAGCTCATGGCCTTAGGCATCCTGCTGCTGGTCTGGTCGATCTGGGACATGACGTCCTGGACGCCCGACGTATCGGATTGGCGCATCGCGTTCACCATTACCGCGCAGGGTTTCGGGCTCGGCATGATTTTCATTCCGTTGCAGGTGCTGGCCTTTGCGACGCTCGCACCGAATTTCCGCACCGACGGCGCCGGGTTGTTCAGCCTGTTCCGCAATATCGGCGCGGCGATCGGCGTGTCTGTCACATCGGCCACGCTGGCGCACAACACGCAGGCGCTGCACGCCGAGATCGGCGCCTCGGTCAACCCGTTCAATCGCGCTTTGCAAGTCGGCGGCGCGGTCCAGCACATGTGGGACCCGGCGACACGGCATGGCGCTGCGGTGCTGGACCAGATCATCAACCAGCAGGCGCAGATCACTGCCTATGTCGATGATTACCACATGATGATCTTCACCACGCTACCGTCCCTGCTGCTGTTGCTGCTGATGCGCCGGCCGCGCCGCGTCCTGGGTCCGCCGGCGGAGACCCACGCCGCGATGGAGTAACGCCGGGCGGCCGAGCGACGGGGTGTGTCCATCGCCGACACATAAGCCGTCATTGCCATACGGCCTGCCATTGCGAGAAACGTGAGCAATCAAGCCATCTGCCGCCTGGGGAGCGGCATCGGCGCGTCGGGCAGGACGTTGCGTCGCGACGACGCTCCCCGCCATGACAGGAACGACCCGTGACCGGGCGTATCCGGCGGTGACGGGACATGCCCGGGCGGAAACGCGCGGGCTTGTCCCCGAACCACCGCTGCGGTTACCTTCCGCGCACGTAACCAGCGGTTGTAACTGACGTTCGGGGGGGCCGGGATCATGCACGGGGCCTGGCGTTTGGCAGCTATCACGCTGCTGGCCGCGCTTGGCGTTGCCGGGTGCAAGCGGCAGCAGACCGCGTTCGTGCCGCCGCCGCCGCCGCAGGTGATCGTCGCGCAAGCGCTGCACCAGGCGGTGACGCCGTATCTGGAGGCTACCGGGAACATGGCGGCCTACAACCAGGTGGACCTGGTCGCCCGCGTTTCCGGCTTCCTGCAAGAGATCCGCTACACCGACGGCGCGATCGCCCATCGCGGCGATACGCTGTTCGTCATTGAGCCGGCGCCGTACCAGGCCAAGCTGCAACAGGCCCAGGCGGCGCTGGAGTCAGCGCAGGCGCAGGTCGTGCAGACCGATGCCGAGTACGACCGGCAGGCCTCGCTCGGCCGCACCGATTTTTCTTCGCGCTCCACCGTCGATCAGGCCCGCGCCGCGCGCGACAGCAACCGCGCCAATGTGCTGAACCAACAGGCCGCGGTGACCCTGGCGGCGACCAATCTCGGCTACACCCAGGTGACCGCGCCGTTCGACGGCATGGTGACGGCGCATCAGGTTTCGGTCGGCAGCCTGGTCGGCGCCAACGCACCCACGACTCTGGCTTCAATCGTACAGATCGACCCGATCTACGTCAGCTTCACCGTCAGCGAGCAGGATGTACTGCGCATCCGGGCCAGTCTGCGACAGGCGGGAATGGACGAGAAGCAAATTGCCAAAGTGCCGGTCGAGGTCGGCTTGATGACCGAGGACGGCTATCCGCATCAGGGCACGCTCGACTATGCGGCGCCCAACGTGGACACCAGCACCGGCACCCTGATGGTACGCGGCGTGCTGGCCAATGCCGATCACATGTTGCTGCCGGGCTTCTTCGTGCGGGTGCGGGTGCCTCTGCGAGCCCAGCAGGCTGAAGCCTTGCTGGTTCCGGAGACGGCGCTCGGCACCGATCAGTCCGGGCGCTACCTGCTGTTGGTGGACAAGGACGACGTGGTGCAGCAGCGCACCGTCACCACCGGAGCGCGGGTCGGCACGCTGCGGGTGATCGCGTCCGGATTGCAGCCTGATGACCGCGTGGTGGTATCCGGATTGCAGCGCGCCGTGCCGGGGGAAAAGGTCGCGCCGAAAGCCACCGAGATCACCGCGGCGATGCCCGCGCCCGGCAAGTCGTGAGGGCGGCGCGCCGATGATACCAACCTGCACTGACAGTGACGGTCGATTGGCTCGCACTGGCGCTCCCCACGTCATGGCCGGGCTTGACCCGGCCATTGATCGCGGCACCAGTGCGGGTAGCGATGACCGGGTCAAGC
>JBEKNT010000424.1:0-5916 GCA_049522565.1 Acetobacteraceae bacterium
CGCATCCTGGTCGAGCAATTCGCCGCGGCCGATATTCACCAGGCCGGCGCCGGGCGGCAGCAACGACAAGCGCCGCCGGTCCATGATGCCGCGTGTCGCCGCGGTCAACGGACAGGCGAGCACCAGGTAGTCCGTGCGCGGCAGCACGTCGTCCAGCCGGTCGGTGCCGATCACCTCGGCGCAATCGGGATGCGGCGCGGGATGCGCCCGTACGCCGGTGACATGCATGCCGAACCGCGCCGCGTGCGAGGCGATTGCGCCGCCCAGCGTGCCGAGGCCAAGCACGGTCAGGCGCTTGCCGCCAAGCACCGTGCCCCACAGTTTCTGCCACCGTCCGGCGCGTTGGTGCGTCACCATCTCCGGCACGCGATTGGCCAGCATGAGCACGGCCATGATGCCGAACTCGCCCGACTTCACCGCATGCGTGCCGCGATTGTTCAACAGCACCACGCCTTGCGGCAGCCAGTCGAACGGCGCCAGCCTGTCGAGGCCGGCATTGGTGACGAACAGCAGTTTCAGGTGCGGGGCAGCGCAGGGGAAGTGGGCGCGCACGACGCTCACGTCGCATACCAACGCCTCAGCGTCGCGCATCGCCGCGGCGAAGTCGGTGTCGTTGTCGCCGATGCTGACCGTGTGGCCGCGGCCGATGTCCGGTGCGCGTGCAACGGCGTCGTCCCACATCGCCGGCGAGAACTCGAACAGCGGGTCGTTATTGGGGTTCTGGATGTGGATGCGCATGGCGCAATCCTGCCACGGCGTCGCGATGCGCGGTAGGCTCCGGCGCAACGTCGGACACCGGCGCAACGCAGGATCAGGGTGACCGGTGGACGGGGTGTCGGCGCCGCCGATGATCGCGGTTTGCAGCCCGGAACGTCAGCGTCGCACCACGACTAATTACCAAGCGTCGTGAAGTCGATGGAAAAGGTCCGCAGCCAGTCAGTGGGGCTCTCAGGATTGACCTGCGGAGGTGCGGCCATGCCCGTCTCCGCGAGCATGTAGTAGGGCTTGACCATGACGTGCAGATCGATTGTATCGACGAGGCCGGCGTCGTCGATGTTCATCCACACGGCCTGACCGGGCAAAGGGAGGTTCGACAGGGCCAGCGCCGGCAGGCCGATGAGGTCGCCATAGTAATTCGTGTAGGTACTACCCGACACATAGGGCGTGCCGTCTGCCATCTGCTTCATTTCGAGCTTGTGGTGCAGCAAGTTGGCCGACGAGTGCTGGGTGAAAAGGAAATCCGTGGTGACGTGGGTATGGCTGGAACTGAAACCATGACCCGCGCCGATATTGCCGACGCCAGACGGCCCAAAGGCCCCGATGGATGCATCGGTGTTGTAGCTGATCGAACTGGTTACTGAACCGGATTGGTTCGGTCCATCCGGACTCTCGGACTGGATCGCCCAGGACGGGTGCGCCTTGGTTGGATCCGGTGTACCGCCCGGGGCCTGAAGCCAGATGAAATACGTCACCGTGTCGATGTAGTAACCCTTGGTATATTCGTCGTCATAATACCCGTACCGGTTGGTCGGGTCGTACAGGTCGTGGTCGGGGCTGACATTGCTGGAGGCCAGGTCGAAGTGAACGAAACGCTTGTGCACCTTGGGCTGGGTTGACGTCGTGGTGAAGTCGTCGCTGCTGATCGACAGCGTCGGAACCAGCCGGCCGGTGAGCGTCTGACTGACAACACGGCGTGCAATGACCGTTTGCTTGGTAATCTGGGTCGAGAAGGGCGTCGCGGTCGCCACGAGCGGGACGATCTTGATTCCCATGGTTTATACTCCCCGATCCGGAAAGATCTCGGGCGGCACGACGCCATATTCCGAGGCGGCGTCGGTGGGCGTCAGCGGCGCCTCGTCCGGCACCGCACTGACCGGCACGCCCGCCAGCGTAGCGGCATCCGCGACGACGTCGTCGGCGAGAGTGTCACGCGGCTCGAGGAAATCGTAGCCGCTGACGGGCGGTGGCAGCCGAAGGTAGACGCTGTCCGCGATGCGAACGGAGGAAGGCGCCGACGTGTACTCGCTTTTGACGACGCTGACCGCAGTCTCCAGCGAATCACAACAATTTTCGATGGCATTGATGGGGTTGACGGACTGATCCAGCACCATGCTGCATTCGTCCTTCAGATAACTGGCGACACCCGTGATGAGCGTGTCCAGCTTGATCTTGTTTGCCGGGAGGTTCTTCCGATTGCTCAACTTCCGCATCTCCGTGACCAGGGCACGGATAGCCACCATGGCCTCGAGCTCGTCCTGCGTTATCGGGCGTGTCGGTACGTCGGAACCAACGGCCTCGAAAAACCGCACGCAGCCCGGCGTCTGCCAATCGCCGTCGCACCACCTGCTCAAATACTGCGACCACGCGACCACGACATCACAGAACCCTTGTGAGAGGTCATACGGATGGATAACAAGGTCGGCCATGATCCGCGCTCCTTGGCTGCGTGCATTCCACCTTGCGGCGTCGGGAGAAGTAACGCTAATCTCCGACCGGGAATATCAGGCACCTGCGCGCGCTAAAAGTCCATGCCAAAACGATTGTTGCGCGGTGCCCAGCCACAGGTCGGTTCGATCTGCGCGCCGATGCCGCCCATCCTGTTCCGTGACGACCGCTTCGTCGTGCTGGACAAGCCGCCCGGTCTGCCGGTGCATTCCGGCCCGCGCGGCGGCCCCAGCGTGGAGGACTGGTTCCCGCTGCTGTCGCGCCGCAAGGACGGGCCGTGGCTGGCGCACCGGCTGGATGCCGACACCTCCGGCTGCCTGGTCGTCGCGCTGCGCCGCGCGGCCCTGATCGCGGCGCAGGCGGAATTTGCCGCCGGCCGTGCGCGCAAGACCTACTGGGCGGTGGTGCGCGGCGTACCGCAAACGTCGTCCGGCACGATCGACGCAGCGTTGCGCCGGCACAGCAGCAAGTCCGGCTGGCGCATGGTCAGCGATGCGTCCGGCCAACGCGCGGTGACCGACTGGCGCTTGCGCGGCCAGGCCGGTGACATCGCCTGGTTGGAACTCCACCCCCGCACCGGCCGCACCCACCAGGTGCGGGTGCACTGCGCATCGCTCGGTTGCCCCGTCCTCGGCGACCCGATCTACGGCGACGCGCAAGGTCCGCTGCAATTGCTCTCCCGCGCCATCGCCTTGCCGCTTGATCCGCCGCTGGCCGCCACCGCGCCGCCGCCGCCGCATATGCGCGACGCGCTGGCACGGTGCGGCTGGCGCGCGTGACCAACGCGGGACAATGCACCGCTTCGATCAACGCCATCGGAAAAATCCATCATGGGGCCGCCTTTTGCCGGCTGGGCAAATGGTCTAGTCTCCGGCGCGTACGTAGCGAGGCCCGCACGGACCCGATCCCGGCGAGGCCCGCCTGCGATCACCCGAGCCGAGAGGGAGAAAATACCATGGCGACACTCAAGGGCAGCAAGACGGAAGAGAACCTGAAGGCGGCCTTCGCGGGCGAGTCCCAGGCGAACCGGCGTTATCTTTATTTCGCCCAGAAGGCGGACGTCGAAGGCTACAACGACGTCGCCGCGGTGTTCCGCTCCACCGCCGAGGGCGAGACGGGGCATGCGCACGGCCACCTGGAATTCCTCGAGGCGGTCGGCGATCCGGCCACCGGCCTGCCGATCGGCCCGACCGACAAGAACCTGGCCGCGGCGGTCGCCGGCGAGACGCACGAGTACACCGACATGTACCCGGGCATGGCCCGCTCCGCCCGCGAGGAAGGCTTCGACGAGATCGCCGACTGGTTCGAGACGCTCGCCAAGGCCGAGCGTTCGCATGCCGGCCGCTTCTCGCGCGCGCTCGCCGAAATCAAGTAGGCGTCCGCACGGAGTGAACGCAAAGGGGCAGGCAGCGACACAACGGTGCCTGCGCCCTCGAATAGGATGACCGGACCCGGGCCTGACCCGGAGAGTCCGGCCATCCGCACATAGGGGACAAGGCGATGCGAGAAGGCAGCCTGGAGGCGCCGACGCGCCATCCGATCGCCTGGCAGGATGCGGCGTTTTACGACCCTGCGGCGATCGATGCCGAACTGCGGCGGGTGTTCGATATCTGCCACACCTGCCGCCGCTGCTTCAACCTTTGCGATTCGTTTCCGCGGCTGTTCGACCTGATCGACGCATCGAAGACCGGCGAACTCGACGCGGTGAGCAGTACCGATCTGAAGCCCGTCGTGGATGCGTGCACGCTGTGCGACATGTGCTTCATGACGAAGTGCCCGTATGTGCCGCCGCACGAGTTCAACCTCGATTTTCCGCATCTGATGCTGCGCTATCGGGCGATGGAGGCGAAGCAGGGCAAGTTAAGTTTCGCCGACCGGCAGCTTGCGGCGACCGACCGCAACGGCAAGCTGGCGACGATGGTGGCGCCGCTGGCGAACTGGGCGACGGATCGCAGCAACCACACCATGCGCTCGTTGCTGGCGAAGGCGGCCGGACTGGATCCGGATGCCGCCTTGCCGAAATACCAATCGAAGCCGCTGACCTCGGCGGCGAAGCAGGCACCCGAGGTGAACCGCGATGCGCCGGCGTTCGGCCGCAAGGCGGTGCTGTACGCCACCTGCTTCGGCAACTACAATGAAACCGCGGTTGGCATCGCCACGCGCGCCGTGCTGGCGCGCAACGGCGTGGCAACCGAAGTGGTGTATCCGCGCTGTTGCGGCATGCCCCTGCTCGAGCAAGGGCGGGTGGCCGAGGTGGCGGACAATGCCCGCACCGTGGCGGCGGCGATGCAGGACTGGATCGCCAAGGGCTACGACATCGTCGCCCTGGTGCCGTCCTGCGCGCTGATGCTGAAATTCGAATGGCCGCTGCTGCTGCCGGACGACGCGCAGGTGAAGACCTTGGCGACGGCGACCTACGACATCAGCGAATACGTGGTGGACATTGCGAAGAAGGAAGGCCTGGCGCCGGGGATGCAGCCGGTGCCCGGCGGCGTGACGTTGCACATGGCCTGCCACGCGCGGGCGCAGAACATGGGGCAGAAAGCGGCGGAAATGCTGCGGCTGCTGCCCGAACCGGACGTGGCGGTGGTCGAGCGGTGCTCCGGGCATGGCGGTTCCTGGGGATTCAAGCAGGAGTTTTTCGATGTCGCGCTGAAGGTCGGGCGTCCCGCCGCGCGGCAGATGAACGACGCCGGCAAGGCGTTCATCACGTCGGAGTGCCCGCTCGCCGGCATGCATCTGGCGCAGGGCATCGAAAAGCTTGGCGGCGACGGTCCGCAACCCCAGTTGGTGACCCATCCGATCCAGTTGCTTGCGCGGGCCTACGGCCTGGCGTGAAGGAGACACCGATGGCCAAGCACGAACTCGTCGCGGCCGACATCCTGCCGGCCGCGGAATACGCCAGACACCGCGCCGAACACCGGCGGCGGGTGGGCGCGCTGAAGCGCAACCGCCGGATCGAGGTCGGGCCGTACGTGACATTCTATTTCGAATCCTACGACACGATGTGGCTGCAAGTGCAGGAGATGGTCTACATCGAGAAGGGCGGCGCGGCGCAGGTACCGGAGGAGCTGCACGCGTACAATCCGCTGGTGCCGAAGGGCAACGAGCTGGTCGCGACCTTCATGATCGAGATCGACGATCCGGAGCGCCGCCAGCGCGTCCTGGGAACGCTCGGCGGTATCGAGGAGACCGCGTTCCTGCGGGTGGCCGGCGAAACGATCAAGGCCGCGGCGGAAGCCGACCAGGACCGCACCACGGCGGAAGGCAAGGCGTCGTCGGTGCAGTTCGTGCATTTCCCGTTCACGCCGGCACAGATCGCGGCGTTCTCGCGGCCGGGAACGGAGGTGGTGATCGGCTTCACGCATCCGCAATACGGCCACATGGCGATACTGCCGGAACCGGTGCGGGCGGAATTGGCGCAGGACTTCGGGTAGGCGTAGCGTTACTCCCCCTCCCCTTGAGGGAGGG
>JBEKNT010000425.1:0-7285 GCA_049522565.1 Acetobacteraceae bacterium
GGAGAGGTTTCCCTACTTCGCGTAACGCCCGGCAGAACCGCCCGCCAGCCGTCCGAATACCGAGCCGGACGCCAGCCCGGCACCGCCCAGGTAGTTCTGGTAGAAGATTCCCCCCACCAGTTCGCCCGCCGCAAACAGCCCGGGGATCACCCGGCCTGTGGTATCCTCCACCTCGCCATCGGTGGTGATCTTCAACCCGCCGAAGCTGAACGTGATGCCGCAGGTCACGACGAAGCCGTGATACGGAGGCTCGTCGATCGGCAGCGCCCAGTTCGACTTGGGCGGCGTGATGCCCTTCGTGCATTTGCCGTCGAGGATCGACGGATTGTACTCACCCGGCTGGCACGCGGCGTTGAACGCCTTCACCGTGCGCACGAAACCGTCAACGCTGATCTCCAGCTTCTGCGCCAGCTCCTCCAGCGTATTCGCCGTCGCCTTGGTCACCTGGCGAATGCGGTATTCGTCGCGCACCATGTCGATGGTCTTCTTGTCGAAGATCTGCACCGCCATGCGCTGCGGCTGCTTCATCACCTCGCGGCCGTACTTCGCATAGGTGTGGTTGCGGAAATCCGCGCCCTCATCGACGAATCGCTCGCCGTTGACGTTGACGATCATGCCGATCGGGTAGGAGTGCTTCTGGTAATTGTCCAGCACCACGCGGTCACCGAACGGCGGCGAGCTGATGTCCCATTGCACCGCGTGGCAGGTGGACCAGCCGCCGAACGCCGCCGCGCCGATCTCCAGCGCCGCCTTGATGCCTTCGCCGGTGTTGTGCCGCGTGCCGCGCACCTTTGCCAACTCCCAGCCGGGACCGTAGTAGCGCACACGCATTTCCGGATCGGCCTCGAATCCGCCGCAGGCCAGCACGACGGATTTGGCCTGGATGTCCTCATAGCCGTCCGGACCGAATACCGTAACGCCGGTGACGTCGCCCTTGCGGTTCTGGATCAACCGGCGCAGTCCGGTGTTGTAGCGCACCGCGATGCCGTGGCGCTCGGCCGACTTGAACAGGAAGTCCACCAGGCCCCAGCCGCCACCGACCGCTTCCACCGCCATGCCGCCGAAGAAGTGGTTGATGCCGTTCACCAGGTACGACTGGCGCTTCAACATTGGAATCCAGCGCACGCCCTTCTCGCGCATCCACACCACGGCCTCGCGCGAGCGGTTGACCAGCAGATCGGCGAGTTCCGGTTCCGACAGATTCTCGGTCACCCGCATCAGGTCGTCCATGTAGGTTTCCGCCGTCCACGGCGGAATGTGCATGCTTTTGGCCTCGGCGTCGGACAGATCGACCAGCACGTCCTTGCGCAGGTCTTCGACGCCGTTGTGCACGAAGCGGAAGCCGCCGGCGGTGAAGGTGGAATTGCCCCCCCGTTCCTCCTCGCTGGCTTTCTCCAGCACCAGCACGCGCGCGCCTTGCTCCTGCGCGGACAGGGCGGCGCACAGCGCGGCGTTGCCCGCGCCAACCACGATCACGTCATAGGAGCCGGCGTCCGGCATGGAAGACCTCCTGCGAAATAGAGCCGGCTGTCTCCTTACGGACGGTTGACCGGGTCGAGCCCGGCCATGACGGTGGGGCGGCCATGACGAAAGGAGCAGTGATGGACGAGGCAGCCGCGGACCGCGCCTGGCACGAGATCGTGCGGGACGTGTTGAAGCGCCACAACGTGTCGCTGGTGACCTATGTGCCGGACAACGTGCTGCGTCCGCTGATCGAGGCGGTGCACGCCGATCCGTTCTTCACCGCCTTCGCCGTCGCCCGCGAGGAGGAGGGTCTGGGCATTCTCTCCGGCGCATGGATGGGCGGCACGCGCGGCATCCTGCTGATGCAGACAAGCGGTTTCGCCACGCTGCCGAACGTGATCGCCTCGCTCGCCGTGCCGTTCCAGATACCCGTTCTGATGCTGGTATCCGAACGCGGCACGCTGGGAGAATTCAACATCGGCCAGTCGCTGGTTGCCCGCACGATGCGTCCGGTGCTCGACGCGCTGGCGGTCGAACACCACACCATGACGCGGCTGGATGAGGTGGAATTCATCGTCGATCGCAGCATCACCCAAGCCGTCGCCACCCAAGCCCCCTGCTGTTTCATCCTCTCGCCCCTGCTCACGGGCGGCAAAGTTTTCGCGGCATAGGGGGACAGCATGTCATTCGCAGCAAACCACCCGGCCAACCGCGCCCAGGCCAAGGTGCTGAACCGGTTCGACATCACGCAGCGCCTGGTGGCGCGGCTGAAGCACGACGAGGCGGTGATCGGCGGCATCGGCTACACCAATTTCGATCTCTGGGGCGCCGGACAGCGCGCGCAGAACTTCTACATGCTCGGCAGCATGGGGCTGGCAGTGCCGATCGCGCTCGGCGTCGCGCTGGCGCAGTCGCAACGCCGCGTGTTCGCGCTGGAAGGCGACGGCTCGATCCTGATGCAGCTTGGATCGTTGGCCACCGTCGCCGCGCGGGCGCAGAAGAACCTGGCCATCGTCATCATGGACAACGGCGCCTATCAGATCACCGGCGGCCAGCAGACTCTGACCGAACAGGGCGCCGACATCGTGGCGATCGCGCGCGGCGCCGGTCTGGCGCAAAGCGCCTGGGCGGCGGACGAAGGCGGCTTCGAGGAACTGGTAGACCTGGCCCTGCGCGAGGACGGGCCGTGGTTGATCGGTTGCCGCATCGATCGCGAGAAGCCGAAGCAGACGACCGAACGCGACCCGCCGCGCATCCGCGATCAGTTCATGCGTGGGCTGGGCGTGAAGAAGTAGGTCCGTCGCGTCCCGAACGTCACGCCGTCACTTCAAGTACCATTGTCGCCGCGTGCGTCCGCCCATACTCGTCCGTGGCCCGCACCGTCACGCGATGTGTGCCCGCTTCCAGGTTCGCCGGCAACGTCGCCTGCCAGATGTGGCTCGACTTGCCGGCCTCCACCCATGGCTTTTTGGTTTCGGCGTTGCGCGTGTAGACCTCTACAACAAACGGATCGAGCCGTTCCACCTTCTGCATGTCGCGTGGCGCATGGCCCGGCAGCGAAACCTCGACCCTCGAACGAGGGCCGCCATCGAACAGGTTGACCACCAGCCGCGTCGAGGCCAGCCGATCGGCCGCGATCGAACCGCTCAACAGAGCGCCGGCGGGGTACTCATGCATGACCTCGCGGCCATTGGCGTGCACCTGGCTGTCCAGCATGATCCGCATCTGCCCGCGCGCTGGATCGTGTGCCGGCATCAGTGTAGTCGTATAACCAGCGCCATCCACCGACAGCACATGGAACCCGTTCGGACTGCCGTCGCTTTGCAGCGCCATCGGAATGCCGCGCGCATCGAACGGCCCACTCCACCAGCTTCCCGACACCGCGGCGAGCACGTGGTGATGGTGCGTCCCGGCGGCAAACCCGTCGGCTTGGGTGAAATACCAGTGCTCGTTGGTGTGGGTGTGACCGGAAAAGCTCACGCTATTGGGATGCGTGCCGATTGCCGTCAGGAATTCCCTGATATCGACGGTGGACACCGCCGGATACGCCCCAACCAGCGTGCGTAACGGAATATGAAAGCTGAACACCACCAACTGCTCTCGCGGCACGTTGGCCAGCACGTTTCGGATGAAACCGATCTGCTGCTCTCCAAAGAAACCGCGATACTTGCCGAAGCCATTCGGCTTCGACGGGTCCGTGCCAAGATAATCGACATTGTCGAGAACGAAAAACGTCGCATCACCATACTGGAAGGCGTGCCAACGGGTGCCGTAGGTGCGCTTGAACGTCTCGCGCGACAGCACGTTGTCGGGCGCTTCCAGGTTCATGTCGTGATTGCCGCAGCAATTGTACCAGGTCAGGCCGATGCTGCCTACGATGCGGTTATAGCGCGGGTAGTACGACAGGTCGTCGAACATCACGTCACCATGCGTGATGCCGAACGCCACGCCGTCCTTCTCGACGACGGAAACCACGTCGTCGCGGATATAGTCCACCTCGGCGAGGCTTTCCGGCTGCGGGTCGGTGAACAGGATGGCCGCGAAGCGCGACGGTTCGTGCTGCCGCCGCAACGGAAAGTCGATCGAATCCGGCAGCTTGCCCGTGGGTGCGACGCCGGCGAAACGGAATCCCAGGTCCGGCGTACCGTTCGGCGCGTAAATGTAGGCGAAGTCGGGCAGGCTGGTCACCGGATCGACCGGCGCAGCCCAGCCGGCGGGCTTGATGACGAACAGCGAGTCGCCCGGCCGCACCGGTAGCGACCAGCGCCCCAGTGCATCGGTTTTCACAACGTCGGCGCCGTTGGACACCATGACGCCCGGCAGGCCGTGACGCGGATTGCTGTCGGCGTCGTACACCGTGCCCCGCGCGGTCTCCGTCGCGGTGGCCTGCGCCAGGCCTTGCGACAGCGGCGTGGCGGCGAGGGCGACTGCCGCGGCACCGGCGATGACGTCGCGGCGGCCGAGCAGGGGCGGCTGATGTGACATGCGAGTTTCCTCGAATCAGGGAGCCTGCGTTAGCCGATGGAGCGGGGGCCCGCGACATAAGGATGACGCCGTCGTCGCGGTTCGGTGACGACCATCATGAAGGAATTTTCATCTTCCAGCATGGCGGCCGCAAAGCAAGCTGGCCAGAATAGGTGGCAACCGATCCATCCGTTAAGAGGTCGCCGATGATGACAATCCGCAACACCTTGCTTGGCGCCGGCCTGGCGCTGCCATTGTTCGCTTCCGCAGGACAGGCGCAGACAACGCCGCCGGACAGCGGCCACATGATCTACGTGCCACCGGGTGCGACGGTTGTGGTCCTCCCCGGTCCCGGCACCATGGCCGCACCCAACATGGCGACCGCCGGCGCGCCCGAGGCGCTGCCAATGCTGCGGCTGATGGCAGCGCAGCAGGTGGCGGTGCAGCACATGATCGCCGACATGAATGCGATGTTCCCGCCGTTGCCGGATCCGAATGCTATGCTGCGTGCGGCGTTCGGCCCGGGCATGCCGCTCAACCTTTCTGTCCTGCCGTTGGCCGGCGGGCATGGCGTGTGTAGCCAGAGCATCAGCATCGTCGATCACGGCAATGGCAGCGCGCCAATCGTGAAGGTTTCGCAAGCCGGCGATGCCTGCGGCGCGCTGGGCATGGGCAAGCCGCAAGACGTCGACCAGGTCCGGCCGCAGACGCCTCCGCCGCTGCCGCACGGGCCGAAGGTGCTGGAGATCGGCTATCCGCCGCACCCGGTGACCAGCGGCACCCCGCCGCGCACCTGACCGCTCAGGGGCAGATATAGCCGGTTCCCGCCGGCGACTTGAAACAGCCGACGGATTCCGGGAACACGTGCTTCGGCAGCCACAGGACCACCTCTGGCGCGAAGATGGTGAAGGCTATGGTCGCGAAAAAAATCACGTAGATCGGCAGGCTGGCACGCAATGCCAGCGAGAATCGCACGTCGAGGAACTTCGACGCCATCAGCAATGCCAGGCCATAGGGCGGGGTTATCAACCCGAAGGCGAGGGTGACGATCAGCACCACGCCCATGTGCACGGAATTGATGCTCGCCGCGTCGGTCAGCGCGTTCACCACCGGCATGAAGATGATGATGGCCGGCACCGGCTCGATGAAGTCACCCACGATGACGAACACCAACACCAGCAGAAACATGATCATGTGCGGATCGTTGCCGGATACGCTGCCGATCCAACCCGACACCACGATCGGACCGCGCAGGTAGGCGAGCAACCAGCCGAACGCCGAGGCCGCGGCGATGGTGATCATCGGCAGCGAGTAGATCATGCCCGCCAGCACGAAATCGCGCGGCACGTTGCGCAGGTGCGCCGGGTTGAGGCATGGGATCACCACCACCAGGATGTAGGTGATGGCGATGACTCCGGCCTCGGTCGGGGTGAACCAGCCGGTCATGATGCCGCCGAGCAGAATGACCGGGATCATCAGCGGCAAGGCGGCGGAACCGGTGGCGACGGCCAGATCGCGGAACGTCGCGCGCGGCCGTTGCAAGCCGGCCGGGCCGAAGAAATAGCAGTAGATCATCAGGCCGAAGCCGATCATCAGTCCGGGAACGATCCCGCCAAGGAACAGGCCCGCGATCGATACGTTGCCGATCGCGCCGTACACCACCGCCATGATCGAGGGCGGCACCAGCGCCGCGATGGTCGATGCCGCGGCGATCAGCGCGGCGGTGAATTCCGGGCGATAGCCCTCGTTCGCCATCGGCTTCGCCATGGTGCGCGACAGCACCGCGACGTCGGCCGAGGATGAACCCGACATGCCGGAGAAAAACATCGAAAACACCGTGGTGACCTGCGCCAGGCCGCCGCGGATATGGCCGACCAGCGCTTGCGACAATTCCGCGATGCGGATCACCACGTTGGCCGACGTCATCAACTCGCCGACCAGCAGGAAGAACGGGATCGCCATCAGCGCCTCGGAGTCGACGCCGTTGAACAGTTGCGCGATCATCGATTGCAGAGTGATCGGCGTGAACAGCGTGCCGACCAGCACGCCGGCCATCAGCGCGAATGCCACCGGCACGCCGAGATAGCCCAGCGCCAGGAACAGCCCCGTCATCAGGCCGAGCAATACGGGGTTCGGCAGGATCATATTCCGGTGTCCCGCAACACGCCCTCGCCCACCGGTGTCGTAAACCCGTTGCGCAAGCCATTCACAATCTGCTCCGCGCTGAACAGCGCGACCAGAATGCCGCAGAGTGGAATGACGATGTAGAGATAGGCGATCGGCAGCATCGACGGCATGCGAAAGCTGCCAAAACCAGTCAGGAAGTTCTGCCAGCCGAACACCACCATGCAAAGGCCGACCAGCAGGACGACGGCGCGATTGAACACTTCGAAGCAGCGGCGCGTGGTGCCGGTCATCTTCTCGGTGATGGCGGAGAGGAACAGGTGGTCGTTGCGCCGCGTCGCCACGGCACTACCGACAAAGATCCCGTAGACGAAGAAGGCCGAGGTTATCTCTTGCAGGAACAGCAGGGGATGGCCGGTCTCACGCGTAACGACGTCGATGAGGGTGGAAAGGGTGAACCCGGCCAGGCAGACTCCGCACAGCAGCATCAGCGCATGTTCGAGCCGGTCGAATGCGCGCCATTTGAGGTGACGGTCCGTGGCCAGGACGATCGAGGATTGCGGGTTCATTGTCAGTCCGACACTCCCCCTCCCCTTGTGGGGGGGGGGTGGGGGGGTGGGGGGGGGGGCCCCCGCCCCCCGGCGCCCGCCCCCCCCCCCCCCCCCCCCCACGGGGGGGGGGGGGGGGGGGGGATGTAAAGACGCAAGGAACCGGGGGCGGGGGCGGGCCCCGG
>JBEKNT010000426.1:0-8012 GCA_049522565.1 Acetobacteraceae bacterium
CTCCCCCCAACCCCCTCCCTCAAGGGGAGGGGGAGTCTGGTTCCACGTCCACCGCCGCCCCCGCCTCCACCTCGGCCCCTACCCTGGTGACCCCCGCATGACCTGGGTCGATTTCGCCGTCCTCGGGGTTATCGCCGTCTCCGCCCTGCTGGCCTTCATGCGCGGCCTGGTACGGGAAGTGTTGGGGATCGGCGCCTGGATCGGCGCCGGGGTCGCCGCCCTCTGGGCTCTCCCGCTGGTGCGGCCGCGGTTCCAGCACTGGATGGGCATCTCGCCCTGGAACGACCCGGTCGCCTTCGTGGCCGTCTTCGTGGCGGCCCTGATCGTGCTGATCCTGATTGCTCATGCCGTCGGCCGTCTGGTCCGCCGCTCGGCGCTCGGCGGGCTGGACCGGACGCTCGGACTGGTATTCGGCCTGGTGCGGGGTGCAGCGCTCATCATCCTTGCCTATATCTTTGTCGGCTTGGTCAAGCCGGTCGACCAATGGCCCGAGGCGGTCCTCCAGGCCCGTTCGATCGGCCTGGTCTACGACGGAGCGAAATGGGCGGTGGACCACGTGCCCCCGGGAGACTTCCACCCGCCGCCGGTCTATCCACCACCAGCGGGCCGCAAGACGACCGCCGAGGCCCTGCTGCACGCGACCCCACAAGGCTCGGCGCTCGGCCGGCCCGCCGCCAGTACGGCGGCGCGGGATTAGGAGACACCAGGCATGAGTCTGACCACGACGCTGCCGCATGACGACGACAAGCTGCACGAGGAGTGCGGCGTGTTCGGCGTCTGGAACACGCCCGACGCCGCCGCGGTCACCGCGCTCGGCCTGCACGCGTTGCAGCATCGCGGCCAGGAAGCCACCGGTATCGTCAGCTACGACGGCAAGCGCTTCCATTCGCACAAGGGCATGGGCCTGGTCGGCGACAACTTCAGCGACCCCCGCGTGATGGCCACGCTGCGCGGTCACATTGCCATCGGCCACAACCGCTATGCCACCACCGGCGACACCATCCTGCGCAACGTCCAGCCGCTCTACGCCGATTTCGAGTTCGGCGGCTTCGCCGTGGCGCATAACGGCAACCTGACCAACGCCCACGTGCTGCACCGTGCCCTGGTGCGGCGCGGCTGCCTGTTCCAGTCCACCACCGATTCCGAGGTGTTCGTCCACCTGATCGCCATCAGCCTGTATTCCACCGTGGTGGACCGGCTGATCGACGCCCTGAAGCAGGTGATCGGCGCCTATTCGCTGGTGGCGCTGTCGAACGAGGCGCTGATGGGCGTGCGCGACCCGCTGGGCGTGCGCCCGCTGATCCTCGGCCGCATCGGCAACGAGGGCACCGGCGGCTGGGTGCTCGCGTCGGAGACCTGCGCGCTCGACATCGTCGGCGCCGACTTCGTGCGCGACGTCGAGCCCGGCGAAATCGTGGTGATCAACGACCAGGGCGTGCACAGCATCAAGCCGTTCGGCCGCCACCGCGCGCGGTTCTGCGTGTTCGAATACATCTACTTCTCGCGCCCGGATTCCGTGGTGGAGGGCACGCCGGTGTATGACGCGCGCAAGCGCATCGGCCGCGAACTGGCGCGCGAATCGCCGGCCGCGGCCGACGTCATCGTGCCGGTACCAGATTCCGGCGTCCCCGCCGCGATGGGGTTTGCCGCCGAGAGCGGCATTCCGTTCGAACTCGGCATCATCCGCAACCACTATGTCGGCCGCACCTTCATCGAGCCGACCGACAACATCCGCCATCTCGGCGTGAAGCTGAAGCACTCGGCCAACGCTCCGGTGCTGAAGGGCCGGCGCGTGGTGCTGGTGGATGATTCGATCGTGCGCGGCACCACCAGCCGCAAGATCGTCGAGATGGTCCGCCACGCCGGCGCGCGCGAGGTGCATATGCGCATCTCCTCGCCGCCCACCACGCATTCCTGCTTCTACGGCATCGACACACCGGAGCGCAGCAAGCTGCTGGCCGCGCGGCACAACGTGGACGAGATGGCGGACCTGATCGGCGCCGACAGCCTGGCCTTCGTGTCGATCGACGGGCTGTATCGCGCGCTTGGTCAGCACGACCGCGACCCGGCCAAGCCGCACTACTGCGACGCCTGCTTTACCGGCGACTATCCGATCGCGCTGGCCGACCAGACCGACAATTCCGAACGGCAATTGAGCCTGCTCACGGAAAGCCACTGACGCACCCGGGATGCCTCTCCCGCTACGCGGGAGAGGCATCCCCCGGGCGCTTGACCCGGGGGTCGAGGCGCGAAGCGACGAGGGTGAGGGTGCCACCAACCGCACAAGACCAACCGCTCGAAAGCGCCGTGGCGCTGGTGACCGGCGCCAGCCGGGGCATCCTGGCGTCGCTCGGCGCGCATGTCGTCATCACCGCGCGCACCCAGGGCGGCCTGGAGGACACCGACGACGCCATCCGCGCCGCCGGCGGCGCCGCGACGCTGCTGCCGATGGACCTCGCGGAGCAAGCCCAGATCGATGCGATCGGGCCGAGTTTGTACCAGCGGTTCGGCCGGCTCGACGTGCTGGTGCATTGCGCCGGAGCCCTGGGGCGGCTGACCCCGGTGGCGCATATCATGCCGAACGACTGGGCCGATGTGGTGGCGGTGAACCTCGCCGCGGCGTGGCGGCTGATCCGCAGTTGCGATCCGCTGCTGCGCAACGCTCCGGCCGGCCGCGCGGTGTTCGTCACGGATGTGCGGGCACGGGTGCCGCTGGCCTATTGGGGCGCCTATGGCGCGACCAAGGCGGGCATGCAGCACCTCGTGCTGACCTGGGCGGACGAACTGCGCAAGACGCGGCTGCGGGTGAACCTGTTCGATCCCGGTGTGGTCCGGTCGCGGCTGCGTGCCAGCGCGTTTCCCGGCGAGGACCCGGCATTGCTGCCGCGCCCCCAGGACGTTGCGCCGGCTTTGGCGGCGCTGTGCCTGCCGGCGGAAACGCGGCACGGCGCGGTGATCGGCGTCACCGATGCCGACACGCTGTCGCCGCCGGCCGCAGCAGGCTGATCGCACCCTTGCGGCCAGGCACCCGACGGCTCAGGTGGCGCGGGGTCCGGATGGCAGCGCGGCGGACGCCAGATACCTTATGCCAACCGGCGTAAAGATTGACCCACGGACGGCGCTACCATCGTCATGCCGACGCAGGTCGGCATCCACGACTTTCCTTGTTGCGAGCGCCAAAGTCGTGGATGGCGGGGGACGCGACCGATGAGTCAGCCTTTACGCGGGCTGGTATGAGCTGTCCGCGCTACGTGCCGCCGCCGCGCGTAATCACCCGGAACTCCCGCCGGCGCGCGCGCGGCGACGTCTCGGGGGGAAGCTCCAGTGGCAGCAACGGTGCCCGGTCGCGCGCACCATTGCCGACGGTATCCGCCTCCTCGACCTCCGCCTCGGGAATGTCGCGCCGCCCGAGGTAGTTCGCCGCCAGATGGCGGAATGCGTAGTCCAGCAACGAGGTGGCGTGCGCCACCGCCGGATCGCCCTCTACCGCCCCGGCGGGGCCGAAGCGCGTGAAGGTGAAGGCCTCGACAAACGCCTCCAGCGGCACGCCGTGCTGCAACCCCAGGCTCACCGCAACGGCGAAATTGTCCATCAGGCCGCGGAACGCCGCGCCTTCCTTGTGCAACGCCAGGAAGATTTCGCCGAGCTGGCCGTCGGCGTATTCGCCGGTGCGCAGGTAAAGCTTGTGCCCGCCCACCGCCGCCTTCTGCGTGTAGCCGGCCCGGCGGGGCGGCAGTTCGCGTCGGTGCCCGACCCCCGGCGCCTGCCGCGCATCCAGCGGCCGCGGCGGCATCGTGTGAACGAACGGCGCCACCGCGTCATACATCGCAACATGCGCGGCGGGACTGGCGATCGGCAGCGGATTGCCGCCCCCCAGCGTCATCGCCAACGCCTCTTCCGCCGTCAGGCCGCTGACTGCCAGCCAGGCGCGCGCCGCCCGGGTCAGCGCCCCGGACGGTCCCAGGGGCGAGAAAGCCGGCGCGATGCCGCCGGTTTCGACGCCCAGCAGAGCCTCGGCGGCGCCGGGCGGCGCAATCGCCGTGGTGGCGAGATGGCGCGGCGCCCCGGCGGCCAAGGCGGCGGCGCGCGCGGCCTGTGCGGCCTCGGCCAGGCCAGGCAGTTCGGTGCGTTCCGGCAGGGCCGGCCAAAGCCGCGCCACGGACGACGGCGCTGCCTCGGCAACCATCCGGCTCGCCGCCGGCGCCAGCGCCGCCGCAGCGGCATCCGCCCGGTTGCGCAGGATCGCCGCCAGGGCGCGGGCGACGTCGCGCGCGTTGTCGGACCCGTAATCCAGCCCGAGCACCGCCAGCAGCCCGGCCAGATCGGCCATGCCGACGGCAAGGCGCCGCGCCCCGGGTACCGCGAGCGCCAGAGCAACGGTCGCCGTCTCCACCGCCTCGGCGAAACCGGCAACGTCGAAGCCCTCGGACGGGTCGAAAAACGCCGGCAGGTTCAGCACGAAGCGCGGCGCCGGGTCTGCGACACCCTGCCAGACCGCTTGCGACGGCGCGCCGCGGCGGGAGCGCAGCAAACGGTGCAATCGATCCGATAACGGCAGCGCCAGGCCGAGCGCCGCCGCCCGGGCCGCGGTCGGGACGATCCAGGCCTCGGCGGCGTCCGCCAGCGTCACCCGTCCCGTCCCGGGCGCCAGCTCCGCCAACCCGGCGGCGGCGAAATCGTCCCACGCGGCCGGCAGCGTCACGAACCGCACCGGCTCGTCCGGGTCCGCCCCGGCAGAGACCCGTCGCATCCGTATCCCCCGCCACACCGGGGGCAACTGCCGCGTGTTCCGCATATGCGGCACGCTACAGCGTGGCCCGCGACTCGCAAAGGGTATTTTGTGTTCCTGACGCGGTCACCCCACAAAATGCTGTGGATGAATGCGATCCGGCCCCCCGTGGTCCGGCTCCATCGGCGCGGCCGATGCGGCCCCCTCCGATCGGTTCGCTACCTGCCGACAGCCGGCAAAGCGCCGCAACACCTGACATTTCGCACCACCGCGGCCGCCGGCGGCACGCCGGGGCGCGAGGCATCGCCCGCCCAGGCAGCGTGCGTGGTGGACCAAACCGCAACAGGTGCGTATATGGCGCGGTCATGAACCTCGGAACCTGGCTGTTCACCAAGCTTCACGGGCGTCAGGTCGGCACCGACGCCGCGGGAAACATCTATTACACCTTGCGCAAGCCCCGCCCCGGCGGTGGGCGGGCACGCCGCTGGGTGGCGTATGCCGGCGCGCCGGAGGCGTCCGAGGTGCCGCCGGAATGGCACGCGTGGCTCCACTACACCACCGACGCGCCGCTGCCCGATGGCCCACGCCGGCCGTGGCAGAAGCCGCATCTGCCGAACGAGACCGGCACGCCGCTGTCCTATCGGCCGCCGGGCCACGACTATGAGGGCGGCAAGCGCGACCGCGCGACCGGCGACTACGAAGCCTGGACACCCGGCGCCTAGCGGGCCTCGCTGCATGCCCCGCCGTAACTTTGCCGAGGTGCTGATTGGCGCCGTCGTGCTGCTGGTCGCCGCCGGCTTCCTGGTCTATGCGATCGCGCATTCCGGCCGCAGCGCCACCGCGGGCTACCAGCTCTACGCGAAATTCGACCACGTCGACGGGCTGTCGGTCGGCACCGACGTGCGGGTCGCCGGCGTGAAGGTCGGTAGCGTGGACAGCACCACGCTCGATCCGAAGACCTACCAGGCGGTGGTCGGCTTTCGCGTCGCCGACGAGGTGAAGCTGCCGAAGGACAGCAGCGCGGTCATCACCAGCGAGAGCCTGCTGGGCGGCAAGTACCTGGCGCTGACGCCGGGCGGCGAGGACGCGATGTTGCAGCCTGGTCAGACCGTCACCATTACCCAGGGGTCGATCAATATCGAGGAACTCCTGGGCAAGTTCATCTTCAGCGCGAGCAGCCTGAGCAGCGGCAAGGGTGGCCAGGGCGGCGGCCAGGGCGGCGGTACCCCCGGCGGCGGCCCCTCCGGCGGCGGCACGCCGGGCGGAGGTTCGACCGGCGGGGGCGCGACCGGCGGGGGCGCAACCGATGGCGGGCTGCCGCCGCTTGGTGGACCGGGCAGCGGGACGACCGGCGGTGGCACGGGCCCGACCGGTGGCGCACCGGCGCCGCTCGGCGGCCCGGCCGGCGGCAAGTCGCCGTGATCCCTCCGCCGCCCGAGAAATGGCCCGGGCTGGACGGCAATGCCGTCGGCTGCCGCGAAAAAATGCGCGTGCTGACCGAGAACCATGCCGAGCTCGCGCAGGTTATGCAGGACGCATTCGAGGACGCGGTGCTGATGGGCGTCGACGAACAGGCGATGCGGCGGATCCTGGCGGCGATGGTGGAGGGGCTGGAGTCGCCGAAGCGGGCGCGATGAGGCGCGCTCTGCTGGTCGGACTGACGATGCTTGCACCCATGCTCGCTCGGGCACAGACGCAGCAGGCGCCGATCGTCGCAACGCCGCTGCTGCCACCTTCGGTGCAGTATCCGTCGGCGGTCCCGGCGCCCGGCCAACCGCAGCCGGGGCTGCCGCAGGCGGGGCAGCCGCCACAAGGTCTGCCGCCACAGGGTCTACCGCCCGCAGCCTTCCAGCCACAGGGCCTGCCGCCACAGGGCGTGCAACCACAGGGCCTTCAGCCACAGGGCCAGCAGCCACAGGGCTTGCAACCGCAAGGCGCGCAGCCCCAGGGCGCGCTGCCCCCAGGACAGTCGCCTCCAGGCCAGCCGCCGCAGGGTCAGCAGCCACCGGTGCAGCAGCCGCAGGCTTGGCCGCCGCAGGGCGTGCGACAGCAAGGACAGCCGCCACCGGGTCAGCCGCCACCGGGTCAGCCGCCGCCGGGTCAGCCGCCGCCGGCCGCTGCGCCAGCCCCCGCGCCAGGGCAGCCATCCGCCCCAACACCAGGTCCGCCGTCCGCCCAGGACCAGGGACAGCCGGCCGCCCCGGAACAACCGGCGCCGCTGCCCCCCAATCCCTGGCTGCCGCAAGGCGGCGCGGTGCTTCAGGTGCTGGACAAGGTCAACGCACAAACCACGGCGCTGACGGTGAAAGTCGGCCAGACCGGAAGCTATGCCTCGTTGAGCATTGCCGTGCAGGCCTGCGTGGTGCGTCCGCCGGACCTGCCGCAGGATGCCGCGGCCTTCCTGACGATCACCGACAGCCACCCCGACCAGCCCGGCTTCAAGGGCTGGATGCTGAAATCCGACCCCTCGCTGGCCATGCTGGAGCACCCGCTCTACGACGTTCGGGTGGTCGGCTGCACGCCATGAGCCTCGATCGCCTGCCACCGTTCGCTGCGACCGCGCTGTTGCTGGACCTGGACGGAACGCTGCTGGACCTCGCACCGCGCCCCGACGCGGTGGTGGTGCCGGATGGGCTGCCCGACACGCTGCGCCGGCTGCGCGACCGGCTGGACGGCGCGCTGGGCATCATCACCGGCCGCCCGGTAGAAACCGTCGACGCCCTGCTCGGCGACGCGCCCTACGCGGTGGCCGGCGAGCATGGCGGCGCGGTGCGCCACGCCCGGGGCGAGACGTTGCAGCGCCCCGCCCTGCCCGCCCCACCGGCGGCCTGGCTGGAGGCGGTGGAGCGCCTCGCCGCGGCGCATCCCGGCGCGCTGCTGGAGCGCAAGGCGCGGGGCTTCGCGCTGCATTACCGCGCCGTGCCCGAGGCCGGACCAGCGTTACGCGACGCGCTGACCGCTCTGCTGGCCGGATCCGCTGCGTTCGAACTGCTGCCGGCCCACATGCTGTGGGAGGTGCGGCCACGCGGCGTGGACAAGGGCAAGGCGGTACGGGCGTTGATGGAGCGCGCCCCGTTCGCCGGCCGCAAGCCGCTGTTCATCGGCGATGACGTGACCGACGAGGACGCCATCAGCGCCGCGCGCGCCCTGGGTGGCGCGGGGTTCCAGGTGGACTCGGCGTTCGGCACGCCGGCCGGCGTGCGCGCGTGGCTAAAGGATGCAGCGACGGCGGAAGACTGGCCCGCGCTGCCATAGCGATCCCCGTGTCGTGGGGGGCCCCCCC
>JBEKNT010000427.1:0-5810 GCA_049522565.1 Acetobacteraceae bacterium
GCCGCCTGGGCAAGGATTGGGAAAACCTCAACCGCAAGGCGCGGGCGTTCTTGCTGATGGCCTCCATCCGACTCATGGTCAGGAGGCTATGCCGGGCCTAGCGATGTTTCCGGACAGACTCTGAGATGCTGCACAAACGGTCTCCGCCATTTTCGATCGAAGAGCTTCGCGATATCCGAGACCGGTCAGGGACGGAATAGGGCTCCACGCAAGGCTCAACTTTCTAAACTGAAGACACGACAGGTTCATGTCGACCAGCAGCTTCATGCGCGTGCCAGCGCGACCTCGCGCTCGGCTGCCAGCCACGCCGCATAGCGTAACGCCTGCATGATGTCCTCACGCTTCAGGTAGGCATAGTCAGCCAGAACTTTGTCGATGGTGTGGCCTGCGCCCATCTGTCCGACGACCATGCCCACCGTGACCCGCATGCCGCGAATGTACGCTTGCCGCCGATCACGTCCGGTTGTTGGGTGATGCGATCGAGGTGCCCCATGGAAATCTCCTTTCGTGCCCGCCACCCTGACCGGAAGCGGCATCCAGCGGGTCGTGTCACGCGTGTTGGTCTCGCCGTCCTTCCAACGTCAGATGTGCGATATAGCCGGAACGGCTCTCGCCGGCGGCGCGCGCCTGGGCGTCGAGGCGAAGCAACACCCGGCGCGGCAGCGTGATGTTGACCCGCTCGATCGAGCTGTCGAGTGCCGCCGGATCCACGGTTATGACGCCGAACACCCAACCGATAAAATCCGGTCGCGCGCGCAAGGCCTCGATCGAGGAAGGGGCTGGAACAGCGCCTCCCGCATCGAGTGTCGCGTCGATCCATGCCGCGGCTGCCTCCTCGGCGGCGGTCACGGCGTCGTCGATCGTGTCACCGGCCGAGAAGCAGCCCGGCAGGTCCGGCACAACGACGCCATAGGCCGCGGTTTCGGTGCCGATTTCGATGGCGATCGGGTAGCGCATAGCCAACTCCTATGGTCCCGCTTGCTTGCGGATCGCGGCGACCAGACCAGTGCCCAGGTCTTTCTTTGGGTGCGGCACCACGATGATTCCTGGTCGAGCCGGGTGCTTGAAAACATGGTGCGAGCCCCGGATGCGATCCAGCACCCAACCGGCGGCCTTGAGCTCCTTGACGATCTCGGCGCTCCTCATGTGTGTATGATACACACCGACTGGCGACTGTCAACCGGACACGTCGAAAATCCGGTTTGCGGCCCAGCCGCTGGATCCCGGCCTTGATCCCCCCGTGCCCGTCTGGCGCCCTCCGGCCGCGTCCCGTATGACGCCACCAGCCGGAAGCAGGGGAAACGACATGGAAGACGCATTCCGCCAGGCGGCGCTGGACTACCACCGCCTTCCCCGGCCGGGGAAGCTGGCCATCGAGCCGACCAAGCGCATGGCTACCCAGCGCGACCTCTCGCTCGCCTACACCCCCGGTGTCGCCGCGGTCTGCGACGCGATCAAGGCCGACCCCGACAAGGCGCTCGACTACACCGCGCGCGGCAACCTGGTCGGCGTCATTTCCAACGGCACCGCGGTGCTCGGCCTGGGCAATATCGGCGCCTTGGCCGGCAAGCCGGTGATGGAGGGCAAGGCGGTCCTGTTCAAGAAATTCGCCGGCATCGACGTGTTCGATATCGAGGTCGATGCCGCCGACCCGGACCGCTTCTGCGATGTGGTGGCAGCGCTGGAACCCACCTTCGGCGCCATCAACCTGGAGGACATCAAGGCCCCCGAGTGCTTTGCCATCGAGGCGGCCCTGCGCGCCCGCATGCGCATCCCGGTGTTCCACGACGACCAGCACGGCACCGCCATCACGGTCGCCGCCGCGGTGACCAACGGCCTGCTGCTGCAAGGCAAGTCCCTGGCGGACGTGCGGCTGGTCACCTCGGGTGCCGGCGCCGCGGCACTCGCCTGTGTCGATCTGCTGGTCGCCATGGGGCTGCGGCCGGAGAACGTGACGCTGACCGACATCAACGGCGTGGTACGCAGCGGCCGCGCGGGCATGCTGGCCAACATGGCGCGCTACGCACGGGACACGAACGCCACGACGCTGGCCGAGGTACTGGACGGTGTCGACGTGTTCCTCGGTCTTTCGGCGCCGGGTGTGCTGAAGCCGGAATGGCTGCCGAAGCTGGCGGACAAGCCGTTCATCCTGGCGCTGGCCAATCCCGACCCGGAAATCCAACCGGACCTCGCGCGCGCCGCCCGGCCGGACGCCATCGTCGCCACCGGCCGCAGCGACTATCCGAACCAGGTCAACAACGTCCTGTGCTTCCCGTTCATCTTCCGCGGCGCGCTGGACGTCTCCGCCACCACGATCAACGAGGCGATGAAGATCGCCGCGGTCGAAGCCATCGCCGGCCTGGCGCGCATGGAGGCGAGCGAGGTGGTGGCCGCGGCCTATGGCGGCGCCGCGCCGGTGTTCGGCCCCGAGTACATCATCCCCAAACCGTTCGACCCGCGGCTGATCCTGGAAGTCGCGCCCGCGGTTGCCCGCGCCGCGATGGACAGTGGCGTCGCACGCCGGCCGATCGCGGACTTTCCCGCCTATCGCCGCGATCTGGAACGCTTCGTGTTCCGTTCCGGCCAGCTCATGCGTCCGGTGTTCGAAGCGGCGAAGCAGGCACCGAAGCGCCGCATCGTGTTCGCCGAGGGCGAGGACGAGCGCATCCTGCGCGCCGCCCAGATGCTGGTGGACGACGGCATCGCCTCGCCGATCCTGCTGGGGCGGCGCGACGTCATCACCCGCAAGGTGCGCGACATGGGGCTGCGCATCGACCTGGCGGACGGCGTGCGCGTGCTCGATCCGGCCGCGGACCACGACGTATTCGGGCCGCTGATCCCCGAGTATCAGTTGCTTGCCAGCCGGCGCGGCGCGCCGCTGGAGGTTGCGGCGCGGCGCATCCCGACGCGTCCCTCGGTCGCCGCCGCCATGCTGCTGCACGCCGGGCTGGCCGATGCCGCGATCTGCGGCGGTACCGGCAACTGGTGGCGGCAGATCCAATACATCCTGCCGATCGTGCCGCGACGGCCGGGGGTGAACCGCGTCTACGCCCTGTCGGCCCTGATCCTGCCCACGGGCGCGCTGTTCATCGGCGACACCTTCATGGTGGTCGATCCGACGGCAGAGCAGATCACCGAAATGACGCTGCTGGCGGCGGACGCGGTGCGTGAGTTCGGCGTCGTGCCGAAGGCGGCGCTGTTGTCGCATTCCAACTTCGGCGCCAGCGACAGCGAGTCGGCGCGCAAGATGCGGCGCGCGCTGGCGATGATCCGCGCGCGCGATCCGGCGCTGGAGGTCGACGGCGAGATGCACGCCGACGCGGCGCTGGTCGAGGCGATCCGCAATCAGGCAGTGCCGGATTCGCGGCTGCATGGGGCGGCGAACCTGCTGATCATGCCGAGCCTCGACGCTGCCAACATCGCCTTCAACCTGCTGAAGGCCGCGGCGGACGGGCTCTCGGTCGGCCCCATACTCCTGGGCATGTCGCAGCCGATCCATGTGCTGGTGCCCAGTGTCACCGCGCGCGGCATCGTCAACCTGAGCGCGTTGGCCGTGTCGGCGGCACCGATCCCCAGGGCAACCGGGTGAAGCGGTGGTAGGGCCAGGAGCCTTGCCGGTGGAATCCCAACCCGGGGCGCTGCTCCCGGGAACCCCGCCAAGGGCGGCGCCCTGACCCTGCGTTGTTCCGCTTGCCCGCGCCAGCCCCCAACCATCGGTTGCGCAAGGCCCCGCTCCCGCGCAGATTAGCCGTATGCTCTGGCTGGTGCTCGGAGGGGTGACCCTGTTCCTGTTCCTCGGCGGCCTGCGGGCCTTCGAGCGAGCATCGGTCACCACGGTGAAATCGCTGCTGGTATGGATTGTCGCGCTGGGCGGGCTCAGCCTGGCGCTGCTGCTGGTGCTGACCGGCCGCGGCGGCATCGCGCTGGGTGCGCTGACGCTGTTCGGGCCGCTGATCTGGAACCGCTGGCGCGCCGCGCATTCCTCCGGGCTGGGAGCAGCAGGACGCGGCCCCAGGCCCGGCCCCGGCACCGGTAGCGAGACGCCGCGGGCCCGCGGCGGGGCGATGACGCGGCAGGAGGCGTACCAGGTGCTCGGCCTCGCGCCCGGTGCCAGCGAAGCCGACATCCGCGCCGCGCATCACCGGCTGATGCGCACCGCCCATCCCGACGCCGGCGGCTCCGACTGGCTGGCGGCGCGGGTCAACATGGCGCGCGACGTCTTGCTCGGCCCGAAGCATGCGTGACCGGCGCAAGGCACGGGCGATCGCCTGGCCGGCGCACCGGCACGTGCAACGCGGTCGTGATCATGCTCAAGGCCACGTGTCGCGGGGTCTCGCGGCGGGCTGCCACATTTCGGCCGGTAGCCCGTGGTCGGTTGCACCGGGCCACAGGGGAGGCTGCACTTGACCAAGACGCTGCGTAAAGCCGTTCTGCCCGTCGCCGGGCTGGGGACGCGGTTCCTGCCTGCCACCAAGGCGACCGCCAAGGAGATGCTGCCCGTCGTCGACAAGCCGCTGATCCAATATGCGGTCGAGGAAGCGCGCGCGGCGGGCATCGAGCAATTCTGCATGGTGACCGGGCGCGGCAAGACCGCGCTGGTGGAGCATTTCGACATCGCCTTCGAGCTGGAGGCGACGCTGCGTGAACGCAACAAGACCGATGCGATGGCGCTGCTGCAAGGCACGCATGTCGAGCCCGGCTCGATGGTGACGGTGCGCCAGCAGGTGCCGCTCGGGCTGGGCCACGCCATCTGGTGCGCCCGCGCCTTCATCGGCGACGATCCGTTCGCCATCCTGCTGCCGGACGACCTGGTGCTGGCCGACACGCCGTGCCTGCGGCAACTCGCCGATGTGTATCGCGACACCGGCGGCAACGTCGTCGCGGTGACCGAGGTGCCGCGCGAACACACGAACCGCTATGGCATCCTGAAGACCGGCAAGGACGACGGCAGGCTGGTCGAAGTGCTCGGGCTGGTGGAAAAGCCGGAGCCGCAGGACGCGCCGTCCAACCTGTCGATCATCGGGCGCTATGTGCTGATGCCGGAAGTGATCGGCTATCTCGGCCGCATGGAGCGCGGCGCGGGCGGCGAGGTGCAGCTGACCGACGGCATGGCGCGGCTGATCGGCACGCAGCCGTTCCACGGGCTGCGTTACGAGGGACGCCGGTTTGACTGCGGCGACAAGGTGGGGTTTTTGGAGGCGCAGATCGCCTTCGCGTTGAAGCGGCCCGATCTGGCCGATGCGGTGCGTGCGTTTCTGAAGAAATATACCTGAAGGTGACCCGCCCGGATGTCCTTCTCGCATAAGTTCGACCCCACCACGCTGCGCGAGTACGACATAAGAGGGATCGTCGGCCGCGGGCTGACGGTGGACGATGCGTTTGCCATCGGCCGGGTGTTCGGCTCGATCGTGGCGCGCGCCGGCGGCGCGACGGTCGCGGTGGGCTATGACGGCCGCCTGTCCAGCCCGGACCTGGCGACCGCGCTGATGCGCGGCGTGCGTGCCAGCAACGTGGCAGCGATCTGTATCGGCTGCGGTCCGACGCCGATGTTGTACTACGCCGCCACCACGCTGAAGACCGGCGGCGCGGTGATGGTGACCGGCAGCCACAACCCGCCCGATTATAACGGCTTCAAGATGATGCTCGGGGGCAAGCCGTTCTTCGGAGAGCAGATCGTCAGGCTTGGGCAGATGGCGCGGGATGGCGACGTGGTGGAGGAGAACGCGGCGTTGCAGCGCAACGTCGATGTCTCGGCTGCGTATGTCGCGCGGCTGCTGCAGGATTGGGACGGCGGCGACCGGTCGCTGAAG
>JBEKNT010000428.1:0-5808 GCA_049522565.1 Acetobacteraceae bacterium
GTGGGTGCTCGGGTCGCTCCGTAGCATTCTTATGCTGCGTGCCGACCCGATCGCCCTCACCCTCGTCGCTCTCGCGCCTTGACCTCTCCCGCGAAGCGGGAGAGGTGTTCTGTCCGTAGCTCATTTGTTCAACTTCACATCCATCGCCGACCGGACTCCGTCGCTCATCAGGTTGAAGCACATCGAGGTCATGAAGATCATCAGCCCCGGCAGTGCGGCGACGTAGGGCTGCACGTAGATCGCCTGGCGCAGCGAGTTCAGCATCAGCCCCCATTCCGCCCGCGGCGGCGTCACGCCCAGGCCAAGAAACGACAACCCCGCCGACAGAATGATCGAGACGCTGATCAGGCTCGTCGCATAGACCAGGATCGGGCCGAGCACGTTGGCCAGCACGTGGTAACGGATCACTTGCAGCGTGGTGGTGCCGGAGGCGCGTGCGGCTTCCACGAAATCGAGTTGCCGCGCCTGGGTGGTCACGGTCTCGCTGATGCGCACCATCGGCGGGATGAACACCACCGCGAGCGCCAGGATCGAATTCGACAGTCCGTTGCCCAGCAATCCGCAGATCGCGATTGCCAGCAGGATCGACGGAAAAGCGTAGAACACGTCCATCGTGCGCATGATCAGCGTGCCCACCAGGCCGCCCGCGTAGCCGGCCAGGATGCCGAGGAAGCCGCCAATCAGCAGCGAGATCGTCACCGGCAGGATGCCGGCCAGCAGCGACAGGCGGCCGCCATAGCAGAGCCGCGTCCAAAGATCGCGTCCGGTTTCGTCGGTGCCCAGCCAATGGCCCGGCGTGCCGATCGGCTTGAGCCGTGCGAGCACGCTGCCGGCATAGGGATCGTAGTGCGTGACCAGCGGAGCGCCGAGCGAGATGACCACGATCGCCAGCAGCACCAGGCTGACGGCGATCGTGACGGGATCGCGCGCCAGGCGCTGCCGCACCGATTGCCAATAGCCGGGCGTCGGTGCGGCCGGCGCATCGGCCTGGGCAAGGAGTTCTCGCCGGACGAAGTCGATGGTGGCGTCTGACATGCGGGATCAGCGGCGGATGCGCGGGTCGATTGCCGCCTGGGCGATATCGACCAGCAGGTTGAGCACGACAAAGAAGCTGGCGAGCACCAGGATGGTCGCCTGCAACACGGGAATGTCGCGGCGGAAGATCGCGAGGTTCAGCAGGTTGCCGGAACCGGGCCAGTTGAACACGGTCTCCACCAGGATCGAGCCCCCCAGCAGGTAGCCGAATTGCAGGCCCATCAAGGCGAGCACCGGTGGCGCGGCGTTCTTGCCGATGTGGCGGATCACCGGCCAGCGCGTCAGGCCCTTGGCGGTCAGCGCACCGACGAACTCCATGCCGATGATTTCCAGCACGGTGGCGCGCACCAGGCGGCCGATGACGCCCATCGGGATCAGCGACAGGGTGACGACCGGCAACACCAGGTATTGCAGGCGGTCGTAGAGCGGCAGCGAGTCGTCGCCCATGCCTTGCGCTGGCAGCCAGTCGTGCAGCACGGCACAGAACATCACCAGCACGATGGCGCACCAGTAATGCGGCAGCGACACGCCGGTGGTGGAGATGGCGGAGAACAGCTTGTCGGGCCAGCGCCCATGGTACAGCGCCGCGGTCAGGCCGCAGGCGATGCCGAGCGAAAAGCCGAGCATTGCGGCGAGGATCGCGAGGATGAAGGTATTGCCGAGCGCGATGACAAGCTGTCCCCAGACCGGCGAGGCGTTGAACACCGACAGGCCGAAATCGCCGTGCAGCGCGCGCAGCAGCCAGAGCAGGTATTGCATATAAAGCGGCTTGTCGAAGCCGAAGGCGGCTTTCATCTGCGCAATGACTTCGGGCGAGGCTTCCGGCGGCATCAGCATGTCGATCGGGTTGCCGGGCACGATGTGGACCAGGCCGAATACGACCAGGGAGACGCCCAGCAGGATGGGGATGGCTTGCAGGATGCGGCGTGCGGCGAAGACGAGCATGCGGTCGGGATCCCGGGGTGTTTTGCTGCAACGCAGCATTTCGAGGCATATTCCATCCGGGAGCGGAGGCTGTCCATTGAAAAGTTAGCCTACTTAGTAGGCATTCGCATAATTATTCACCGTTGCTTCCCATGCTGCAATGCAGCATTATGGCGGACGGCACAGATCTGAGGCTTTCCATGCACCGCTCCGCCATCCACCCCGACGTCGCGCGGCGTGTCATCGAGCGCCGCGGCGGCCTCCGCGTGTTCGACGGCCTGGCCCCGGCCCGTACCGTGCATGTCGTGGTCGACCTGCAGAACGGCTTCATGGCGCCGGGCGCAGCCGCCGAGCTACCGGCCGCACGCGAGATCGTGCCGAACGTCAACCGCATCAGCGCCGTGCTGCGAGCACCCCTCCCCCCAGCCCTCTCCCTCAAGGGGAGGGGGGTGTTGCTTGTTTTAATCCCCTTCAAAGGACGAACGCCCCCATGTTCACCAGGCGTGGCTTCCTCGCAGCCGCCAGTGCCGCTGCACTTCCCGGCCTTCCAGCCGCGGCTGCAACACCACAAATCCTGCGCATCGGCATGACCGCGGCCGACCTTCCCACCACGCATGGCATTCCCAACAATGGCGGCGAGGGTTTCCGCTTCCTCGGCTATCCAGCGTACGATTCAGTCGTCAACTGGGACTTTACCCATACCGACAAGCTGGCTGACATCGCGCCCGGTTTGTTCACTGCCTGGCATCCCGACGAAACCAACCCGATGCGCTGGATCTGCACCGTGCGCCAGGGCGTGACGTTCCATGACGGTTCCGAGTTCAATGCCGACGCGGCGATCTGGAACTTGCGCCGCATCTACGATGACAAGGCGCCGCAATACGACGCACCCGCGGCGCCGATCGTCAGGGCGACGGTGTCGATGCTCGACTCATTCGAAAAAGCCGACGCCACCACCATCGTGCTGACCACCAAATACCCGTTCAGTTTCCTCCCCTATCTGCTGACCCGCATCCTGATCGTCAGCCCGACGCAATGGGAAAAGGTCGGCAAGAGCTGGGCTGCGTTCGCGCAACAGCCATCCGGCACCGGGCCGTTCAAGATCACCAAGGTCGTGCCAGGCCAATACGCCGAGATGTCGCGCAACGAGGCATACTGGGACAAGGCGCGCATTCCGAAGCTCGACAAGATGGTGGTGTATCCGATGCCGGAAGCCACCACCCGCGTCGCCGCGCTGCGCTCCGGCCAGGTGGACTGGATCGAGGTGCCGCCGCCGGACGCCATTCCCTCCTTGAAGGAGGCCGGATTGAACATCAGCCTGTGGCCGTATCCGCACACCTATCCCTACGCGCTGAACTGCCTCGAGGGTTCGCCGTTCCACGATGTGCGGGTGCGTCAGGCGATCAACTACGCGGTGGATCGCGAGGGCCTGTGCAAGCTGATCAACGGTACCGGCAAGCCGGCGATCGGACTGTATCCGCCGGACAGCCCGGTCTTCGGCAATCCGCAGAACCGCTATACCTACGATCCCGAGCGCGCCAAGGCGCTGCTGGCGGCGGCTGGCTACGGCCCGGACAAGCCGGCCAAGGCAAAGATCATGATCTCCACGTCGGGTTCAGGCCAGATGGTGCCGATCCCGATGAACGAGTTCATGCAGCAGAACTTCAAGGCCGTCGGCCTGGACATCGATTTCGACGTGGTGGAATGGGGCACCATGCTGGTGGCGGTGCGCAACGCGCCGACCGCGCCGCAATCGCACGGCGACGACGGCATCAACATCAGCCTGAGCTTTACCGATCCGTCGTCGATGTTCCGCTACTACTCGACCTACAGCTTCTCGCCCACCAACTACAACTGGGGGCATTGGAGCAACGCCGAAGCGACGCGGCTGCTGCGCGACGCACAATCGACATTCGACCCGGCAGAGCAATTGGCGCTGTTGCAGAAGGCCCATGCCATCGTGGTGGACGAGGCGCCGTGGCTGTTCATCGTGCACGACCTCAATCCGCGCGCGATGTCGAAGAAGGTGACCAACTTCCATCCCGCGCAAAGCTGGTACCAGGACTTCACCCAGATCTCGATGACCTGAGGAACTCACATGCTTTCCCGACGCGATTTCCTGATTGCCACCGCCGGTGCTGCGGCGACGCCCGCGTTGCCTGCCGTAGCCGCATCGCCGCAGGTGCTGCGCATCGGCATGACGGCTGCCGACCTGCCCAGCACGCACGGCATTCCCAACAACGGGTTCGAGGGGTTCCGCTTCCTCGGCTACCCGCCGTACGACGCACTGGTGAACTGGGACCTGCGCAACAATCACGACCAGCCGGCGAACATTACGCCCGGGCTGTTCAGCGCGTGGCATCCGGACGAAACCAACCCGTTGCGCTGGGCCTTTACCGTGCGCCAGGGTGTGAAATTTCACGATGGCTCCGACTTCGACGCCGATGCGGTGATCTGGAATCTGCGCCGCATCTACGACGACAAGTCGCCGCAATACGATGCGCCGGCCGCGCCGATCGTGAAGGCGGCGGTGTCGATGGTGGACACGTTCGAAAGGGCCGACGCCAATACCATTGTCCTGACCACGAAATACCCGTTCAGCTTCCTGCCGTGGCTGCTGACGCGCGTGCTGATGGTGAGCCCCGCGCGTTGGGAGGAGGTGGGCAAGAGCTGGCCGGAATTCGCCAAGAAGCCGGCCGGCACCGGACCGTTCAAGATTACTCGCGTTGTGCCCGGCCAGTATGTCGAGATGGTGCGCAACGACGACTATTGGGACAAGACCCGTGTGCCCAAGCTCGACAAGCTTGTGGTCTATCCGATGGCGGAGGCGACCACGCGCGTCGCCGCGTTGCGCTCGGGGCAGGTGGACTGGATCGAGGTGCCGGCGCCGGATTCGATTCCGTCGATCAAGCAGGCCGGCTTCAACGTCACGCTCTGGCCCTATCCGCACACCTATCCGTATTGCCTGAATTGCCTGGACAGTTCGCCGTTCCATGACGTGCGGGTGCGCCAGGCGATCAACTATGCACTCGACCGCGAGGGTCTGTGCAACCTGATCAACGGCACCGGCAAGCCGGCCGTCGGCTTGTATCCGCCTGGCCATCCGTTCTTCGGCAATCCGGCGCAGCACTACACGTACGATCCCGCCAAGGCGAAGGCGCTGCTGGCCGAAGCGGGCTATGGGCCGGACAAGCCGGCGAAGGCGAAGATCATGATCTCCACCTCGGGCTCCGGGCAGATGCTGCCGATCCCGATGAACGAGTTCATGCAGCAGAACTTCAAATCCGTCGGCATGGACATCGATTTCGACGTGGTGGAATGGGGCACCATGCTGGTGGCGGTGCGCAGCGATCCCAAGGCGCCGCAATCGCACGGCGACGACGGCATCAATATCAGCCTGAGCTCGGTCGATCCCTCGACCATGTTCCGCTACTACGCCACCGACAGTTTCTCGCCGACCAACTACAACTGGGGTCATTGGGCCAACGCGCAGGTGACCGACCTGTTGCGCAAGGCGCAGGGCACGTTCGATCCCGCGGAGCAGACGAAGCTGCTGGCCGAGGCGCATAGCATCGTGGTGGACGAGGCAGCCTGGTTGTTCATCGTGCACGACCTCAACCCGCGCGCGATGTCGAAGCAGGTGACCGGGTTCATCCCGGTGCAGAGCTGGTTCATCGATTTCACGACGATCTCAATGGCCTGAACCGCGCTCCGCCTGTCATTGCGAGCGAAGCGAAGCAATCTCCCGCGGGTCGTCGCCGGGAGATTGCTTCGCTTCGCCAGCAAGAAACAACTCCCCTCCCACAAGGGGAGGGGGAGCCGCCTTATCTCCGGCGACCTCCACAGTTT
>JBEKNT010000429.1:0-5778 GCA_049522565.1 Acetobacteraceae bacterium
CGCGCCCCAACCCCACAAGGGGAGGGGGAGCCTCGTTTGGCGCTCGTCCGCGATGACGGGAACCGCCTGTGAGAACTGACCCTGACATCGCTGCGAATTCAGATGCCGCCCTGGCCCAACGCCTGTTCGACCAACTGCGCGCCGCCACCGGCGACGGGGTCGGCATCAGCCGCGAAAGTTACGGCGCCGGCGAATCCCTGGCGCTCGACATCATCGAGGCCGAAGCCCGCGCGCAAGGCCTGGCCACCGAACGCGACGCCGGCGCCAACCTGGTCGTCGCTCTGCCGGGCCGCGCGCAGGTGCCCTTCCTGGCTTGCGGCTCGCATCTCGATTCGGTGCCGCAGGGCGGCAACTATGACGGCGCCGCGGGCGTGGTCGCCGGGCTGCTGGCGCTGGTCCGCTTTCGGGCGGAGGGTTTTGCGCCCGCCCGGACCATCAAGCTCTACGCCCTGCGCGGCGAGGAAAGCGCCTGGTTTGGCCGCGCCTATATCGGCTCCTCCGCGCTGTTCGGGAAACTCTCGGCGGACGATCTGGCAATGCCGCACGTCGTCAGCGGCCGCGCGCTGATCGACTGCATGCGCGACACCGGCGTCGCGGTGGACCGCGTGGCGCGGGGAGAAAAATTGCTCGATCCCGCGACCGTCGCCGCCTGGCTGGAGCTGCATATCGAGCAAGGCCCCGTGCTGGTCGCGCGCAAGCTGCCGGTGGCGGTGGTCACCGGCATCCGCGGCAATTTCCGCCACCGCAGCATCGAATGCCTCGGCGAGGCCGGCCATTCCGGCACCATCCCGCGCTGGCTGCGCCACGACGCGGTGTTCGCGACCGCCGAGCTGATCACCAGGCTCGATCGCCACTGGCGCACGCTGCTGGAGCGTGGACGCGACCTGGTGGTCACCACCGGCATCATCGGCACCGACCCGGCGGAACACGCGCTGGCCCGCATCCCCGGCCGCCTGCGCTTCTCGTTCGAGGCGCGCAGCCAGAGCACCGAAACGCTGGAGGCGTTCTACGACCTGTTCCGCTCCGAATGCGCCGGCATCGCCGAAGAGCGCGGCGTGGAATTCCGCTTCGATCGCCGGCTGGACTCGGCACCCGCGCGGATGGATGCGGCGTGGATCGCGCGGCTGCGGGAGACGGTGCGCGCGATGGGGCTGCCGGACGAACCGATCCCCAGCGGCGCGGGCCACGACGCCGCGGTGTTCGCCAATGCCGGTGTCCCGAGCGCCATGCTCTTCGTGCGCAACGAGCATGGGTCACACAATCCGAAGGAGGCGATGGCGATGGACGACTTCCTGCGCGGCGCCGAGGTGCTGTGGCGTGCCCTGCGCGACGCGGCCGCTGCGCCATGAGCAGCGGCGGCCGTGACGACTCCGCCGACGGTGGCGCCACCCGGGACGCCGGGGCCGATGGCGGGACCGGAGGCCCGGTTGCCGCTATCGTCGCCGGCGACATCGCCACGCCGGACCCGGCCGAGCTGGGCGTCGTGACGGCGCGGCTGCTGCTGGCCGCCGGGGCGATCGCGTTCAGCCGGGAACATCCCTTTATCCTGGCCGCCGGCTGGGCCAGCCCGGTCTATGTCGATTGCCGCCGCCTGATCGGCGAGCCTCGCCTGCGTCACGCCATGACCGATCTCGCGGTGGCGAAGCTGCGGCGCGACTTCGGGACCGCGCCGCCGTTCGATGCGATCGCCGGCGCCGAGACCGCTGGCATTCCGTGGGCCTGCTGGCTCGCGGACCGGCTGGACCTGCCGCTGCGCTACGTGCGCAAGCGTGCGCTAGGCATCGGGCAGAACGCGCAGGTCGAGGGCGGTCCGGTCGAGGGCATGCGGGTGCTGCTGGTCGATGACCTGACCACCGACGGCGGCAGCAAGGTCGCCTTCACGCGCGGCCTGCGCTCGGCCGGGGCGACGGTGACCGAGGCGCTGTGCTTGTTCCACCACGGGACGTTTCCCGGCGGGGCGGAACGGCTCGCGGGGCTCGGGTTGCGGCTGCACGCGCTGGCGACCTGGAGCGACGTGCTGCGGGCCGGGCGGGATGCATTGCTGGCGGCGGAGGACCACGCTGAACTGGAACGGTTCATCGCCGATCCGGTGGGCTGGTCGGCGATGCACGGCGGCCGGACGACGCCGATCGTGCCGCCGCTGATCGGCGGGTAATGTGCGGCGTGGCGCGTCCCGAGGGTACGGCGGTGCGGGACCGACCGTGGAGGGCGGGGCGACGTTGCGGGACCCTCGGGGGACGCCGGCGGCGGCGTGGCAGGAGCGTGATCGAGCCGGCACGGACTCACACACTCAACCCATCGGCAGCGGCGCGCCACCACGCAGGATTGCCTCGGTTGCCGGGGTGAAGCCGCCATCCGCCTCGTGCAGCACGAGGCCGGACAACAGCCGCAGCGGGGCACGGCCGCCTTTCACGCCACGTACCAGCACGAGCTTTGCTGGCCGGCCCAGCTTCGGCCATAGCGGCAGGACCACGCCTGCCGCGCAGCCCGCCGCCGCCATCGCGACAAGGCACTCGGGCAGCGACCCGGCCGGCAGGATGAAGGTCAGCGTGCCGCGATGGCGCAGCGGCGCGGCCAGCGCACGCGCCCAGGCAGCGAGCAATCCGGCTTCCCCACGCTTTGCCTGAGCCCGGATGGACAGCGGTGAAGCGGTCCCCTCGGGCGCATGGTACGGCGGATTGGCGAAGGCGTGGTCGAACCGCCCGGCCGCCGGGTCCAACCAGGCGGGCGCCGTGATGTCGGCGGCGAGGAAGGCCAGCCCGGCGGCGCCGTTCGCCTCGGCATTGCGCGCCGCCAGCGATGCCAGGCACGGATCGCGCTCTACGCCAAGCCCGTGCAGTCCAGGCACCCGCGCCGCCAGGCACAACAGCGCCGCCCCTGCCCCGGTGCCGCCTTCCAGCACGCGCTCGCCGGGACGCGCGGGGATGGCGGCGGCGAGCAACACAGGCTCGATTCCGCTGCGGAACCCCTCGCGCGGCTGGGCGTAGCTGACCCGGCCGCCCAGCAGGTGCCCATGTGTCGCAGGAGGCGGTGCGCTGCTTGGGGTTCGCCCTGGAACCGCCGGGTCGGACAACGGCATGCGGATCCGATCTTCCGTCACGCCGTGGGTCCGGTGCAACCCGCGGCCGTGGTTCCGGGAGAAGCCGTGAGGCTTCGCCGCGCGCCATGCCACTCGCCGAACGAGATGATGCGAATGCTCATGGAAGATCTGCGCAGGGGCGGCATGCGATACACTCCGGGCGATGCCGACGCTGGGGTAAATTCCAAGCCGCGGTCGGCAAAGATGACGTGCTGCTGGTCGTAGCACGAGACACGGCACACGGCATTTCGCTGCCATAGGACATCGGCCCCGAGACCGTCAGCGCCGATCCTCGGCCCAGGCATCGCCGGGCAACAACCACGTCAGATCCGGTTCGGCAGACGCCCACCCGTCATAGCGGGCGAAGCCACGCCATGCACGCCTTTCCGGCTGGTGAGCGGCGACGTCATGGAGGCCGACGGTCATCGGCATGACGCGGCAACTCCGTCCCCGCCAGCAATCGAGACGGTTGTTTCCGGACCAAACTTATACCCACCGTCCGAAAGATTGACGTACGGCACGGTCCGTCCCGGCCGTCATGGCCGGGCCTGGCGCGGCCAGCTATGCAGCCGCGGTGCCGCGATAGATGGCCGGATCAAGCCGGGCCAAGACGGTCGGGACGGACCGTGCCAACCATGCGAGAGGCAGTGTTTCGGGCACCTGGTATTGAGCGTGGCGACGGAGCCGGTCGGGCCCTAAGGGCGCGGCACTGACCTCCGACGCCACCCACAGCCATTTACCCGGCGTTTACCCGGTTGGGGAATAGTCCGCCGTTCGCGGCATGCCCCGACCGCCCATTGCCGTCATGCAACGACACAGCGCACCGCATCTGTCCGTGGAGAGAGTCATGCAAGGCTGGCAGCACCTTACCATTGCCACCAAGGTCGTCGCCGCCTTCGCGCTGGTCTTCGTCACCACCGTGGGACTCGGGCTGTTCGGTCTGTCGCAGACCGCCGCCGTCAACAGCAAGGCAGCCGACATCCGCGACAATTGGCTGCCATCCACAACCGCACTCGGCAAACTGGTCTCCGCGGTCAGAGAATCGCGGGTCAGAGAAGCTCGCGTCGCGATATCGGCCGGGGCCAGTGACAAGTCGGATCTCGCCAGCGACCTCAGCGCCTTCCAGACGGCGCAGTCCGAGGCGGAGAAGGCCTACGCCAACTACCAGCCGCTTATCACGGCAGGCACCGACGACGAGCGGCTGATGCGGACCTACGCCGATGCCTGGATAAAACTCAAGGCGAGCAACGCTCAGGTCGGCGACCTGGCGAAACGGCACGACCTGGACGCGATGTCCCGCCTGTATGACGGTGAGGATCGGGCCAACTACGACGTAGCGGTCAACGCCATCGTCGCCGACATGGATTTCAACGCAGCGCAAGGCAAGATCGCCGCCCAGGAAGGCGAGGCGACCTACGGATCCGCACGCCTTTGGACGATCGGCGCCCTGGCGCTGTGCGGCCTGCTCTGCATCGGGGCCGGCCTTGCGATCGTGCGTAGCGTTGCCGGGCCGCTGCGGCTCATCACGGCGGCTGTCAATCGTCTCGCCACGGGCGATCTGGAGGCCGCCGTCGCCGGTGCCGACCGAGCCGACGAGATCGGCATGCTGGCGCGTGGGCTCGACGTCTTCAAGCGTAACGCCGTCGAGGCCAGGCAGTTGGCCGGAGAGAAGGAGGCCACGCAGGCCAACCGGGAAAGGCGGGCCGCCCAGCTCGACGTCCTGCTGCGAGGCTTCGAAGCCAAAGTCGGTGGCCTGGTCAGCCAGCTCGCCTCCGGGTCGACCGAACTGGAAGCTACGGCGCGCTCGATGAGCGGCACGGCGACCCGCACCAATCAACAGGCCAGCGCCGTTGCCAGCGCCGCGGAGGAGGCCAGCACCGGCGTGCAAACGGTGGCCTCCGCCGCCGACGAGCTCACCGCATCCATCCAGGAGATCAGCCGCCAGGTCGCCCAGTCGGCGAAGATCACCGACAAGGCGGTGGCCGACGCGCAGCGCACCGACGGCATCGTGCGCGCCCTGTCCGAGGGCGCCGAGAAGATCGGACAGGTGGTCGGCTTGATCAGCGATATCGCCGGTCAGACCAACCTTCTGGCGCTCAATGCAACCATCGAGGCCGCGCGCGCCGGAGATGCGGGCAAGGGGTTTGCCGTGGTGGCGTCAGAGGTCAAGAACCTGGCCACACAGACTGCGAAAGCCACCGGCGAGATCGGCACCCAGATCAGCCAGATCCAGACCGCGACCAAGGAAGCCGTGGAAGCCATCCGCGACATTGCCGCCACCATTACCGAGGTCAGTACGATTGCGGCCAGCATCGCCTCCGCGGTCGAAGAGCAGGGCGCCGCGACTGCGGAAATTGCGCGCAACGTGCAGGAGACGGCGCAGGCAACCCAGGAGGTGACGGCGAATATCAGCGGCGTAAGCCAGTCGGCGAACGAGACAGGCGCCGGCGCCAGCCAGGTGCTCAGCGCGGCCGGCGACTTGTCGAAGCAGTCGGAGCAATTGTCCGGGGAAGTCAACACGTTCGTCGCCGCCGTGCGCGCCGCCTGAGCGCAGGGAAGGCCAGGGGCTTTGCCCCTGGAACCCCACCAAGGGGCTCTGCCCCTTGGAGCCCCGCCAAGGGCGGAGCCCTTGGGACCCTTCAGTTGGAGAGGTTGGAGGGGGAGGAGGCCATGTGCCGCGGCTGTCGTTCCGACCGGCG
>JBEKNT010000430.1:0-5767 GCA_049522565.1 Acetobacteraceae bacterium
ATTCGCCGCCGAACAGTGCCAGCGGCAACGAGGCGATGAACACCGTCATCGATGTGCCGAGGGTGCGGTTCAGCGTCTCGTTGATCGACAGGTCGATCAGTTGGCGCAGCGGCATCGTCTTGTATTTGCGCAGGTTTTCCCGCACCCGGTCATACACCACCACCTTGTCGTTGGTGGAGTAGCCGAGGATGGTCAGGATCGCCGCGACCATGACCAGGTCGAACTCGACGCGGGTCAGCGCCAGGAAGCCGATCGCCTTGGTGACGTCCAGGATCAGCGTCACCACGGCGCCGACGGCGAACTGCCACTCGAAGCGGAACCAGATGTAGACCAGGATCATCAGCAGGCTGATGCCCAGCGCGAGCAATCCGTTGCGGAACAGCTCGGCGCTGACCGAGGCGCCCACCGCGTCGGTGCGCAGGATGCGCGCCCCCGGCACCCCGTGCTCCAGCGCCGCGCGCACCTTGTCGACGGTCTGCTGCGTGCTTTTCTCCGAGGCCTGGTTGCCCAGCCGCACCAACACCTCCGAGGCGTCGCCGAACCGCTGCACCCCTTGGGCCGGGACGCCGGCGCTGGCGAGCGCCGCGCGGATCTGGGTGAAGTCGGCCGGCCCGTCGGTACGCACCTCCATGACGATGCCGCCGCTGAAGTCGATGCCCAGGTTCAGGCCGGGGTAGAAAAACAGCACCACCGAGGCGGTAGACAGGATGGCCGACACAATCAGCCCCATGAAGCGACCCTTCATGAACTGAATGCGGGTGCCATCGGGGACGATGCGCAGGCGAGGGCGGATGAACATGGGGCTTAGACCGGCAGCAGGCGGGGGTGAATGGGCATCGCGGTCAAGACCGGCAGCCCGAGGGGGCGGAAGAGCGTCATGGGTCAGACCGGCAGCAGATGAGGGCGGGAGAACGTCATGGTCAGACCGGCAGCAGGCGGGGGCGGGTGGCGGCATACCAGCGCGAGACCAGCAGCCGCGTCAGCATCCAGGCGGTGAACAGCGAGGTGGCGATGCCGACCGTGATGGTCACCGCGAACCCCTTCACCGGCCCGGAGCCGAACACGAACAGCATGACATGCGCCAGGAAGGCCGTCGCGTTGCTATCGAAGATCGTGCTGTAAGCTCTTGAGAAGCCATGCTCCAGCGCCGAGAGCGGCGGGCGGCCATTGCGTTGCTCCTCGCGGATCCGCTCGTTGATCAGGATGTTGGCATCCACCGCCATGCCGAGCGTCAGCAGGATGCCGGCCATGCCCGGCAGGGTCAGCGTCGCCTGCAACAACGACATCACGCCGAGCATGAGCACCAGGTTCACCAGCAGGCACACGTTGGCGAACCAGCCGAACAGGCCGTAAAACACCGCCATAAACGCGATCACCATCACGAACCCGATCCCGAGCGAGACCGCCCCGGCGCGGATGCTGTCGGCACCCAGTTCCGGTCCGACCGACCGCTCCTCCACGACGGTGAGCGGCGCCGGCAGCGCTCCGGCCCGCAGCAGCACGGCGAGGTCGGTGGCGGAGGCGGCGGTGAAGTTGCCGCTGATCTGGCCGCGCCCGCCGGTGATCGGCTCACGAATGACCGGCGCGCTGATCACCTTGCCGTCGAGCACGATGGCGAACCGGTGGTTGACGTTGGCCCTTGTTATGTCGGCAAAACGCCTGGCGCCGATCGCATTGAACGTGAAGTCTACCACCCACTCGCCGGTCTGCGGATTGGTTGCCGCGCGCGCATCGGTCAGGTCGCCGCCGTCCACATCCACCCGTTTGCGGACGCCGATCTTCTCGTTTGGGTTGTCCTGCATCGGCAGGAAGTCGTCGCCGATCGGCGGCGATCCGCCGGCCTGCGCGTTGGCGGCCTCGTCCACCAACTGGAACGTCATGTGCGCGGTCTTGCCCAGCAACTCCTTGATCCGGTTGGGATCGCTGATCCCGGGAAGCTGCACGACGATACGGTCGCTGCCTTGCTGGGCGATTTGCGGATCGACCACGCCGGTCTCGTCGATGCGTCGCCGCACGATCTCGATCGACTGCAGTACCGCGCCCTGCGCTCGGGCATTCAGCGCCACCGGCGACAGGGTCAGCGTGATCGCGCCGTCCGGCTGGCTGGCGATGTCCAGGTCGGGGGTGCCGGTCGGACCCTCGGCACTGATCAGCGGCTTCAGCGCGGCCATCGCGGCGTCGCTGCGGCTCGGGTCGCGCAGCCGCAGCAGGATGCGGTTCTGGTCCGGCTCGGCCTGCAGCGTGCTGTAGAAGATCTGTCCGGGGCGCAGCGCCTGGCGCACGCTATCGAGCAAACTGTCCAGCCGCTCCTTGATCACGGCCTTCATGTCGACCTCGAGCAATAGGTAGGAGCCGCCGCGCAGGTCGAGGCCGAGATGCACCGTCCGCCACGGCATCCAGGCGGCCGGCGCGGGGAACAGGTTGGGGATGCAGAAGATCGCCCCCAGCAGGCACAAGCCCAGGATCACGGCGGTCTTCAGACGACTGAAATACATCATGGGCGGTCGGCCGGTCTCCTGGGCGGGCTGGGCGGCGGGACGCTATGCGCTGACGGTTGGGTTGCTGTCCAGGGGAGACGTTCCGTTTCACGCCGCGGCCAGGGTTCGCACTGTTCCTCCCCGGAAGCCCTGCCGGATAGGCGCCTCCAGCGCGTCGGTCGCCGGCTGGCGCGGCAGCTTCGCCTTCAGCATGAGGATGCCGAACGCGGCCAGCTTCGGCAGACCCTCGTCCGGCCGCACCGGCCGCAGCCCCTCCGGCAGCCAGGACAGGGTCGAGACCGTTGCTGCCAGGGCCGACGCCGTGACATCCCCCGACCGCCGTGGCATCACCGGCCCTCACGTGTGCACCGTCGTTGTCCTGATCCGCCCCGGCCAGTCCTGGCCCCTGGTCCTCGCCGCCAATCGCGACGAGCGCCTGGACCGCGCCTGGGACCCGCCCGGGGCTTATTGGCCTGACCACCCCGGCGTCATCGCCGGCCGGGACCGCACCGCCGGGGGTACCTGGATGGGGCTGAACCGGCACGGCGTGGTGGCGGCGGTGCTGAACCGGCAGGGCAGCCTCGGTCCCGCCCCGGGCAAGCGCAGCCGCGGCGAACTGCCATTGCTCGCGCTGGCCCAACCAACCGCCGCAGCCGCGGCAGAGGCGATGACGGCCCTCGACGCCGGCCAGTGGCGCAGCTTCAACCTCGTGCTGGCCGATGCCGCCGGTGCGATTGTCGTGCGCGGCCTGGGGCACGGACGCCCGCAGACGCAGCGCCTCTTGCCCGGCCTGCACATGGTCACCGCACACGACCCCGACGACCCGGAGAGCCCCCGCGTGGCGCGGCACCTGCCGCGATTCGCCGCCGCCTTGGCGCCCACCCCGCATACCGGCTGGCGGGCGTGGCAGGATTTGCTCGCCGACCGGCAGGGGGCGCCGGCCGAGCAACTCAACGTCGTGCCGCGTGGTGGCTTCGGGACGGCGTGCGCGTCGCTGCTGGCGGTGCCGGCGGAGGGGCCGCCCGTCTGGCTGTTCGCCGCCGGCCCGCCGCATGTCGCCCGGTTCGAGCCGGTTCCCATCGACCCCTCGGGTTGATCGCCCGGCCTCTCGCATTCCAGCCCACTGGCGGCTGGCCGGGACACCGGGATCGGACGCGCCAGCCGGCCAAAATGCGAAAGGCTGCTGATCGCCGGCAGGGCGTGGCGGGATGCCGCCGGCGCTGCTATATCCGCAGCGCCGCCCGCTCCTGGCGCGGCGCCGCATTGCGTCTCCCGCCCCGCGGGGGGATCGCCAAGGGGAACAGTGATGGCCCGCCGCCGTCAGCTTTACGAAGGCAAAGCCAAGATCCTGTTCGAGGGGCCGGAGCCGGGCACCCTGGTGCAGTATTTCAAGGACGACGCGACGGCCGGGAACGGTGCCAAGAAGGGCGTCATCACCGGCAAGGGCGTGCTCAACAACCGGATCAGCGAATACCTGATGCTGCGGCTCGCCGAGATCGGCATCCCGACCCACTTCGTTCGCCGGCTGAACATGCGCGAGCAATTGATCCGCGAGGTGGAGATCATTCCGTTGGAAGTGGTGGTGCGCAACGTTGCCGCGGGCAGCCTGTCCACCCGCCTGGGCATCGCCGAGGGCACCCGCCTGCCGCGCTCGATCATCGAGTACTACTACAAGAACGACGCGCTGAACGATCCGATCGTGTCCGAGGAGCACATCACCTGCTTCGGCTGGGCGAATACCGCCGACCTCGACGACATCGTCGCGCTGACGCTGCGGGTGAACGACTTCCTCACCGGCCTGTTCCTCGGCGTCGGCATCACGCTGGTCGACTTCAAGCTGGAGTTCGGCAGGCTGTGGGAGAACGACGAGATGCGCATCGTGCTGGCCGACGAGATCAGCCCGGACAATTGCCGGCTGTGGGACTCGAAGACCAACGAGAAGATGGACAAGGACCGCTTCCGCCGCGACCTGGGCAAGGTGGAGGAGGCGTATCAGGAAGTGGCCAAGCGGCTGGGCATCCTGCCCGAGGCCGGGATGCGCGACCTCAAGGGGCCGGAGACCATGCAATGATGCGGGCGCGGAAGAGGGCGGGCCGGTGAAGGCCACGGTCACCGTCATGCTGAAGCGCGGCGTGCTCGACCCGCAGGGTAAGGCGATCGCCCACGCGCTGCACACGCTGGGCTTCTCCGGCGTGGGCGAGGTGCGCGCCGGCAAGGTGATCGAGCTGGAACTGACCGAGACCGACCCCGGCAAGGCGCAGGCCGCCGCCGAGGAGATGGCGCGCAAGCTGCTGGCCAACACGGTGATCGAGAGTTTCAGGGTGGCGGTGGAGGGTTGAGGCGCCAGCCTCACGGCAGGTCGGTGGTGGCGTAGAAGTCGGCCAAGCGGCCGGCGCAGCCGATGCTGGCGAGGCGCAATGTCTCGGTCCCGACGACGATTTCTCGCGTTTCCTCGCCCTGGCGGAGGATTTCCGCCCGCACGGCGGTGCTGGACAGGATCAGCACCTCCTGCACGCTGGGGATAGTGGCATAGGCCCACGCATTGACCCGGGTTTTCCACCCGTTCGACGGGGGAACAATCTCGACCAGCAGCATCGGGTCGGCGAGACAACGCCCGTCGGTGAAAGCTCCGCACGATACGCCAAGGTCCGGGATGCGTTCGTTGCAGCGCGCTCGAAGCTGGGGGATGACACCGGGCGCGGTGATGACGCGGCAGGTGGGGCGGTGGCTGCGCAGGTGCCGGGTCAGCAGGAACGCCGCCAGGCTCTGGATGGCACCGTGATTGAGCCCGGGCGGCGCCATGGCGACCGGCTCGCCATCGACCAGTTCCCAGCGCAGGTGCTTCATGCCGGGCGGCGGTTCCCAGTCCTGGAAGTCATCGACCGTGAGAAGGGGGCGGCGCAGGGCCTGGCTCCTGGCGGCAGGATGGACGGGGCGTGGTGTGTCACCCGGCAGCAGCGGCCGGCGAGTCTCACGTGCGTCTCATTTCGTTTGCCGTGAGACGGCCGCGTTGCCAACCCGAACGATGCCGGCCGGTCCTGTGCCCGTGCCGGGATGGGGCGCGCGGCAGCGGCGGAGCGTCCGCTGCGTCCGCGCCGGAGCCCTGGCCGCTGGACAGGCGCGACGTGCGGACGCTGCGGCGTCTGATATCCCGGATGCCCGGCGAGCCGGGACAGCGTCACTGCCCGACCCGGTTCGCGCTTGTTGCGGCCATTGGCGTTCCTTGCGTTCCCGCTTCCGCGGATCGAAGGCTGCCTCGGTGCGGAGGAAGAGAGGCTCCCCCTCCCCTT
>JBEKNT010000431.1:0-5740 GCA_049522565.1 Acetobacteraceae bacterium
CTTGAAACCTGAGCGGAGCGATCCTTGAAACCTGAGCGGAGCGATCCTTGAAACCTGAGCGGAGCGATCCTTGAAAGACATACGCGACGCGCTGATGGTGGCGCGCAACTCGGACGGCAAACTGGTGCGCCGGCCGCTTTCCCCGCATGTTCAGGTCTACCGCTGGCCGCTCAGCATGGCGCTGTCGATCACCCATCGGGTCACCGGCGTCGGACTTGGCATCGGCACATTGCTGTTGACCCTATGGCTGCTCACGGCGGCTACCTCCGAGAGCGGGTTCGATCGGTTCCAGTATTTCCTTGGCTCGGCGTTCGGCTTGTTTTTATTATTTTGCTGGACCCTGGCGCTGGTGTTCCATTTGCTAACCGGGATACGTCATCTGTGGATGGATACCGGAAATGGTTTCGAGGAAAAAGAATACCACAACTCGGCGATCGCCGTGCTCGTCGGCACCGGCGTGCTGACGGTGCTCATCTGGATCGTTGGCCTGGTGAACTGGTAGAGGGACACGATGCCGGACCTTTCCAACCCGCCACACATCGACATGCTGCGCTCGCCGTTGGGGCGGGCTCGCGGTCTGGGCTCGGCGCGCTCCGGCTCGAAGCATTGGTGGGGACAGCGGCTGACTTCCATCGCGCTGGTGCCGCTGACACTGTGGTTCATTTGGTCGATGCTGCGGCTGACCGGTGCCTCGCAGGCCGACGTCGCCGACTGGCTGTCATCGCCGGTGCGAATGGCGCTGATGCTGGCGCTGATTTTCGCCACCTTCCACCATTTGCAGCTCGGTTTGCAGGTGGTGATCGAGGATTACGTGCCGCAAGAGGGCATCAAACTCGCCGCGGTCCTGGCAGTCAAAGCTCTGTGCATTCTGCTCGCGTTGATTTGCACCGTTTGCGCTCTCATTCTCTGCCTGAGTTCCTGAGAGGATTGTTTCGATGAACGCGATCACGCTCCCTTCGTCGCGCGCCTATAACGTCGTCGACCACACCTACGATGTGGTGGTGGTCGGCGCCGGCGGTTCCGGCCTGCGCGCCACGTTCGGGATGGGTGCGGCGGGCCTGAAGACGGCCTGCATCACCAAAGTGTTCCCGACCCGCAGCCATACCGTCGCCGCACAGGGTGGCGTCGCTGCCTCCCTGGGCAACATGGACGCCGACGAGTGGCGTTGGCACATGTACGACACCGTCAAAGGCTCCGACTGGTTGGGCGACCAGGACGCCATCGAGTTCATGTGCCGTGAGGCGGTGCCGGCGGTTTACGAACTCGAACACTTCGGCGTGCCGTTCAGCCGCACCGATGAGGGCAAGATCTACCAGCGCCCGTTCGGCGGCCACATGACGCAGTTCGGCGACGGTGCGCCCGCGATGCGGGCCTGCGCTGCCGCGGATCGCACCGGCCACGCCATCCTGCACACGCTGTATCAACAAAGCCTGAAGCACGATGCCGAGTTCTTCATCGAATATTTCGCCCTCGACCTGATCATGGACCAGGAGGGCGTGTGCCGCGGCGTCATGGCCTGGAACCTGGAAGACGGCTCGATCCATCGCTTCCGCGCCCAGATGGTCGTGCTGGCCACCGGAGGTTATGGCCGCACCTTTCTGTCCTGCACCTCGGCGCACACCTGCACCGGTGACGGGAACGGCATGGTCCTCCGCGCCGGTCTGCCGTGCCAGGACATGGAGTTCGTGCAGTTCCACCCGACCGGCATCTTTCCCGCCGGCTGCCTGATCACCGAGGGCGCCCGCGGCGAGGGCGGCTACCTCACCAATTCCGAAGGCGAGCGCTTCATGGAGCGCTACGCCCCGAGTGCCAAGGACCTGGCCAGCCGTGACGTGGTGTCGCGCTCGATGACGGTGGAGATCAACGAGGGTCGCGGCTGCGGGCCGAACAAGGACTACATGCTGCTGCATCTGGAGCACCTCGGCGCCGCGCTGCTGCACGAGCGGCTGCCGGGGATTTCCGAGACCGCGAAAGTGTTCGCCGGCGTGGACGTGACCAAGGAGCCGATCCCGGTGCTGCCGACCGTGCACTACAACATGGGCGGCGTGCCGACCAACCACCGTGCCGAGGTGCTGCGCCCGACGAAGGAAAATCCCGACGCCGTGGTGCCGGGTTTGATGGCGATCGGCGAGGGCGCCTGCGTCTCCGTGCACGGCGCCAACCGCCTTGGCTGCAATTCCCTGCTCGATATCGTGGTGTTCGGCCGCGCCGCCGCCTTGCGCGCCACCGAGCTGATCAAGCCCGACGCGTCGCAACCGCCGCTGCCGCCCAAGGCGGGCGAGGCGTCGCTCGATCGCTTCGACCGCGCCCGCCACGCCAACGGCGGCACCCGCGTCGCCGACCTGCGGCTGGACATGCAGCGCACCATGCAGACCCACGCCGCGGTGTTCCGCAACAGCAAGACGATGGCGGAGGGCGTGAAGGAGATGCAGCGGGTGTGGCGCGGACTGGAGGACATGTCGGTGTCCGACCGCAGCCTGATCTGGAACAGCGACCTGATGGAGGCGCTGGAACTGCACAACCTGATGGGCAACGCGATGACCACCATGGTCGGCGCCGAGGCCCGTCACGAAAGCCGCGGCGCGCATGCGCACGACGATTATCCGGAACGCGACGACCACGAGTGGATGAAGCACACGCTCGCCTGGTGCAACGACCGCGGCGACGTGGCGCTGGATTACCGGCCGGTGAAGCTGCAGACGCTGACCAACGAAGTGCAGTCGTTCCCGCCGAAGAAGCGGGTGTACTAAAACCGTACGACTCCCCCTCCCCTTGAGGGAGGGGGTTGGGGGGAGGGGTTCCTGCGGCACGGACCCCACCCCCCAACCCCCTCCCACAAGGGGAGGGGGAGCGCCCGCGGCGGGCCGACACGAAGCGTTTGATTCAGGATGCAATTGCCATGACTGAGTTCGCCCTTCCCCGCAACAGTAAGATCGGCCAGGGCAAGACCTGGAAAGCCCCGGCCGGCGCCAAGCGCGTGCGCGCATTCCGCATCTATCGCTGGAACCCGGATGACGGGCAGAACCCGCGCACCGACACCTATGAGGTCGATCTCGATGCCTGCGGCCCGATGGTCCTGGACGCGCTGATCAAGATCAAGAACGAGGTCGATCCGACGCTGACCTTCCGCCGCTCCTGCCGCGAGGGCGTCTGCGGCTCCTGCGCGATGAACATCGACGGCCGCAACACGCTCGCCTGCCTGAAGCCGATCGCCGAGGTGAAGGGGGCCGTGCGCATCACCCCGTTGCCACACATGCCGGTCGTGAAGGACCTGGTGCCCGACCTGTCGCTGGCCTACGCGCAGTTGCGCAGCGTCGAGCCGTGGCTGAAGTCCGACTCGCCGCCACCGCCGGACGGCGAGCGCCTGCAAAGCCGCGAGGAGCGCGCCAAGCTCGACGGCCTTTGGGAGTGCGTCCTGTGCTTCTGCTGCTCGACGAGTTGCCCGAGCTACTGGTGGAACGGCGACCGCTACCTGGGTCCCGCGGTGCTGCTGCAAGCCTATCGCTGGATCGCCGATTCGCGTGACGAACACACCGGCGAGCGGCTCGACGCGTTGGAAGACCCGTTCAAGCTGTATCGCTGCCACACCATTATGAACTGCACCGAGACCTGCCCGAAGAGCCTGAACCCGGCCAAGGCAATCGCCGAGATCAAGAAGCTGATGCTCGAGCGGGTGCTGTAGCGGCGGCTGACGCTCTTGAACCCACGGCTGGGCTATGCCATATTCTGTACAGAATGTACAGGGGTGCATCATGCGGACCTGGCCGTTACAGGAAGCCCGTGCCCATCTTCGCGATGTCGTTGACAGCGCCCTTGAAGAGGGGCCGCAACGGATTACACGGCATGGCAAGCAGGCAGTGATCGTCGTGTCGGAGGAAGAGTGGAGCCGCCACGCGGGTGCTCATCGCTCCTTCGGAGAACTGCTGGCCGATTGTCCGTTGAGCGCCGAGGACCTGCCGCCACGGCGTCCAGCCCGTGCCATCCGTCGCAATATGTTCGACTGACCGACCGCGGCGTTGTACCTCCTCGACACATGCGTTATCTCCGAGCTGGCTCCAGGGCGGTCGCAGCCCCAACGCGATTTAGCCGACTGGCTGGGGCGGAACGGTCGCGACTGCTATATCAGCGCCGTCACACTGACCGAGTTGGCCTATGGCGTTGCATGGCTGCGGCATCGGGGTGCGACCGCCAAGGCTGCCCGGCTCGTTGCATGGCAGGAAGAAATGGTGCGCTTCCACGCAGGCCGCATCATCCCGATCGATATCGACATCGCTGTCCGTGCTGGCGCGCTGCTCAGTATCGCCCGGGCTGCTGGATTTGATCCCGACACCGAGGACGCCTTGATCGCTGCGACTGCCAAGGTGCACGGCATGGAGGTGCTTACCTTCAACGAGGCCGATTTCCGCCCCATGCGCGTCGCCTCCCGCGATCCCCTGACCGATCTCCCACCGGATCGCGCGCCATGAGTCGTAGGGAAATAGCCGCTCGGTAGACTGATCCGGGCATGTCCCCAAGCTATGCAATTCGCATCGCCGGCAGCACTGCCGTCTCAAGCAGCCGCTTCGATGCGGCTGCGTCGATTTCCGAAGCACCACGCATCCCGCCGGCCAGGGCGACCTTGTCCAGTCCCAGCGCCGCCAGCGACCGCAGCCGAGCGATGCACACCTCCGGCGGACCGACGATGGCGAACCGGTCGATGAACGCCTCGGTCAGTGTGCTGGCCTGCGGTGAATCGCCGCGCGTGTGGGCGCGCATGTCGTAGGCGTTGCGCAGGTCGCTCAGCACGCCGCGATCGGTGCCCGACAGCGGACCGCTTGCCGTGCCATGCATGACCGAAAAGCGTGCGAACGTGGTCAACCCGCCGCGCACTAGGTTGCGCGCGACGCCGATATCGCCATGGCAGGCGCAATTCACATAGGCGCCGAACGCGATGCCGTCCGGGTCCAGCCCGGCGTCCTGACGCGCCTTGCGGGCCACGCCGATGCCCCACGCGATGCGCTCCACGTCGGCGCCCAGCGCGAACATCACCCGGTCGGCGTGCAGCGCCGCGAGCGCGATGACGCGCGGCCCGCTGGCCGCCACTTCGATCGGCACCCTCGGTCCGGCGGAGATCCACTCGATCCGGCTCGCCGGTGGCGCATCGGCGAGTTCCAGTTCCGACAGCGGCGGCGCGATCTCGGCGGGAATGTCGATGTCCGCGAACGCCACCGCCTCGCCGGCAAGGTAGGCGCGTAACTGCCGCAGATAGCGGGCGAACGCCGGCAGCCGCGCCGGCGCGCGACCCAGATGCGCCAGCGCCGAATCGCCCCGCCCGATGCCCAGCACCGCCCTTCCGCCCGCGATGCGCTGCACGCTGGCAATCGACGCCGCGGTCACCGAGGCATGCCGGGTGACGCAATTCGTCACGCCGGTGCCGAGGCCAAGCCGCGTCGTCGCACTCGCCGCCATCGCCAACGCGACATAGGGATCGCCGGACAGGTTCTGCGAGTCGACGACCAGCATGCCGTCCCAACCGGCGGTCTCCAGCTCGCGCGCCGTCCTTGCGCTGCCGCGCGGAGCGGCCGCGGTCGTCGTCCAGATCTGCAACGATTCTACGCTTACCAAAGCTGCTCTCCCGCTGGCTACCACGACCGCCCGTCCATCTGTCCGTCCGTCTGTCATTGCGAGGAGCGAAGCGACGAAGCAATCTCCTGCCTGACGAGCGGCTGCTCCTCGCGCAAGAGATTGCTTCGTCGCTCCG
>JBEKNT010000432.1:0-5734 GCA_049522565.1 Acetobacteraceae bacterium
CGACCCTGACCATCGGCATGTCGCAGCACCACATGGCATTCACCGGCTCGATCACCTTGCGGCCCACCACCCTGATCGCCGTGGTGAACGACGTCGTCACCTCGCTGATCCGCCACGGGTTCGAACGCTTCCTGTTCATCAACGGCCACGGCGGCAACATCGCTCCGGTGAGCACCGCCTTCTCGGAGATCTACGCCGCGGTGTCGTTGCGTGCGCAGACCGACACCTGGCCGGTGCGCTGCAAGATGGTGATGTGGGCGGACGGTCCCCGGGTACGCAAGCTGACCAAGGAACTGTATGGCGAGTCCGAGGGCAGCCACGCCACCGCGTCGGAGGTTTCGCTGGCGCAATACTACCAGCCGCAGGCGATCAAGCACGCGCAGATGTCGCCGAAGGTGGCGCCGCGCAGCCCGGCTTTCTACGACAGCGCCGACTACCGCCGCCGCTTCCCGGACGGCCGCATCGGCTCCGATCCCTCGCTGTCGTCGCCGGAGCATGGCGAACGGATCTACACCGCGGCGGTGGAGGACATGGCGGAACTCTACCGCGGCTTCGTTGCCGACTGAGCCAACAAGATGCTCCCCTCCCCTTGTGGGCGGGGGTTGGGGGAGGGGCGCGTACATCCGCTGACCGGCGATACACGCACCCCTCCCCCAACCCCCTGCCACAAGGGGAGGGGGAGAACCTTTGCCACAGCCCCGGCCCCAGTCGCCCTCACCGGTCAGAAACCCGCTCCCGGGGCGGATTTCCGCCTTGCTCCGCCGCCGCCGCATCCCTACGCTGCACTGCGGCATGGTTGCCAGGGGCCGCCCCGGCACGCCATAAGGGCCGTTTGCCGATGCCTGACCCCGCCGCCGGCTACCCCGGGACAGAGAACGACATGGAAATGGTTGCGCAACAAGGCCTGTACGACCCCCGCAATGAGCATGACGCCTGTGGCGTCGGCTTCGTCGTGAATATCAAGGGCCGAAAGTCGCACGACCTGATCCGCCAGGGCCTGAAAATCCTGGTCAATCTCGACCATCGCGGCGCGGTCGGCGCCGACCCGCTGGTGGGCGACGGCGCCGGCTGCCTGATCCAGATGCCGGACCGCCTGCTGCACGACTGGGCCGACAAGGCGGGCAAGCGCCTGCCCAAAGCCGGCCGCTACGCCGTCGCCATGTGCTTCCTGCCGCAGGATTCTCGCGCCCGCGAGTATGCCGAGCAACACTTTGCGGAGGTGGTCGCCAAGGAGGGTCAGACCTTCGTCGGCTGGCGCGACGTGCCGACCGACCTCACCGGCCTCGGCCAAACGGTGATCGAGACGATGCCGGTGATCCGCCAGGCCATCGTCGCCGCCAGCCCGCAGATCAAGGACCAGGATGCGTTCGAGCGAAAGATCCTCGCCATCCGCAAACAGATCCTGAACAACATCCGCACGCTGGAAGACAAGCGGCATTTGCCAGGCCTGGGCAATCTCTACATGCCCTCGTTCTCCACCCGCACCATGGTCTATAAGGGCCTGCTGCTGGCGCCGCAGGTGGGAAGCTTCTACGAAGACCTGCACAACCCGCTGACGGAATCGGCACTGGCGCTGGTGCATCAGCGCTTCTCCACCAATACCTTCCCGTCCTGGAAGCTGGCGCACCCGTACCGCTTCCTGGCGCATAACGGCGAGATCAACACCGTCCGCGGCAACGTCAACTGGATGTATGCGCGGCGCCGCTCGATGTCGTCCGACCTGATCGGGCCCGATCTCGACAAGATGTGGCCGCTGATCCCGCATGGCCAGTCGGACACCGCCTGCATCGACAACGCGCTGGAGATCCTCATCGCCGGCGGCTACTCGCTGGCGCATGCGATGATGATGCTGATCCCGGAAGCCTGGGCCGGCAATCCGATGATGGATGCCGACCGCAAGGCGTTCTACGAGTACTACGCCGCGCTGATGGAGCCGTGGGATGGTCCGGCCGCCATCGCCTTCACCGACGGGCGGCAGATCGGCGCCACGCTCGACCGCAACGGCCTGCGTCCCGCGCGTTACGTCGTCACCGACGACGACCACGTGATCATGGCCTCGGAAGCCGGCGTGCTGCCGGTACCGGAGGAGCGCATCGTCCATAAGTGGCGCTTGCAGCCGGGCAAGATGCTGCTGATCGACCTGGAAGAAGGCCGCATCATCGACGATGCCGAGATCAAGCAGAAACTCGCCCGCGCGCAGCCCTACGCCGAATGGCTGAAGCAGACGCAGTTCAAGCTGGAAGAATTGCCGGACAACGGCGAGCGCCGCGCGCTGCCACGCCCTAACGATCTCGAGACGCTGCTGCGGCACCAGCAAGCGTTCGGCTACACGCAGGAGGACATGCAGTTCTTCCTCGAGCCGATGGCGCGCGACGGCGAGGATCCGGTCGGCTCGATGGGCACCGATACGCCGATCGCCGTGCTCTCCGACAAGCCCAAGCTGCTGTACAACTACTTCAAGCAGAACTTCGCCCAGGTCACCAACCCGCCGATCGATCCGATCCGCGAGGAACTGGTGATGTCGCTGGTTTCCATGATCGGCCCGCGCCCGAACCTGCTCGGCCATCATGCCGGCAACCACTACCGGCTGGAGGTGTCGCAGCCGATCCTGACCAACGGCGATCTGGACAAGATCAAGGGCATCGACAGCCTGGAGGTTGGCGCGTTCCGGACCGCGACGATCGATACCACATGGCCGGCCGTGGAAGGCGCCGAGGGCTTGCAGCGCGCCATCGAGCGCGTCTGCCGCGAGGCGACCGACGCGGTGCTGGCCAACCACAACATCCTGATCCTTTCCGACCGCGCCGTCGGTCCGCACCGCATCCCCATCCCCGCCTTGCTCGCGACCGCGGCGACGCACCATCACCTGATCCGCCAGGGCCTGCGCACCAGCACCGGCCTGGTCGTGGAGACCGGCGAAGCGCGCGAGGTGCACCATTTCTGCGTCCTCGCGGGCTATGGCGCGGAAGCCGTCAACCCGTATCTGGCGTTCGAAACGCTGGAGCAGTTGCGGGTGCAGAACGGCATGCCGCTGAAGCCGTACGAGGTACAGAAGAACTACATCAAGGCGGTCGGCAAGGGCATCCTGAAGGTGATCTCCAAGATGGGGATCTCCACCTACCAGTCGTATTGCGGCGCGCAGATCTTCGATGCGGTGGGCCTGGCCTCCGACTTCGTGGAGAAATGCTTCACCGGCACCGCCACGCAGATCGAGGGGGTCGGCTTCCTCGAGGTCGCGCGGGAGGCGGTGCAGCGCCATTACAACGCCTATGACGGCAACCCGATCTATCAGGACATGCTCGATGTTGGCGGCGACTACGCTTTCCGACTGCGTGGCGAGGCCCATGCCTGGACGCCGGACTCGGTGGCCAAGTTGCAGCACGCGGTGCGTGGCGAATCCTTTGCGACGTTCCGCGAGTTCACCCAGACCATCAACGACCAGAGCACGCGGCATCTGACCATCCGCGGGCTGATGCAGTTGCGTTTGGCCGATACGCCGGTGCCGCTGGAGGAAGTCGAATCAGCGGCCTCGATCGTGCATCGCTTCGCCACCGGCGCGATGAGCTTCGGGTCGATCTCGCGCGAGGCGCACACCACGCTGGCCATCGCGATGAACCGCATCGGCGGCAAATCCAACACCGGCGAGGGCGGTGAAGAGTCCGACCGCTACAAGAAGCTGCCCAACGGCGATTCCATGCGCTCGGCCATCAAGCAGGTGGCATCAGGCAGGTTCGGCGTCACCGCGGAATACCTGGTCAACGCCGACGACCTGCAGATCAAGATGGCGCAGGGCGCCAAGCCCGGCGAAGGCGGCCAGTTGCCCGGTCGCAAGGTGGACAAGAACATCGCCCGCGTGCGGTATTCGACACCGGGCGTGGGTCTGATTTCCCCACCGCCGCACCACGACATCTACTCGATCGAGGACCTGGCGCAGCTTATTCACGACCTGAAGAACGCCAATCCGCGTGCCCGCGTGTCGGTGAAGCTGGTGTCCGAAGTGGGCGTCGGGACCGTCGCCGCCGGCGTGTCGAAAGCACGCGCCGATCACGTGACGATTTCCGGTTTCGAGGGCGGCACCGGCGCCTCGCCGCTCACGTCGCTGACGCATGCCGGATCGCCGTGGGAGATCGGCCTCGCCGAAACCCAGCAAACCTTGGTACTGAACGGCTTGCGCGGGCGGATCGCGGTGCAGGTCGATGGCGGCCTTCGCACCGGTCGCGACGTCGTCATCGGCGCCCTGCTCGGCGCGGACGAGTTCGGTTTCTCCACCGCGCCGCTGATCGCCGCCGGCTGCATCATGATGCGCAAGTGCCACTTGAATACCTGCCCGGTCGGCATCGCCACGCAGGACCCGGTGCTGCGCGCGCGATTCACCGGCACACCGGAACACGTCATCAACTTCTTCTTCTACATCGCGGAGGAAGTGCGCGAGTTGATGGCGCAACTCGGATTCCGCAGTTTCAGCGAGATGATCGGCCGCGTGGATCGGCTGGATACCCGCCCCGTCATCGACCATTGGAAGGCAAAGGGTGTCGATCTGTCGCGCGTACTGCACCAGGTGACGCCGAAGCCCGGCGTGGCGATCCACAATTGCGAAAAGCAGGATCACCACCTGGATCGCGCGCTGGACAACGAGTTCATCGGCCGCGCGGCGGCGGCGCTGGAACGCGGTGAGCCGGTGCGCATCGAGCATGACATTCGCAACGTCAACCGCACCGTCGGCGCGATGCTGTCAGGCGAGGTGGCGCAACGCTACGGCCATACCGGGCTGCCGGACGACACCATCGCGATCAACCTGCACGGCACGGCGGGCGGCAGCTTCGGCGCCTTCCTCGCGCGCGGCGTGACACTGAATCTGACCGGCGACGCCAACGACTATGTCGGCAAAGGCCTGTCCGGCGGCCGCGTCGTGGTGCGCCAGCCGCCCGAGGCGAAGCGCGATCCGCTGGAAAACATCATCGTCGGCAACACCGTGCTGTACGGCGCGATCGCCGGCGAGGCGTATTTCAACGGTGTCGCCGGCGAGCGCTTCGCGGTGCGCAACTCCGGTGCCGTTGCGGTGGTGGAAGGCTGCGGCGACCATGGCTGCGAATACATGACCGGAGGCACGGTCGTGGTGCTCGGCGCCACCGGCCGCAACTTCGCCGCCGGCATGTCGGGCGGCATTGCCTATGTCTATGACGAGCATGCGCGGTTCAAGAAGCTGTGCAACCTGACCGGGGTCGATCTGGAACCGATCGCACCGCCGGAGATCGGCCTCGCCGACACGCCTGGCCGGCCGCGCCAGCGCGCGGTCAGCGTCGAGGACAACGGCATGGGCGATCCGCTGCGCTTCGACGCCGAGCGCCTGCGCATTCTGGTCGAGCGGCATTTGCTGTTCACCGGCAGCGCGCGGGCGCGCGCGCTGCTGGACGACTGGGAGAACGCGCTCGCGCGCTTCGTCAAAGTCGTGCCCCGCGACTTCCGCCGCGCGCTGCTGGATTTGCGGGCGGAGCAGACGGCGGCGAACACCGTGGCGGCGGAGTAACCTCTCCCGCTGCGCGGGAGAGGTCGAGACGCGCAGCGGCGTGGGTGAGGGTGATCGGGTCGCCCCGTAGCAGGTAGAGCGAGGCGACCCGATTACCCTCACCCGCCGCTCCGCGGCGACCTCTCCCGCATAGCGGGAGAGGTTGAAACAGAGGAGAAACAATGGGCAAGCCCACCGGCTTTCTTGAGATCGAGCGCCAGGACCGCG